>DATC01000120.1:551-18697 GCA_002504495.1 Methanomassiliicoccaceae archaeon UBA537
CATCCTCTCGGAGCACAGCATCAGCGCGAGTCCGGGCGGCAGAGCCAGGGCCTTCTGGCTGCCGAACACGATGGCGTCGGCGTCGATGTCCTTGATATGCATCTCGGAGACGTACATGGCGGTGACGGCGTCGATGATCTTCAGCGCGTCGGGGTTCTGCTCGGACACGGCCTTGGACAGCGCGATGCTGTCGCTGGTGACTCCGGTGGACGACTCGTTGGCGCACCAGCAGACGGCCTCGGTGTCCTTTCCGACCTTGCCGTCGATGTCCTCGGGCCTCATGGCCTTGCCCCAGGGGACCTGGACCTTGTCCACGGTCTTCCCGTTGAGCTCCCCGATCTCTATGAGCCTGTTCCCGAACGATCCGTTGGTGATGCCGAGCNNGACCTTGCAGCGGATCTCGACGTCCTTCTTGTTGAGCTCTCCGATCTCGATCAGTCTGTTTCCGAAGGATCCGTTGGTGATGCCGAGCATCCTGTCCTGGACGCCGTTCCTGACGGCGCCCTCGTTGAAGACGGTGGCAGAGCCGGAGACGAGGAAGACGTCCATGTCCGTGTTGAGCGTCTTCTTGATCTTCTCGACGATGTCGGCGTGGAGCTCCTTGTACTCCGCGGAGCGGTGGGTGATCATAGGCCTGTCCATCGATTCGAGGGTGTCGGGGGCCACGTAGACCGGTCCGACGGTGTAAAGCATCCTGCTCATGCTAATCTCCCGAGCCCATTGGGGCTTCCAAGCGGTTATCCCCCGCTCGTAGTTAAAACATGCGCGGTGCTGATTCCGAACAGAAATCTGGTCTGGCGGGACCTTAACGCCGTTCAGATGGGTTCCTAACATACCTTTCGGCATTCCTGCCGATTCTATGTTCTATATTTTACATATAATATGTAGTTAGAGTCTTATATAGAACATTTGACGGGAATTCATATTTCTGCCTATTGACGAAATAAGATATTCATTTCTTCAACCATGAAACGCAAGACCTGTTATAAACCGTATGCGAATCAGAGGGATTCCGCGAATACAAGCGCGATCGCATGGACAGCATGCGAGAATGAACAGAATTGATCAGAAACCTCGAGGCGATGGGATGACTGCAAAAGTTGCAATCGGAAGAACGGATGACGGATGCCGCATAAGGCATACCGCGCGTCTCCCGGCATCGAAGAGAAGACGGGCGCTGTCCTTCGCGCTGGTCGCGGTGCTGCTCCTCGCCATCGTCGTTCCGAACCTGCCCGCCGGACTCGGAGCGGAGTCGTACAACGGAAGCGCGTACGATGTGGTATACCACAGCAACGACGGCTCCGACAGGACGTTCGAGGTGAGCTATCACGGATCGTTCGTGTCCACCGAATACAACCCCCAGTTCTGGAAAGGCACCGTGAAGGAATCGGGAGGGATCGCCGAATACGAACCGGACGACTGGAATCCGATAACGGATTACACGGTCGGAAAGACCGAGGTGTTCTGCGGATGGGGATACTACAGCGGCTTCGGAGAATCCGGAACGGGATTCGAGGAGATCGTGGACCCCGGAGACATCATAAGACCCGCCGAGACGAGGACCGTCCACCTGTACGCCACGTGGAAGCTGCTCAACTACACGGCACTCGTATACTCTTCTTGGAATCTGAGCGACGCCCTGAGCAGAGCGGACGGCGGGAACCAGTACACCAACATCATCAGGATAGCATCCGGATACAGCGTCGACCTGCCGGCCTCCGTCGACAATCCCGTCACCATACGCGGGGAATCGAAGACTTCGATCCTGAACCTCGGCGGATCCAACCATTCGTTCAACGCGAACGCGACGATAGACAACCTCGCATTGAGAGGAACGCACTCGCCCAACCACGGCGACGGATCCGGAGGACTGTTCGCCAACGGCCACACCCTGGTCCTCGGAACCGGCATCGACACCGGTTCGTCCACGGCGGTCACGAGCTATCCGCAGCTGTACGGGGGATCGGCTTCGAACAGCGTCTGGTGCGGAAGCACGGACCTGGTGGTCCATTCCGGAATCTACGGCAACGTGTTCGGCGGATCAGGACCCAACGGCGGATACATAGCGGGAGACTGCAGAACTGTGCTCCGCAACGTCACCATCCTCGACACTTTGGCCGGAGGTTCCGCCAACGGCGCGAAGAGCATAGGCGGATCGACATGGATCTTCGCCGTATCGCTGTCCATGCCCGGAGACTACTACGAGGAGACGTCCCTGGGCAACGCCTGGTCCGTGGCCCCTAAGCTGACGGAGTCCACCATCATCACCGGCGGATCGAACGGAAACAACGGCGGGAGCGTCGCGGTATCGACCAACATCCTCCTGACCGGAAACACCGAGGTCTGGGACGTCCAGGGCGGAGGACGCAGGGGGCAGACGGAGATAGGCGACGCGAACCTGGAGATCTCCGGGAGCGCCGTAGTCAAGCACATAGCATGCGGCGGGATCACCGACGGTGCCAGCAAGGGGAGCAATGTAAACAACGTGGACATCAGGGTCGCGGACTCCGCCAAGGTGGCGATGCTACTCGGAGGAGGATACGATACATGGGGATCCCCCAGCCTCAAATCCACCGTCACGGGCGACATAAGGATCGCCGTAGAAGGCGGAACCGTAGGATACGTGTACGGAGGAGGCTTCAGAGGAGCGGTCGGATCCGAATCCACGAAGATCTCCATAGCCGTCACCGGCGGCGAGATCCTCGGCGATGTCTACGGGGGAGGACGCGGAGGCTTCGACAAGGTGCTGCACGGCACCGACGGAAGCCTCGGCAGCTACGACGGGAGCGGATTCGCCGACACCACCGGATGCTCGAAGGTCACGGCGGAATCCGTATCCATAGAGATCTCCGGAGACGCCTCCGTCCTAGGAAGCGTGTACGGAGGAGGGCAGAGCACGCCCGTCATCAGCTCCTACAACGACAAGGGGGGGCCTCTCGGGAAAGCCCATCGGAACATCCTATCTGAAGGACGTCGCAGCCGTCGATGCGGAGAGCATCTCGATATCCGTCGACGGAAGAGCGCATGTGGGCGGATCGGTCTTCGCTGGAGGAAAAGGGATCTCGGCATCGTCGCTCTCCGGCAGCGGAAGCGAGGATTACCTCGAATGGACGAGCATCATCTGCATGGACGGATCAGGCGCGATACGCTACGTGCCTTGGTTCGGAACCGGATCCTCCGTCGTGTTCGACACGGGATTCGACTACAGCGCATTCGCATCCAGCTCATCCGCGTCCGCCGATTCGTCGCGCACGGTGTCGGTCCAGAACGGGACGGTGGACGGCTCCGTCTACGGAGGCGGCGCGATAGGCGCCACATCCGTGGCGGGCGACACGTCCGTATCGATAGGAAACGGTCGCGTATCGGGCTCCGTCTACGGAGGCGGCATGGGCCTGGAAGGCGACGATGTCGCTGGAAGGACCGTATCGGCGAACGTCCGTGTGACCATAGGCGCGGGAACGTACGGGCCGTCAGTCGGAGGAAGCGTCTACGGTGGCGGAGAGCAGAGCCGCACGATCGGCGACATCAGTGTCGACATCGGGGAATGCACCATCGAAGGAAACGTGTTCTCGGGAGGCCTGGGGACCGCGGGCAACCAATCCACCGAAGGGCGTCGCGAACTGAACATGGACGCCGGCCTGGTGAAGGGCAGCGTCTACGGGTCCAGCGCGTTCGGGGACGACGGAAGCTCGTCGAAGGAGTACGGAACGGTCATCCGCATCCAAGGCGGCACCGTGGCCGGAAGCGTCTACGGAGGCGGCTTCAAGGGGATGACCTGGGGCAACACCAAGGTCATGATCGAAGGGGCCGCCGCGATCGGGATGTCCGTCTTCGGAGGAGCCGACGTCGGAAAGGTCGAGTCCAAGGAGGAGTTCGAAGAGATCAAGGTGAGCGGCCTGTCCCGTGTCGAGATCTACGGCGGGAACGGCGCATCCATAGGCGGATCCGTCTTCGGAAGCGGGCACTCGTGCCTCGTGGACGGCATTAAGACCGTGCTCATCCAGGATATGCCATCCGGAACCGTGATGGCATCGGTCCAGAATGCGGACAGCGTCCTCATCGTCTCGTCCCATCTCGAGCTGACCGGAAGAGCCGACGGCACATCGTCGCAGGCATCGACCAAGTACAGCCTCAACAACATATCGTCCCTCACCCTTTCGAACGGGACCCGCCTGAATCTCGATGCGGGGACCAACGACATATCGGAATACCACAGCCGGACCACCGGAGCGGACGGAGTCGGCAACGACACCAGCGAATCGAACCCCAGGAACGTCATCCGTCTGAACGACGGCGTGTCGTTCGATATAGCGTTCAAGGGAGCATACGGAAAGGTCTTCGGATACACCGTCCTCTCCATAGCGCCGTCCGAGCTCTACTACGGGGCCCTTGCCTCCGGCTCGGTGCAGTCGGAGGGAGGATTCGTGGTGGAGAGGGGAGGATCGTACTCCCTCGCCGACACCCAGGACATCTCCGACTGCAGATGCTGGTTCATCTCCGGAGCCGTGCTCCGCACGACCACGCTGGTCGCCGTGGCGGGAACCGGCAGCAACACCGTGATCGAATCCATGCCTAGGCTGTCGTCGGGAACGCGCCTCGTCTACACGGGCCACTCCGTGGCTTCGGGTCAGACCAGCAGGATGACGCTCGTATCGGGCGCACCCGACCAGTCCGGAACCCAGTTCCGTCTGACCATGGGATACGCCGAGACGAACTGCCTCGCCTTCGGCGACGGCGGCGTCGTGATCCACGGATTGGACAGCTCGGTGGAGATAGAAGGAGTCGGCGGAAAGGACTGCACCGGCATAGCGTTCAAACTCGAGCACGCCGGCATCAGGTACACGGGGCTCGCGGGATCGATCGACCTCAGCTTCGTGGAAGCGGTCCAGGTCACACTGGACGGCGGCGATACTGGATACATCTACCAGAACCGCATAGACGTCCGCCTGGACGTCTACACGGAGGTTCCCGGAGGCATCGGCGGAGACTACGAAGTGCCTATAGCCGTCTGCGACGGACGCGGCACCGGCGGATTCGTGATTCCCAAGTCGTTCTACGAGTACAAACTCATCCTCAAGTCGTTCGACCTCCAGGGCATGACAGGCTCCGGCATCACGATCGCCCCCGGGATCAACACCGAAGGGACGCTCGGATGGGCGCACCCTCTGGCGGATGCAGCCAATCCGTCTGCCAACATGGTGATCGGAACCCTGACCGGATCGTTCAACTCCACCGTGGTCTTCGAGCTCTACGGCGCGACCGGCGGAGAGATCGCCGAGCTGCACTTCGTCCTCGAAGGCATGGACGGGACCTCCATCCCGTTCAAGGTCACGGTCACCACCGACAAGGTGGAGATGGTGAACATCACGTTCATCGACTACATGACGGAGAACGGGTCGCTGATCGAGATCCCCAAGACGATCTCGATAGCGAGCGGATCCACGATCCCCTCGTCCATGGTCCCTGTCACCGGAGACTGCTTCATAGGCTGGTTCCAGGACAGGACACTGAAAAACCCATTCAATCTCAGCAACCCCGTCGTACACGACAGGACCGTGTACGCAGGCTACAAGTTCACGGTCACTTTCGACCTCATGAACGGAAAGACCCTGACCGACTACGCGGACTACCCGTCCGGATCCAGGGTGTTCAAGCCTTCTGATCCCGTGCGCGACGGATTCTCGTTCGTAGACTGGTTCAAAGACCCCGATGCGACCGTGCCGGCCTTCGTCCGGCAGGACGGAGACGGGCTCCGCTACGAGGACATCTCCGGCGACACGACATTCTATGCGGGCTGGAAGGGCGACTCCGTGGAGGTCAGCTTCGTATTCGTCAAAGGAACGATCGAGACCGTGATCGGAACCCTGAACTACGAGTACGGAAACGTGTACTCCCTCGGAAAGAGCCCGGACGGGTCCGACTTCGATTCCCTGACAAAGAAGGCCGTATCCATCGCCGAGCAGCAGGGGATGAAGTTCGTCAGATGGAGGCTCGCCGACGAGTCCTCCGAAAGGTACATCTACGGGGACATGGAGCTGTCGTCCCCCAAGGACCATGCGCTGCTGGCCGACTGCGCCGTAACCGCGCTCTCGGTGAAGCTGAACAGCGCGTTCGTGCTATCGGAGGACGGCTTCCCCGCTATCGCGGAGGACCGCAGATTCGGAGACATCGCCATCAACGCGCCCAGGGAGTTCCTCGTCTACGAGACGTCCGGCATATTCGCGTTCACGCCCAGCAACGCGACCACCGTGGGATACCATCTCGACGAGTGGAGGTTCAAGGGTGCGGACGGAGCCTACCACGGCGTCGTGGCCGGATCCGTGCTGTCGTTCCAGCTCAAGGACGGCGTGTTCGTCCTCGCGACATCCGAGGGGGACGTGCCCATAGAAGGCAACGAGCTGGTGCTCGAGACCTGCTGGAAGCTCATGACCTATGAGGTCCATGTGCAGAACCCTGCAGGAGGAAGAATCCTCTGCAAAGAATCCAAGGTTCAAGGATCCGCCATCCGCGACGTGCCGTACGGCGCCGTCCTGACCTTCGAGTACGTCCCCGAGGGCCCGTACGTCCTGAAGTCGTGGGAGCTCTCCGGAGAGGGGAGACTCGCTCAGAACGGAAACACCTGCTCGGTGACCGTCGAAGGCAACTGCCTTCTGTACGTCCGCCTCGGCGGACTGTACACAGCCTCGGTCTCGTTGACGATCGACGGGTCCCCCGCCCCGGATGCCAAACTGAAGCTGTCGTCCGGCTCGCGCGAGAGGTCCCTGGCCTTCCTGGAGACTTCCGACGGCAGATCGGTTTTCCACAACACCGGCGTCGAGACCGGGTACTACGACCTCCTCATCCAGCAGAAGGACGGCACCTGGCTCGCTGTCAAGGAGGGGCTGCTCGTCCAGAACGGATCGTCGTGGACCCTGGATCTGTTCTCGATCGTCGTCAAGGACGGGAACGGCAAGGAGCTGGACAGGAAGATCGTCGGATACCCGTGCTACTCCGTGGCCGACGCCGATGTGGAGGTGACGCTCCCCTCGAAGGGATACGACCACGGCACCGCCCGGTCGGACGATGCGAAGCTGACGCAGACGGACGGATGCGTTACGTTCGCGATGCCCGCCAAGGCGACGACCGTGATCCTGGACGGCTTCGGGCCGAAGACGTGGACCGTCAGGTTCGACGGAGGAGCCCCGGGTCTGAAAAACCAGACCGACAGCACGATGCAGGTCTCGTACGGCGGAACGTACCGCTTCCCCGAACTGAACGGGAAGGACGACTACACGTTCTCCCATTGGGAATGGCTCGACAACGACGGGAGCATCAGGCAGTACAAGAGCGACATCTTCGAGGCCGAGATCGGGATGGAGCTGCTGAAGGCCGTATGGCTTAACGAGGAGGTCGGCTACACCGTGGTGCTGAACCGTCAGACGGCGGACGGCACCGGATACGTCGCGGAGACGCTCTATCGCGCGGCGAAGGCCGGGACCAGGGTCTCCGTCGACCTCGAGAAGGTCCCCGACGGATTCCATGTCTCCACGGGACATCCGGGAGAGAAGCTGGAAGGGGAGGCCTCCTCCGACCTCGTCCTCGTGGCCTACCACGATCGCGACGTCTACACGGTGACGGCGAAGATCGTCATCGGCGGCTCGTCCGAGGATCTCGGAACCAGGGAGCTCCGCTACGGCGAGGCCTGGAGCACCGAACTGTTCGGAATCCCCTACGGATACCGTGCCGACGGATGGTATCTGAAGGAGGATCTGTCCGACAGGACCGCCTCGGTGCCGCTGGGCGATGGAGACGGTTCATCCATGGACCTGTACGTGAAGGGGACCCCGAGGACGTTCAGGATCACCTACGATCCCGCAGTGGACGGTGCGCCCACGCAGTACGTCTACGGCTCGGATCCCGCCGAGGTCGGAGGATTCGCTCCTGCCGACGGCGACGGCCGCTGCTTCGACGGGTGGAGCCTGGGAGGCATCCCGAAGATCGATTCCATCGATTCCGATCTCCTGAAGAACAACGGCATCCAGGGCGATGAGCTGAACCTCGTGGCCCGCTGGGGCCTCCTGATCGATGTGGACGGATTCAGAGCGGATTCGATATCGGTGTCCGTCGACGGCAAGACGCTCGCCGAGGTGGTCGGCCATCCCAACAGATACACTGCACCCGCAGGAGCATCCGTGACGCTGTCGTACAACGGGACGGAGACGGTCTACGGATGGATAGTGGACGGCGTGCTGATGAGAGACGCCTCCGTGTCGATCAACATCACCACTGATTGGACCGTGCGCCTCATCCTCAAGCTGGAATCGAACGACGTGCACGGCCTGACGGTCGCAGGATTCTTCGGCAAGACGCCGGACAACGAGTACACCGTGGATACCGTGGTGGATTGGGTCGACACGACGTTCCATGTCGGCGGAGCCACTGTATCGTTCCATGGGGACGGATCGGTTGTCGTGAGCGGACCGGTGCTTACCGGGACGGTGGAGATCGACCACCTCTTCCTGAAGGACGTGCACGGCAAGGCCTGGAGGGTCTCGGTATCCGTGACCATCGTATCGGACATCGTGTCGGCGGTGGAGCTATGACGCTCAACACGCGCCTTGTAGGCGCATTGAGACAAACGACTTACCGTTATGCAACGGAGATGCAAACATGAAAGGAAGAATGACGATAGCCGCCGTATTCCTGGCGGCTGTAATGATCGCCGCGGCATTGATACCGGCGGCGACGGGCGGAACCGGCCCCGGAACAGGAACTGCAGACGATCCGAGATACATCATCGGAACCTCCTCCGCGGCAGTCGAGACCGCAGGCGGCGTGAGCGCGCAGATCGAATTCAACAGAACCGCATTCTCTGCGGATGCTACCGTCAAGCTCTATGTCGCTGAGAAAGACGATGACCAGGCGTGGGGCGAGGCTCTCACATTCGCTGCACAGGAATCGGGGCCCAAGGTCGCTACCGCCACCCCCATCGATGAAGCAAGCGTCACGATCACCGAGACGGACGCGGCCAACGGCATATACGATATGAGGGTCGAGAGCACGAAGGCGTTCAATGACACGACCATCCTGGTGAAGGTCAAGATCGTTGAAACGTTCAACGGCAATACCGCCGAACAGGAGTTCGTATGGGCCGCCAATGTATGCTCCCAGTATTCCTCTGGCGGAAAGATCGTCATAGACGGAGTGACGGATGGAAGGACGTCGTTCGCATATGAGACGTCCTATGCCCTCGGCATCTCCGTGAAAGACGGCGACAAACTCCTCGGAGGATACGAGTTCTTCGCAACAGGCCTGCCTGCAGGACTGTCGATCACATCCGACAAGAAGATCGGGGGCAAGCTGGCCGTCGATCCCGCGCAGAGCAACGGCTCGTTCATGGTATACGCCGTATTGGGAGGCAAGGTCCTATCGGAGAAAGTCTCCTACACGATAGGCGACAAGGCCGTCAGCAACTTCAAGTACACCACCGACAAGACCGGTGTCGAAGATCCCGGATACGCCATCATCAAGACCGGCGACAAGATCACTGTCACTGCCGTCATGGACGAGAAGTACATTGACGGTGCCACCTACATCAGCGCAGTAGTCTGGAACGGCACATCCTCCGAGTCTCTGACCGTATCAGCCGATGGGACTGACACGGACGGCAAGACCATGAAGTTCACCATGAACAGCTCCGACCTCGGCCTCGGAACCTACAAGGTGGACATGACCTACCATTACGCTACGAACGGACAGGAGAAGACGGTGACGAAGTCCATCCAGATCTTCATCGTGGGCAACATCTACCACGCGGATCTGGATCCGACCATCACCACCAACCCGTGAGGAACGGTCGGCGATCGGATGGACGTACGCTGCAGAATCCTGGCCATCGCCGCCCTGACGATGCTCGCATCGACAATCGCATGCACATTAGTCATCGACGACAGCGATGCGGATGCATCGGGCATCAGGGAATGGTACTGCTACGGGTACACGCTGAACCTGGAGGACCGGAGCTACAACCCTGTGTCGTACTCCGAGATATCGTGGACGGTCGCTTACTCCTATGAGGGGCTCGACGACCCGGACGCATGGACATCGAAGGAGGCGACCCCGTCTTTCAGGATGGATCCAGGGGCGAACGCCCCGTTCAGCTCGTTCCCCGTCTTCGTCCGCGAGGACGCGGTGGTGAACGGAGAAGCCAAGACCACGATGATGATAGTGCATGTCAATCCGATCAAGACGTCCTGCTACGTCAAGTTCATGTACGACACCGAGAGGGGTACCAGTACGTCCAATTCACCGGATACACGACCGTCCAGGCCGGCTCCGGATACGCGGCTCCTGTCCCGTCCGTCGATCCGGCCAGAGACGGCTACGAGTTCGGCGGATGGTACATGGACCGCGTATGCACTGTGCCGTACACCGAAAACACGACGTTCAGGTTCACGAGCGATATGCAGGAGATCGAGATCTATCCCAAGTGGATCCGCTGCGAGCCCCCTGTACCGGAGACGGAGACGCACTGCGTCCTCGTCCATCCGGTATCGGGGCTCGACGTGTCCTGCGACGGCATGATAGCAGAGGACGGATCCCCGTTCTCCTTCGTCGTAGGCACGAGGGACGGATTCAGATTCGACCTGTCAGGCCTTGCGGCAACATCGACCGACGGGACCTCCCTCCAGAGAAGGGACCTCGGCGACGGGAGATACGAGTTCTCGATCGGTTCCGTGGACAAGGACATGGAGGTATTCCTCTCCGGATACAGGCAATACTTCAGGGTCGTAGCGCACCTTGACGGCGTCGAGACGGTCGGACTCCCCGAATGGGTCATGGAGGGGTCGTCCCTGGAGCTCCCTCTGAAATCCGTCTCCGGAGGCGGGGTTAAGGCCGTGGCGTACATGACGTACGAGGACATCACCGGATCTGCCTTCATCGAAGGGAGCATCCGCATCCTGTCAGTGGACGGCAACGTCCTGATCATGGCCGAATCTGTACCGACCTCCGACGATAAGGAGGCTGGATTCCCGATGCTGCCGATCGCCATCGCCATCTGCATCGTCCTGATCGCCGCAGTAGCGATACTGAGAAGGAGGAAGGAGGCGTGAGCGCCTACGAGATCCTCGACAGGAAACATGTGATAGCCACCATCCTGTTCATCTACAGGAATCCGGGCTGCATGAAGACGGAGCTGTACGAAGCCACCTCCCGCAATGCGCAGATGCCCAAGAGGCTCGACGAGCTGGAGTCCATGGGGCTTCTGACTCAGAGCAGGTCCGGCCTGTCGGGGACCACGATCCTGAAGCTCACCAGCAAGGGCGTCCGCATTGCAGAGTGCCTCGAGCAGATGAACAGCATAATGGACGTTCCCTAGGAGACCCTCTGCGACAGCGACTTGAAAAGAGGGGAGGGAATCCGAAGATGCATGAAGGAGCGGAGTCCGACCCGGACCCCGCTCCGATAGAATCAGAGCTTCGACAGGACGTTCTTCAGCCTGTCGAAGCCTTCCCTTATCTGATCCTCGGACGTCGCATAGGATATCCTGAGGAAGCCTTCTCCTCCGGGGCCGAATGCGGTTCCGGGGGTCACCGCGACATGCCCCTCCCTCAGAAGGACCTCCGCCAGCTTGGCGGACGGCATGTCGACCGAGTACTTCGGGAAGACGTAGAACGCCCCCTGGGGCACGTTGCACTCCAGCTGGGGGATCTCGGAGATGAGGTCGAGGCACAGGTCCCTCCTCCTCCTGAACTCCGCGACCATCTCGCGCCTGGAGTCCTGGGGACCCCTCAGGGCCTCGACGGCGGCCTTCTGGACAAAGGACACGCAGCAGGAGATCGAATGGGACTGGAGCTTGTTGAGGACCTTGATGTTCTCCTCGGAGGCCACCGCCCATCCGAGCCTCCATCCGGTCATGGCGTAGGTCTTGGAAAGGCCGGACACAAGGATGGTGCGCTCGAACATCCCTGGAAGGGATGCGATAGAGACATGCTCGCCGTCGTAGATGATGTGCTCGTAGATCTCGTCGGACATGACCAGCAGGTCGTGCCTGATCGCTATGTCAGCGATCTCCTCGAGGACCTTCTTCGGGATCACGGCCCCGGTCGGATTGGACGGGGTGTTGATGACGATCATCCTCGTCCTGGGCGTGACCGCGGCCTCCACGAGGGCGGGATCGATGATGAAATCGTCCTCGTACCTCGTCGGGACGTATACCGGGACCCCCCCTGCCAAACGGATGACGGCCTCGTAGGACACCCAGCAGGGATCGGGAAGGATGACCTCGTCCCCGGGATCGATGAATCCCAGGGCCGCCATGAAGATGGCCTGCTTCGTAGGGGTGATCAGGACGTTGGCCGGCTTGCAGGGCACCCCGTCGGTGTTCTCGAAGTCGGATACCGCGGCCCTGAGCTCGGGGATCCCCATGGATGGCGTATAATGGGTGAATCCGTCGTGGAGCGCTCCGCAGCACGAATCGATGATGTTGGCGGGCGTGGTGAAATCGGGCTCTCCGAGGGAGAACGATACTACGTCCACTCCCTCGGCCTTCATCTGGCTGACCAGATTCGAGATGGCTATGGTTCCCGAAGGCGGGACCTGCTGTATCCTCTTGGATGCCATGGATGTTCCTCTGTATGCGCTCGCATGCGCGCGATGCGATAAATAGAATGCGAGGAACGTCGGGGATGCCCGGGGATCGGCCCGGGCGATGCCCCTGCTCAGGACATGATGTCCTTGAGATGGCCCTGCTGGATGGAGTCCCTGATCTCCATGGCCAGCCTGGCGCCGGTGCTCAGACCGGGATAGATGAGGTCGGCGTACGGGGACCCCGAGATGAAGGGGTTGGTGCCCGCGACGATCCTGGTGGAGATCTCGAAGACCTTGAACTGGAGCTTGTCGGAGACGACGGTCTCCAGGCAGAACGGCCCCCACATCCCTCCGAAGAGCTCGTAGGACTTGTTGACGACGGCCTCCGCCATCTCGAACGCCTTCGGAAGAAGCGACTCCCTCAGGACGGCCGCGGTGTTCCCGGTGACCACGAACGACGGGTACAGCCCGTGCCTCCTGGCCTCGTCGATGGATCCGAGCTTGTACATCTCGTCGATGTTGGACTCATCGCGCCTGTCGATGGACATGAGCTCGAGAGAGCCGCCCTGCTCGCACCTGTAGCCGTCGGTCTTGAACGGATCGTAGAAGAAGTGGAGATAGTACCTGGTTCCGAGGCAGTACTCCTGTATCGTGTAGGGCTGGCTCTGGTCGATGGACATCTTGAAGTCGGGGTAGTCCATGGCGATGAAGTACCCCCTTCCGCCCTTGGCTCCATGGTACTTGACCATGACGGGTTCGTTGATCTCCCTGGCATCGGTGATGAGCTTGGGCATGGGGACACCTGCGCCCGTGATCCACTCCCTCTGCTTGTCCCTGTCCGACTCCCATCCGAGCACCGCCCTGTTCCCGTAGGACGGAACCGGCATGTCCGCGAATCTGCGGGGCCCCATGTACTCCACGAACGACCCGTGCGGGATGATGATGACGTTGCGGTCCAGAAGCTCCCCTGTGCGCTCCTCGAAGTCGTCGAAGTCCTTGTACCTCAGGATCTCGTCGGGCTTGGCCAGGGGGAAGGCGTCGTAGTACTTCGTGCTGTGGGTGATGGTGAGGCCCAGCGTCTTGAACCCCATCTTCCTGGCACCGTGGAAGATCTGGAGCGATGAATGCGAGCACAGCGTGGCGATCGTGAGGTCGCTGGTGTCGTAGCCGTCCAGAATCTCGTCGATCTTGCTCTTGGGAACCATAATCGGCTATAGCGTTCCAGATAATAAACCTTGGATGGACGCGCGACCTCGGGCGCATCGCCTCCCGGAATACAGGTCGTCCATGGACACGAGGGTCACCGGACCCTTCTCCGACGCCTCGACGACCTTCTCCGAGAAGCCGCCTGCGGAGAACAGGACGTATCTGCGCTCCCTGCACCGCACGAGAAGGGATGCCTTCATCAGATCGTCCAGGATATCGATGGTCACCGGAGATCTAGTGCACTTGCACTCTCCGAACAGCACCGGCGCGTCCGGATCGTCGATATCGCAGCCGACGACGTCTATCTCCGCAGATGATCTCGTCGCGGGATCGGCGCCCCACCATGTCCCGACGGCATTGCACCCCAGGTTCCGTCTCGTATACGTCCTGCAGACGTCCTCGAACACGTGCCCCATGTACGCCGGCATCCCGTTCTCTATGCGTCTCAAGGAGGAGGCCTCCTCCTCCTGCGTGAACGGAACATACGAACCGATGATGAAGCGGTAGCAGAAGCGGAACATGTTGTCCGCGAGACGGTATCCCGTCTTCCTGCCCGACTTCTCCCCGTACGGAACGACCTTCTCGACTATGTGCAGCCTCATCAGCTGCGACAGCTTGGCCGATGCCGCGGCCGAATCCATCGAAGCCTCGTCCGCGATCTCGCTCAGCCTGAACTTCCCCGAAGCCATTGCCGCGATCACCGATGAATAGGAGGAGGGATCCCTCAGCTCCTCCCTCAGCATGTACTCGGGCTCCATCCTGAAGAACGCCGTGTCCGAGAGGAAGAGATCGGCGATGCAGCGGTCGATCCCCTTCGACGGGTCGAACATGAGCAGATACGCGGGAATGCCGCCGACCATCGAGTATATGCGGAGGCATTCGGAACGATCGAACCCCTTCAGGAACGGCACCGCCTCGAGATACGTCAGAGGGGCCATGAGCATCTGCGACGTGCGTCTTCCGTACAGAGGGCTCTCGTAGCCGAGGACGCCGTCCTCCATGGCGCCGATCGACGAGCCGCAGAGGATGATGAAGACGTCGCATCCGGAGAACACGTCGTCGATATGGTTCTGGAGCACGCTGGAGAACGACGGGAACGCGTTCGCCAGATAGGGGTACTCGTCGATCGCTACGACGAGCCTGCCGTCGGAGGACATCGAGGCCCATGCCCCGAGGACGTCCTCGGGAGTCATCTCGGCCGAGCTCCTGTACCGCTCCGGGACGGAGGCCCTCAGCGCCATGACGTTCCTCCGATAATCCGACTTCACGCCTGTGACGTGCACGGCCCTCTTGTCGGATATGAACCTCCTGATCAGGGTGCTCTTGCCGACCCTCCTGCGGCCGTACAGCACGAACATGCCGAATCCTGGCTTGGAGTACTCCCTCTCCAGAGCGTCGAGCTCCTTCTCGCGGCCGATGAAGTCGATGACGGTCATCGATTCATAAATCACTTATTCGTAAATAAGTTATTTGAAAATCAGTATTCGTTCGAAATTCCGAAGGCGGTCGTTCGGCGCCGTCGGAAGACCGGTCCCGACGCGTCATGCGGACTCCATGAGCCAGTCCAGCATGCCGACGACGCGGATGCCGTCGATGTCCGCCATCGGGAACCTGTCGTAGACGATCACCGTCTTCGGATAGTTGTCCCCTATCGCCCTCAGCGAACGAAGCTCCCTCTCCCTCGTAGCCGGGTCGAGGATGCTGACGGACACCTGATAGTACGACGGCGATCCCATGGGATCCGCCACGAAGTCCACCTCGTATCCGTCGACGGCGCAGACCGCGACGCTCCCGAAACGGTACACGAGCTCGTTGTACACTACGTTCTCCATGATGCCGTCGAGATCCTCCGGACGGAACGGGACCCTGCAGTGGCGGATGCCCAGGTCGGCTACGTAGAACTTGTCCGTCGTCCTGAGGTACTCCTTGGCCTTCGAATCCAGCCTTCTGGCCCTGAGGAACAGGAGAGCGTCCTCCAGGAAGCCGAGGTACTGGTCGACCGTCGGAGGCTGGGTCTTCATCCCCTTGCTTGTCAGATATCTCGCGACGCCTCTGACGGAAACGCGGTCGCCGATGTTCCTCATGAGGTGGTCGCAGAGATGCCGTATCAGAGCATTGCCGCGGATCTCGTGCCTGCCTGCGACGTCCTTGTTGAACACCGTGCTGTAGATGCCGTCCAGGATGCCGTCGACCAAGGCCGGCATCCGATCCATGGCCAGGGACACGGCTGGGAATCCGCCGTAGCGGATGTAGTCCTCCAACAGCCTCTCGCGATCTCCAGGTTCTCTGAATCTGACGTATTCGGAGAAGACCAGGGGCTGCATGCGGATCTCCAGGCATCTCCCGGACAGCCTGGTGGCTATCTCCGAGGAGAGCATCTCGGAATTGGACCCCGCGATGTACACGTCCGCTCCGCGGATATGGAACGTCGACACGGCGCGCTCCCATTCGGAAACGCTCTGCACCTCGTCGAGGAGGATGAACGCACCCCCGACATCGCCCAGCTCCGATTCCGCGCGATCCACGAGATCGCGGAACGACTCGATCCCCGCGCCCGCATCGTCCAGATTTAGGAACAGGATCCGGTCGTCCGGCACTCCGGAAGCCTTGAGCTCGTCGATGAACATCCTCATGAGCGTGGACTTCCCGCACCGGCGGATCCCGGTCAGCACCTTGATGAAGTCGGAACCGCGGGACTCGCGGAGAAGGGACATGTAGTGATCGCGAGGGATGCATGCATCCTTGGATATGATATGACACATAATATCACACTATATCAAAATGATAATCTGATAGTATATAGAATATCATAATGCCCTGCCATACACCCGATGAAACCCGTTTTTATATCGGCATCCTGTACTCGGACCATGGTCTCCAGAGTCGAAGCGGCAAACGGCGCGATGTTCCTCGCTTGCGTGCTCCTAACGGGCATGATCGCCGGCGCCGCCATCTGGGCCGTGCTGTTCGCCATGAACGTGGGCATATCCGCCCTGTGGAACGAGTTCCCGTCCCATCTGGGCACGATGTATCCCCTCATCGTCTGCGTGTGCGGAGGCATCGTCATAGGGCTCTTCACCAAGAGGTTCGGACGCTATCCGGAGAACCTTCCGACGGTCATGGCGGAGGTCAAGAGGAACGGACGCTACCGCTACGACAGTCTGGGACGCATGTCCGTCGGAGCCGTCCTGCCACTGGTGTTCGGAGGATCCGTAGGGCCGGAGGCCGGCCTCACGGGAGTCATCGCCGCGCTGTGCACATGGGTCGGAGACCGCTTCAAGGGATTCGGAAGGGATCTCAAGGGCCTCACGGACATCGGGATGTACGCCACCCTGTCGGCGATATTCACCGCCCCCCTCTTCGGGTTCGCCGGAGTGGCGGAGGACGGCGGGAAAGGCGGAGACCTCGTCCTGTCGAAGAGGATGCGCATCGTCGTCTACATCGCCGCGATCATAGGGGCCATGGCCGCGATGCACGGCCTGACCTCCGTGTTCGGAGGAGGGATGTCCATGCCGAGATACGGGGACATCGCCGTCGGGCGCGACGAGCTGCTCCTTCTGATACCGGTATGCCTCATAGGAGCGTGCGGAGGGTGGCTGTTCCGCATCCTCGATTCGGCGTTCGAGAACGCATCGGACCGTCTGGGCGACAGGGACGTCCTCAGGGCGGTCATCGGAGGAGCAGTGCTGGGAGTCTGCGGGATGATCCTCCCGCTCACTCTGTTCTCAGGAGAGGCCCAGACGGAGATCCTGGACGAGACATGGATATCAATGGGCGCGGCGACCCTGATAGCCACGGCCTTCGTGAAGGTCGCCGCCACCGCGTTCTGCGTGAACATGGGATGGAGGGGAGGGCACTTCTTCCCCGTGATCTTCTCGGGCATATCTCTCGGTTACGGGCTGTCGCTCCTCCTCGGCATCGATCCGATGTTCGCCGTCTGCGCGTCGACCGCGGCGCTCGTCGGCGGAACCATGAGGAAGGGTCTGATGACCGTCCTCCTCCTGTTCCTGTGCTTCCCCCTGCAGAGCGTGCCGATCCTGGCCGTAGGGGCCGCCGTGGGTGCGCTCGTCCCGGCACCGAAGCGCTTCGGAAAAGAAGAGGACGGCACGGAGACGGATCGCCCGAATGCGCGAGGGCGACGTCCCCGCCGTTCCGATCGGAGATCTCGGGCCGCGAGGAGCCTGGAGATCTCGGACAGCCTGCAGGCCACCTCCGCGCCCTTCTCGGTCAGATGGAGCGCGGTCCCGCTTCCGCGGTACCCTACGGGCTCCTTCCTCACGAGGCCCGCGTCCGCCAGCTCGTCTATCCTGGCGGCCATGGTCGCGTTGCGCTTGTAGGCGGTGTAGATCTCCTGCTTGGTGCATCCGTCG
>DATC01000123.1:0-1827 GCA_002504495.1 Methanomassiliicoccaceae archaeon UBA537
GGATATCATCTTTCGCCCTCCATGTTCACTGATATGTTACTCGAACCTATATCGTCTCCGCTCCTGCCCCGTCTATGCTTAATACGGCCTAACGCATCGCCGGAAGCATGGACCTGTACGACAAGGACGTTGTATCCATCAGGGACCTCTCGAAGGACCAGATCATCGAGATACTCGACCTGGCGGAGAAGATGGTGCCCTATGCCCTGGGGGAGAAGACAGACCGCATCCTAGACGGCAAGATACTCGGCAACCTCTTCTTCGAGCCGTCCACACGCACCAAGCTCTCCTTCGAGAGCGCCGCTCTGAGACTGGGCTGCGACGTCATAGACGTCTCCGAGATGTCCATGACCTCCATCTCCAAAGGCGAGACCCTCGCGGACACGATCAAGATGGTGGACGCGTACTGCGACCTCATCGTCCTCCGTCACCCTTACGAAGGCGCCGCCAGGCTGGCGGCCAAGTTCTCCGTCAATCCGGTCATCAATGCCGGCGACGGCGCCGGATCCCACCCCACCCAGACCCTCCTGGACCTCTT
Organism: Methanomassiliicoccaceae archaeon UBA537; assembly: GCA_002504495.1. GTDB lineage: Archaea > Thermoplasmatota > Thermoplasmata > Methanomassiliicoccales > Methanomethylophilaceae > Methanoprimaticola. Next base: position 539 of record DATC01000123.1, read on the forward strand.
CACCATGAGGGAGGCCAAGGAATCGCTGGAAGGACTCAACGTGGTCCTCGTCGGCGACCTGAAGTACGGCAGGACCGTGCATTCCCTCGCCGACGCCCTCACGATGTTCGGCGCCAAGCTCACCCTCGTCGCTCCCGACTCCCTCCAGATGCCCGAGGACACCATAGCCCATCTGAAGGAGAAGGGCTGCACCCCGTGCAGGACCGCCTGCCTCGAGGAGGCCATCCCCGATGCGGACGTCCTCTACGTCACGAGGATCCAGAGGGAGAGGTTCCCCGACCCGTCCGAGTACAACAAGGTCGCCGGGACGTACAGGATCGACAACGCCGTCCTCAGGGAGGCCAAGAGCGACTGCATCGTCATGCATCCTCTGCCGAGGGTCGGCGAGATCGCCCCCGAGGTCGACGAGACCGCCCATGCCAGATACTTCAGGCAGGCCTTCAACGGAGTCCCCGTCAGAATGGCCCTTCTCTGCGCCATCCTGGGAGGGAGGGTCCAATGACCGACGCCCCCATCAAGGAGGTCAAGCTGCCTCCCATCAGGAACGGAACGGTAATCGACCACATCGCGTGCGGCCAGGCCCTCAACGTGATGAAGATCCTCAAGGTCAACGTCGGGAACATCGACTCCTCCATCTCCATCGGGATGCACGTCACGTCCAACAAGGAGGAGAAGTGGAAGGACATCGTCAAGATCGAGGACAGGGAGCTCGACTCCAAGACCGTCGACAAGATCGCCCTCATCGCTCCGGACGCCACGATCGCCATCATCCGCGACTACTACGTGGCGGAGAAGTACCAGGTCCGCCTGGACGATCACGTGGTAGGTCTCGCCAGGTGCAGCAACCCCAACTGCATCACCAACCGCGGAGAGCCCGTAGCGCCCGAGTTCACCGTCGTAGGGCGCCATCCTCCCCAGCTGAGATGCTGCTACTGCGACAGGCTTCTGACCAACATACCGGACAACCTCCTGTGATCCGATGAGGATCGTTCTCGTCACAGGCATGCCGGGCGCGGGGAAGGAGGAACTCCTCTCCGTCGCCCGCGGCATGGGCCTCCCGTTTATACGGATGGGGGACCTGGTCCGCGAGGGATACGAGAGCTCCGACGCGTCCTACCGCGGGATGACCGTCGGACAGTATGCCGGGTCCGAGAGGGACACCTTCGGGAAGGGCGTATGGGCCAGACGGGCCATGGAGCGCATGGAGGGGGACGTGTTCCTCGTGGACGGATGCAGGAGCCTGGACGAGGTCGAGGAATACAGGAGGCTCGGCGGGGACGTCGCCGTCC
>DATC01000123.1:1849-5967 GCA_002504495.1 Methanomassiliicoccaceae archaeon UBA537
CTGGCGGTCCTCGCCTCCCCCGGCCAGCGCTACGAGAGGCTGGTGGCCCGCGAGAGGGAGGACGCCCCCCGCAGCATGGAGGAGTTCGAGGCCCGCGACTCGAGGGAGACGGGCTGGGGCCTCGCCGACCTCATCGTCAGGGCGGACGCGTACGTCGTGAACGATTCCGATCTCGAGACGTTCCGCATCAGGGCCAGGAAGGCCCTGGAGGCGCTGATTTGAGGTTCACCACCGCACGTCTCTGCGGAGGAGAGGCCCTCATGGCCGTATCGGCCGACCCCATGGACATCGACGTGCCCGCGGCGGCGGACAGGTTCGAGTCCGAGGGATTCCCGGTGACCTCCAGAGACGAGCTCATGTGCGTCTTCCAATGGAACGGCATGGAGACCACCCTCTACCGTCAGGGGAAGATCATGTTCTTCCCGCTCAAGGACCGGCAGCTCTGCATAAAGTACGCGACGGAGCTGCTGGAGCCTCTCGCGACACGCGGCGATCGATGGGAAAGGCCGTTCGACCATCGCCGTACATCCGCGGGACTCGCAACAATTAACTACACCGCACCCTACCTCCCCGCATGCAGACGCTCTACCTGATCGCGGCGGTGGCCATATCCGTCGCGATGTCGGTCGAGGCCTACAAGCTCGGACTCCTCACGAAGGACGGTGCGATTTGCTCCGCCCTCGTGGGATCGTGCGTCGGGCTGACGTCCTCGATCAACGCGTTCTTCCTTCTCTCGGTGTTCACCATAGCCGGATTCATGGCCACCTTGGCCGGAATGCGTCGCAAGGAGAAGGAAGGGCTGCAGGAGGGCGCCCACGGAGAGCGCACATGGAAGAACGTCGCGGGAGTGGGCATACCGCCCTGCCTGGCGTCCCTGATGTGGTTCTCCGGGATCCTCGGACCCGAGCAGTTCGCGATCTTCTTCGTATCCACGATCGCCGTCGCCGGCGCGGACACCATCGCGAGCGAGATAGGAGTCCGCGACCAGCGCGTCTACATGATCACGACGTTCGAACGGACGGTGCCCGGCGTGAACGGAGGGATCTCCGTGCTCGGGACCGCCGTGTCCACCGTCGCCGCGCTCCTCATAGCCGTGCTCGGATGGTTCGTGGTGACCGAATCCCTGGACTGGATGCTCCTCATCCCGTTCGCCGCAGGAGTCGCAGGGAACCTGCTGGACAGCGTCTTCGGAGCCCTCTTCGAGAACAGGGGTTGGATCTCCAAGTACACCAACAACCTGTCCACCGAGGTGCTGGGAGGCGTCATCGGCCTCGCGGCGTACGCGGTGATCGCTTGAACAGGGCGTACCTCGCCCTTCCCGCCGTCGCCGGCGTGATGTGGGGCTCCGCAGGAGTCTTCGTCAGAACGTTCACCGAAGCGGGGATGGACTCCGCCGCGGTGGTCCTGACGCGCCTGATCTTCGGATCGATGATCATGCTGGCGATCATCCTGCTCAGGGACCCGAAGCTTCTGAAGGTCGAAAGGAGGAGCATCCCGTCCGTGCTGGTGTGCGCCCTGTCCCTCGCGGGTTTGAACATATTCTATACCGAATCCGCCGCGAGCTCCGACCTCTCCGTCGCGGCCGTGCTCCTCGCGATGTCTCCGGTTTTCATGGTGATCATGGCGAGGATCGCGTTCCGCGAGAGGATCACCCGCAGGAAGTGCGCATGCATAGCCGCGGGCATCGCAGGATGCGTCCTCGTCACCGGGCTCCTGGAGGGATCGGACGGCGCATCCTCATGGGGGATCGTCGCAGGGCTCCTGTCGGCCTTCTGCTACGCCCTGTTCGGACTGTCGTCCAAGAAGACCTCCTCGGAGGGATGCAGCACGCTGACGACGCTCTTCTGGAGCATGGTCGTGGCGATGGTCGTCCTCCTTCCGTTCGCAGATATGGGCAGCATGGTCGCATACGGATCCACGGGGATTCCAGAACTGGGCTTCATGGTCCTGCACGGCGCCGTGTGCGCGGTTATCCCCAACCTCCTCTACATGGGCGCGCTGAAGCAGGTGGAGGCGGGAACGGTCGCCATCCTCGCATCCGCCGGAGAGCCCGTAGCGGCCGCTCTGTTCGGAGCCTTGCTGTACTCCGAGACGCCTTCCGTCCTGATGGCGGTGGGGATGATCCTCGCCATATCGGCAATGATAGCCATATGCCGTACAGAGAGGAACGGATCGGGAGACCGGATCGCATCCGTATGACAGAGCGATCGAGACCCTGTCTCTTCGACGAACGATCCTCGGGAATCAAGCAGAGATTCACATTTGCGAAAGCAGCTCAAGAGGAATACGAAAAGAGGGGGATCGGAAGGTCGCAGAAGTCCTTTCACCAACCGAAAGACCGTGGTGCTGGGATTCCTTACAGCGCAATCGACATTGGAGAACCCGCTCCCGTACAAGGACTCCGCATTGAGTATCGCACGATGCACCTTCTCATTATCCCATTCCAGGAGCTTGGATTTCACATATTCTCCTCCGAGCTCCTCGGACATGAATCCAACGAGATCCTTCGGGTTGCTGGGCCTGTCGAAACGACGGAAATGGAGCAGCAACCATACCTCGAAGCAAGGATTGGAGACATACAGCTCGATCCCTCTTCTGTTGCATTCGGCCTCCATCCTCCACACATCCTCCTCAGAATAGATCAGGTCCAGATCCATCACCAGAGCGACTCTGTCACCGTTCGAGATGTCTATGCCCAGATCGTCCATGTGTACACGGGCTTTCTTAAGTATATGCCCTAGGCCGGTCTTTCCGGCACCGATCACGAGCATCTTCCTGCGGTAGGCCATACCGCGAGATCCGCGGCGTCCTCCCGCAGGAGTCATTCTATCACATCACGCGCACGGATGACCGGGACAGCATCGAATCTTCCTGCCAGATAGGCCTTCCCGATGCTCTTGACCTTTCTCACATCCTTGAAATCGGAAAGACTGTAGAGGTCCGATGCTCCGCTGACGCGATCCTTATTTGCGAACCACACCTGGTCTCTGCGTACGAGGCTGTCCGTATCCATCATACCGATATCATGTGTATTGACGATGAGCTGGGCATGATTCGGGTTCGGCCCGTTGGAGAACTGACCGACTATCCAACGAGATATGAGCGGATGGAGGTTGGACCCGAATTCATCGATCACCAAAACCCTCCCGTTCAAGAGCACGTCTACGAGCGGACCCATCAATCCGAACATGGCCTTGGTACCGGAGGATTCGATGTCTATCGGAAAAACGGTGTTTTCCTCCCCCACGCCTTCTACGGAAAGGTCGTGCTTCAGGGAGATGTCCTTGACTCTTATCTTCCCCGAGGACATCGCGAGCATGGATTGCGGCATCCCGTCTATCGCAGAAACGGGAATCTCCCTCTCTACCGAATGATAATCCGATATGCCCATATCGGCGGTCTTCAACGCCCTCATGGCATATCCCTTCACCACATCGTTCATCGATGTGTAGTCGCACGATCTCTGGACAATGGATTCCAGGCTCCCGTCCAAGATTACGATTCCGGACAGGATCTCCTTTCTGAAAACGTCGCAAATTCTGTCATTGAAACTGGATGCCACGACGACATACGATGATCCGGAGTTGGTTCTGGCGATCATGGCGGCATCGCCGTATTCGAACGCCTCAGGCCCCGTTCTGATAAAGACCCGGGACCTCCTCCCTTTCGGATAGTGATATAACGATTCGTTCAGGATCGTGCTCTTGCCGTATGATATCGAGTAATCATAGAGGATTCCATCGATCAGTACCCTCACTCTCAACTCCACAGGAGCCTCCACGGTCTTATCAGAGAGACGGAACGGCTGATATGCGGCATATTCCTCTCCGCCTGAATAAGGGCGTGCCAACATGAAACGCAGCGCGGAGATAGCCTTGATCAGATACGATTTCCCGGATGCATTGGCACCGAACACGAGCGCAGACGTCAACAAGCCGCCTTTGACCTGCTTGCAATCGAACACGGTGTCTGCATCGTCCCGTAACGCGGTGGCGTTCATGCTGATGGTTATACGGTCTCTGAAAGGACCGAAATTCCTGACCGAGAAATCCAGTATCATTGTCGAACCTGAAGCATCGTTTTGGATTGTGACACTAGAATCGATCATGTCTGATTTA
>DATC01000123.1:5988-9851 GCA_002504495.1 Methanomassiliicoccaceae archaeon UBA537
ATATTTGCAGATATCTTCCTAAAATTCGAGATAAAAATCTAGAACAATGAATCGGCATCGAAATTGACCATGGATGCATAGGCACGATGACATCGATGATGACCGCGCTCGGTTCATCAACGGAGGATCTCGTCTGCTGTCATGTTACAAAAGTTTCTATCAACTTTGCATAAAACTATTATCTCAAAACAACTTTCTGACAATAATGCCAGAAATCATCAGACGCCCGTATCTGGAGAGACTGGAATCCGGAAGAGACAGGACGGACGTGGTGAAGATCATCACCGGGATGAGGCGCAGCGGAAAGACCGTGCTGATGAGGCAGTTCATCCGGAGACTGATCGGATCCGGAGTCCCTGAAGATAACATAGTCTACATGAACTTCGAGTCGAGGGCATGGGAGCATATCGTGACGCATTCCGATCTGGTGGACCACATCTCGTCCATCGAGACCATCGGTCGCATCTACGTCTTCCTGGACGAGATCCAAAGGGTCCGGTCGTGGGAGAAGGCCATCAACTCGCTTCAGGTCGATTCCGATGCCGACATATACATCACCGGATCCAACGCGTATCTCCTTTCGTCCGAGCTCTCCACGTACCTGTCCGGGCGCTTCATGGAGCTCAGGATCCTCCCGCTGTCGTTCTCGGAGTTCCTGGAACTCCATCCCGGAGAGAAGGGCAGGAGATTCATGCAGTACCTCCGCACCGGCTCGCTCCCCATAGTGGATCCGGACGGCGACGAGACCTTCGAGCAGGATCTGCTGACAGGAGTGTTCAACACGGTCCTGGTGAAGGACGTCCTGGCGCATACCGGCGCATCCGACGCCTCAGTGCTGGAGGATGTGGCGAGATTCCTGTATTCCAATGTGGGGAACATCACCAGCTGCAACTCGATATCCCGGATCCTGAAAGAGGACAACAGGCAGGTCCGCAGATACATCGATGCCATGAGAGATGCATTCCTCATACACAAGGCAGAACGCTTCGACATACGGGGGAAGAAGCTGCTGGACACGCTGGAGAAGTACTACGTCTCCGACATCGGGATGAGGAACGCGGTGCTGGGGATCTCGTCGAGAGAGGATGTGAGCCGCCTCGTGGAGAACGTGGTCTACCTGGAGCTGATCAGAAGAGGATACGAGGTCGCCGTAGGGAAGTACGGCGACACCGAGGTGGATTTCACCGCCCGCAGGGGCGACGATGTGGAGTACTATCAGGTCACGCTCTCCATGATATCCGAATCCGCCTACGAGCGTGAGGTCAGACCATTCAGGCTGATCCGCGACAGCTATCCCAAGACCGTCCTTTCGATGGATTCGTTCCTCATGGGCATCCCCGACGGCATCAGGCACCGGAACGTCATAGATTGGCTGCTGGAGGAGCGATCGCTCCAGCAGCCAGTCCACCGCGTTGATCAGCTCCACGCCGTCGGGCATCGGATGCTCGTCACGGTCCATGGTGATCAGCACCCTCCTGGAATCGGGATCCAGCTTCAGGAACATGTCCAGCTCCCTTTTGAGCGTCCTCTCGTCGTCAAGCCTCAGAGCCACCTGGTAGAACTCGGCGACGCCGTCGTCGTTCCATGCAGTGAAATCGATCTCCCTGTTCCTGTAGGAGCCGACCGACACCCTGTACCCTCTCCTGATCAGCTCCAGATAGACGACGTTCTCCACCAAGCGGCTGATATCCTCCCTCGNNGATACACGACGCATTCCAGAAGGGCCGATTCATCGATCTCGTATCCGTAGAGGATGGCGTTCATCAGCCCCGTGTCCGCAGGATAGAACTTGGCATTGGTCTCCATGTGCTTCAGACTGATCATATCGAACCTGTCGGCCCTGTAGAAGACGAAGCTCTTCACCAGCTCCCCCAGGTACCTCTCCGTGGTGCGCTTGTCCCCCACGGATGCTGCGACGGTTATCCTGTTGGCCGAAGTGATGTTTCCCGTGTTCGAGAGCATGAAGGCGGTTATGTTCTCCAGTATGACCTGATCCAGTTCGACCCTCGGACGGATGTCGTTGTTCAGAATGGAATCGTACACCCCCCTCAGTATGGCGCGGTTCTTGGTGCCATCGTCATCCAGATCGATTATCGGCATCCCTCCCCAGCGCATATACTGATAGAGCCTCTGGGTGTAGCCGTTCTCCGAATCGATCGGATATCTCGTCACGAACTCCCGGAACGAGAACGGCATGACGTGTATCGTCGCGTAGCGACCGGTGACATGTGTGGCGAGGTCGTCGGAGAGCATGTTGGAGTTGGATCCGGTAAGGTACATGTTGGCGCGGAACTCGTTCTTCACCGTGGATACGACCCTCTCCCATCCTCTGACGAAGTGGACCTCGTCGATCATGATGTAGCATCCGTCTCCACGAACGGCGTTCCTTATCGTCTCGTACAGCATCCTCTCGGAATCTATGACGTATCTGCTCCTCTCCAGATCGATATAGATTATCTCCGACTCCGGAACACCATCATCGATGAGATGCTGCCTGAACTGCCTCAGGAGCTCGGACTTTCCGCATCTGCGGATTCCCGTCACGATCTTCAGGAGATCCGTATCGGATCTGTACGAATCCAGCTGCCTGATGTAGGCTGTTCGAGGAACGATGATCTTCGCCATGAACGTATCACGTAATTATTGGATTTTAATGTATGTTTTTATTGGATTGGAATCCAACTTTTTATCAAACTCCGATGCATCCAGAACCTGAAACAGGACACGTGCCTCCATGGAATCGACAACCGGATGCCGTCTTGCACAATCGGAACAATCGGGTTTTTGGTACAGTTGTCGCCCCAACAAGAATGCGTGCATCGTGATCGTGAAGCGGGTAGGGGGACGCCTCCCCCTGATCCCGCGGATGATCAGGCGTGTCTGCCCATGATCTCGGCCATGTCCTTCCCTGGTTCCGAAATCGGATGGATGTCGAAATTCTTCACGAGCACATCAAGGACGCCGGGAGATACGAACGCAGGGAGCGAGGGTCCGAGGTAGATGCCCTTGATGCCCAGATGGAGCAGTGTGAGCAGGATGCACACCGCCTTCTGCTCATACCAGGACAGGACCATGCCCAGAGGGAGGTCGTTGACGCCGCGACCGAACGCGCCGGCAAGTGCCGTAGCCACCTTGATGGCGCCGTAAGCATCGTTGCACTGCCCCATGTCCATGAGGCGCGGGAGACCGTGGATCTCGCCCAAATCCAGGTCGTTGAACCTGTACTTCCCGCAGGCGAGGGTCAGAACGATGCTGTCCTCAGGCGTCTGCTCGACGAAGTCCCTGAAGTAGCTGCGTCCAGGCTTGGAACCGTCGCATCCTCCCACGAGGAAGAACTGCCTGATATCGCCTGCCTTGACCGCATCCACCACCTCGTCGGCGACGGACAGGATGGTCTCGTGGCCGAACCCGACGGTGAACGTCCTGGTGCCGGGCACGTCCTCGGGGAACCCGCCGAGCTCCAGAGCCTTCGCGATGACCTCCGAGAAATCGTGACCCTCGATGTGCTTCGCACCGGGATACGAGACCGGGCCGCTGGTGAACACCCTGTCCGAGTACGAATCCTTCGGAGGCATGAGGCAGTTCGTGGTATACAGAATGGGTGCGGGGATGTCGTCGAACTCGGTCCTCTGATTCTGCCAGGCGGTTCCGAAGTTGCCCTTCAGATGCGGGTACCTGGACAACTCGGGATAGGAGAACGCGGGGAGCATCTCTCCGTGGGTGTAGATGTTGATGCCCTTGTCGGCGGTCTGTTCGAGAAGCGCCTTCAGATCGGCGAGGTCGTGTCCCGTGACGATTATCGCAGGGCCCTTGGCGATGTCGGTGGAGACCTTGGCCGGAACAGGGGTGCCGAAGGCCTTCCT
>DATC01000123.1:9907-11291 GCA_002504495.1 Methanomassiliicoccaceae archaeon UBA537
AGCATCTCCATGCAGACGAGGTTCGCCCTTCCGACATCCATAACAACTCCGAGAAGGTCGTCAGCCCCGGTGTCGAATCCGATCGTTCTGAGACCTCTGTAGATGGTCGCGTTGACATCCTCGCTGGTGCTTCCGAGAACCATCGCGTGGTACGCATAGGCAGCCATCCCGCGGATTCCGAGGAGGATCAGCGTCTTCAACGAGCGCACCTCCTCCTGGGCGGACCACAGGTCGGCCATATCCATCTCGGGGGCGCCCTGGGAGACGGCCCTGACGGCGGCGATCTGGAAACGGATGTCGTCCGCATCGAAATCGACATTGGTGAGCGTGGCGAACAGGGCTTTCACGACGATGGCATCGGTCTCCGGGGAGATGTCCCTGCCGTCCAAGGACCTGGCCAGGCCGACGAGGGCCCCGGTCAGTTCGTCCTGCAGCATCGCCACCTCCGATGTCTTCCCGCATACGCCTCTCGCACCGGTGCAACCCTTGCACCCCGCGGTCTGCTCGCACTGGAAACAGAACATGCTACCTTCCATGATATCGAAACCTCCACGGTCTTCCCGTGACGATATGTCCTAGGTTATGTTATAAATATAATGATAATGTTGTTTTTACAACAGATATTATGCGCGGAAGGAATCTGATTCTGAAGGGCACCGGACTGTTCGATGGGATAGAGGATGATGAGCTGGACGTCATGCTGAAATGTCTCGAGACAGTCACTTGCAGGTACTCCAAGGATGACTTCGTCTATCGTCGCGGGGACACGACCGACAGCATCGGAGTGATCCTGTCCGGGAGCGTGAAGATCGTCAGGGAGGACTACTGGGGCAACAGGACCGTGCTCTCCGATGTAGGCACGGGGCGCACGATATGCGCAGAGTACGCATGCTCATCCGACCGTCTGGACATGAGCATCGTCGCATCAGAACCGACGGAGATCATGTTCCTGGACATCGGAAGAGCGGCGAGGGTATGCCCGTCATCCTGCGGATTCCATACCCGCCTCGTAAGGAACATCATCTCCTCTCTCGCACGCGATTCCCTCGGACTCAATCAGAGACTGGATCAGATATCCAAGAGGACCACCAGGGAGAAGATATGCGCCTACCTCTCCGACCAGGCGCATAGCGCAGGCAGCAACGATTTCCTCATAACGCTGAACCGTCAGGAACTGGCCGACCATCTCGGAGTGGACCGCAGCGCCATGTCCACGGAGCTGAGCAGGATGCGGAGAGATGGGATCGTCGATTTCGACAGGAACCATTTCATCCTGAAATGAACCCTGTATCGCGTATCCGTCTGTTCAAGGACAGCGGATTCGATCGATAACATCTTGTCTGAATCTACTGGGCCAGAGAGCAATAGAAAGTATTATATAGTT
>DATC01000040.1 GCA_002504495.1 Methanomassiliicoccaceae archaeon UBA537
TTGTTGCCGACGAAGACCGTGGCGGGAGTGACATCGTTGCCTGAAGACCAAGTCGCAGCCTCGAAGCTTCCGTTGTCAGAGATGAGAGTGCTATTCGTAATAGTAGCGGTTCCATCTCTGACCATGACCGCGTGGCGTCCGCCTTCAACGATCGAATTATCAGTAATATTGGCCCTGACCCCAGCCGCATTGATGCATACGGCGGTTTCCTCTGCTTTGATAGACGAATTCTCAACGGTGATGACTATAGTCGCCTGATTTCCTGCAACCGCGTTATTGGTTCCAACGACGTATGCAGAGGCTTCAACGACAGAGTTTCTGATCGTGGCTTCAGAGGCGTTCTTCATAGGGAAGAGCGCAGTCGCATCGACTTTGTATGTGACTCCGTCAACGATGATACTAGCATTCTCGGCGGCGGAAATGACAGTCATCGCCGTAGCCTTCTTGCCAACCCACGAGGAACCATAATTTTCTCCGTAAACGGCATTCGTCTTAACACTGAGAACGCTCTTCGTCTTGTCGGCACCGACGATGCTGAACGACGCATCCTTTTTAACAGAGAACACTTCGTTGGAAGTGGTACTGCTGTTGATGATGTTGAACGAATGATCATTCAAATCGAGGATCATGACTCCATTGATGGAGATCGAACTGGATATAGTCGCATCGACATTCTGATACAGGGTGACGACGGCTCCCTTCACATCGGCGGTGATGACCTTAGTCTCAACACCCTCGCCGGAGAGGGTCACGGTCAGGGTGTAGGTCTTCTCGGCGGACCACTCCTGCGCGATGGAATCGGCGTTGGTGGCGGTGTCGACGTCCTTCTGCACGGTGAACATGTAATAGGCATTCTGTGCGGAGAAGGTTCCCTCGGTCTTGGTCTGAGCTGCAGAGGCCGCGGGAGTCTCGACGGCTGTTCCGTCGACGGATCTCGAGAACTCGACCTTGTTGTATTTCTCACCGTCTATATGGAAGACCATGAAGACGGTGCTGGGCGCGACATCTTTGGTTTCGATAGAGAAACCGCCGAGCGCGTTGACCAGAGCCGTGGCCGTCGTCGCGTCGGATGCGTATCCGGCCGCGATGACCCCTTCGGCGGGGCCGTTGGCGGCATCGCTGTCCGTGGCGATGGACGGCACAGCCGCCAGCACGACGAACGCGACCGCCATGACGGCGAGCGCTGCGAGGAGCTTCCTGGAGGCCTGAGCCCCCCCCCCCTCGTTGCATTCTTGTTCGTATTCATTTCTGATTCCTCCTGCGCATCGCTGCGCAGGCGCGGGATCCCGTCCCGGTGCGCCGTGTCCGCGGCGCGTCCATCCTCGGCATCCCGTCCCCCCGTTCCGCTTCCAGGTATAATACCCTCGGACCGTGTTCCTCGGAACGGATGGCCCCGGAGCGCCTCCTCCCGGATTCCGTTTCGCGCTATTGGAACCTTAGAGCCTGACCGCTCCTTCAGATCGCGTATCCTCCAGACGGAGTAGAATGGAACCGTGGCCACCGTCCCGTTCGTTCCACCGTCCTTCCCGGACACGACGACGGCGATATCCGGGGAGTACCTGTCGATGTACTCCGCGAGGCTGGCGGCACGGTACCTCTCCCCGCTCTTCACCTCTATCGGCATCACCCCCGAATCAGTAGTGACCAGGAAATCCACCTCCGCCTCGTTTCCCGATACCCAGTACCCTTCTCCCGGGCATCCGTACGCCGCGAGCTCGCACATGACGTAGTTCTCCATGAACCCCCCGCGGAACAACGGGTCGAGCGTCCCTTCCATTATATGCGAGGCCGGCACTCCGGCCTCGCGCCTGAGTATCCCCACGTCCATCATGTAGATCTTGAACAGGTTCTCCGACGCGTACGGCGACAGAGGCACGCCTATCCTCTCGATCCTCGGCAGCCTGTACACCATCCCTGCATCGACCAGCCATTGCAGCGCGTCCTCCAGATCCTTCGCCCTAGCCCCCTCGACCGCATGCCCGAAGAGGAACCTCCTGTTCTCCGTCGCCAGCTGGGACGGCACGGACTCCCATATCCTGTTTATCTTCTTGATATCCCGGTCCGGCGCATGCTTCAGGAAGTCCAACCTGTAGGATTGGGAGATCTCCGATAGGATCCTGTCCACGTCGGGCATGCTCCTCGTCCCGATCCACCTCGAGACGGCCTCGGGCATGCCTCCCACGGCCAGATACTCGAGGTTCAGCGCCCTCAGCATCTCTCTGCACAGCTCGTCCGGCTCCTTCCCGTCCGCGATGGTCCCATAGAGCCTCTCGTTGGATGCCCTGACGAACTCCCTGAAGCTCATGGGACGGAGATCTAGGAACGAGACCTTCCCGACGGGGAACGAACCCCTCCCCTGAAGACCGAGAAGGGAACCGGCGCAGACGACGTGGTACTCCGGAGCCGACTCCCTGAACGATTTGAGGGATGTCATCGCACGCTCGCACTCCTGTATCTCGTCGAATACGATCAGAGTCTCAGGACCGATGTCCACATCCAGGCGGACGGATATCGCGGCCACTATCCTTCTCGGATCCAGATCGCCGTCGAATAACCTGCACAGCATGGGATCGGCCTCGAAGTTCAGATATGCCGTCGAGACGTAGTTCTCGCGACCGAACTGCTTCATCAGATACGTCTTCCCGCACTGCCTCACTCCGCGGATGATCAACGGCTTGCGATCGTCCGACGCCTTCCATTCCAGCAGCTTATCATAGAGGTCGCGACGCATGGATTCCGATATCATACATAGAATAAATAGTTTGATTCTTGCAAAATGTACACGTAATTTTGGAGGAATCCCTGCATTTTGTACACGTAATCCGAACATCAGCCGTTTCCGTCCGGAATGATGCGTGTCATCTGCTGATACGATGCCGATAAATCGCAACAGTCCATACCGTGCATCATGAGCAGGGAGGGACGCAGGCCAATTCCCATTGGCATCAAGGACTTCAAGGCGATACGCGACGAGGATCTGTGCTACGTCGACAAGACGCCGCTGATAGACTTCGTCCTGTCGAAGAGAGGGACCGCCGTCTTCCTGTTCACGCGTCCGAGGAGATTCGGGAAGTCCCTGAATCTCAGCATGATGGATGCGTACTTCAACGAGAGATACGCCGGCAACCAGTGGTTCGACGGCTTGAGGATATCGGAGCTCAGACCGGACGATCCGAAGAAGAACGCCAATCCCGTCATCTCTCTCAGCTTCAAAGACATGGGCAGGGGCGGGCCGGAAAGGTTCAAGTCTAAATTCACCGAAAAACTATCCATATGGTGCAGAGACAACATAGGCTACTTCGACACAGACGGACTATGCCCTCTAGACCGCAATACTCTGGATGATATCCTGAATATGAACCCTCGCGACATCGAGTCCGAACTCCAGAATCTCACTCGGATCGTCCATGTCGCCTGTGGCAAAAAGCCGATTCTTCTGATCGATGAATACGACCATCCTGTGAACGGCTCCCGCGGGGAGCCGTGGTCCCGGGAGATGATGGACCTCGTCGGCGGAATTATGTCTGAGACTCTGAAGGACAACGACGACCTGAAATTCGCCATCGTGACCGGAGTCATGCAGATCGCGAAGGAGAGCATCTTCTCCGGGACGAACAACGTCTACGTGAACAACATATTCTCGACGGACTCGTCGGAGATGTACGGATTCACCCCGGACGAGGTCAGGAAGCTGTGCGAAGAGTACGAACATCCCGAGAAGTTCGAGGAGGCGAAGGACTGGTACGACGGCTACCGCTTCGGCGGTTCCGACATCTACAATCCATGGAGCGTCATGAACTACATGAACAGCAGATTCGTTCCGAAGCCGTACTGGGTCAACACCAGCTCCAACGACATCCTGATGGATTTGATCAGAAAAGGTGATGCAAAGATCCTTGAAGATCTGATGGTGCTTGCTGACGGCAAATCCCTCAGAGTGGGTCTCGATGAGGCAGTCACCTTCGATCAGATATCGCACGGCGACAAGATCTACTCCATCATGGCCATGACGGGGTATATCAATGCCGTTGCGTCCGGGAACGGCATCTTCGAGGTGACCATACCGAACCTGGAGGTCAGAAAGGCGTACGCCGACATGGTGGATTCCGCGATGCCGTCCTACGGGAATCCGTCCTTGAGGTTCATCGACGCCCTGGAGAGGAACGACTGCCCCTTCATCGGAAAGATGCTCTCCGACCTCCTCATGGAATCGGCCGGAAGCAGGATGCTCGTGAACGAGCACGTGTACCAGGCCCTGGTGCTCGGCATCGTCCTTTCCGCATCCGACAGGTTCGATGCGAAGGCGGACATGGAAGGAGGCGACGGATTCTGCGACCTCAGGATGGTCCGCAGGAAGGGCGACGGCCCTTCAATCGTCGTCGAGTTCAAGAAGCTGGGATCCAAGGCATCGGAGACCTCCCTGGAAGAGGCCTGCTCCAGGGCGCTGGAGCAGATCTCCGACAGGGAGTACGCCCACGGGATCGCAGGCCCCGTCATGGCCTTCGGCATCGCCTTCTCCGGGAAGCAGGCGAAAGCCATGTCCGAGATGCTCCCGAACCGAGCATGCCCTATGCGCTGCTCATGGCCCGAAGCATCCTACAGGGACGACCATGACTCCGTCGTCTCTGACATGGAAGAATCCGGATCCGGTCAGCACCGCGAGGAACGAGGGAGCGAAGGAGACCTTCCTCTTCAGTCTCAGAAGACTCCTTGCAGCTCCGTTCTCGTCCCCGTCCAGCCTGACCTCGAACGCCCCCATCTCCCGTCGGGAAGCTCGACCACGATGTCGACCTCTAGGCCCGTGCTGTCATGGTAGTGCATCACCGTTCCGTCCAGGACCTGGGAGTACACCCTGAGGTCCCTTATGCACATCGCTTCGAACAGGGAGCCGAACGCCGGCATGTCGCGCATGAGCGCCCCGGGCCCGGTGCCCAACGATGCGACGGCGATGGACGGATCGACGAAGCACCTCTTCGGGGCCGCCCTCACCCTGGCCTTCGAGGTCAACGAGGGATGCCACGACGGAACATCCTCCACGACGTACAGCCTTCTCAGAGCATCGATGTAGTCCAGAACCGTGCTCCTGCTCGCCTGCTCCCTGACATCCGATGCGACCGTGGTCGTCTCGGCCATGGTGCAGATGTTCCTGGACAGGGACCTCATGATGGCGGACGCGGTGATCGGATTGCGGTTCATCCGGTCCATGACGGAGATGTCGCAGCGAACCACCGCCTCCGCATAGTCTTTGGAGACGTTCAACGCCGTCTTCTCGTCCATGTCCAATGCGGCGGGCCATCCGCCTATGCAGACCAGGTTCGCAATCGCATCCAAAGACAGGTCCGAGCGCGCATCGAAGTCGCTCCTCCCTTCGAACAGCGATGCGAGGGACACGCTCCCGTCAGACCTCCCGATCTCGAAGGTGCTCATCGTCCTGAGCCGAACCGTGGAGATGCGTCCCGTTCCGCTGTGCCATCTCTCGTCCTTCCCATCCTTCTCGGGCTTCGGCGTCGAAGAACCGGTGAGGATGTACGCCCCCCGGGATCCGTTGCGATCGACATCGAAGCGCACGGCATCCCATATCTTCGGTATGTCCTGCCATTCATCGATGAGACGGGGCTTCTCCCCCTCCAGCAGCGCCGAAGGCCTCGTCTTCGCCGTGTAAAGATACTGCTCTCTGCGATCGGGATCCTGGAGATAGATCCTGCTGGCCGACATCCGCTCTGCGAGAGTCGTCTTCCCGCACCACTTCGGACCTGTGATGAGCAATGCGCCGGCGGATGACAGACGATCGCCGACCAGGTCCGATACTTCCTTTATATCGACGACGCATGCACCCCCAATAGAGGTAGAAGAAATGGCAGGACCTGTCATGACAGCGGAAGGGATCGAGGAGGAGACCAGACTCCAGGACGCCCTCTCCAGGATCAAGCACATCGTCATAGTAATGAGCGGGAAGGGAGGAGTCGGGAAGAGCACCGTCTCGTCCAACCTCGCCGCCGCGCTCTCCAACAGCGGATACCAGACCGGCATCATGGACGTGGACATCACCGGCCCCAACATCCCCAAGATGTTCGGCGTGGAGGACGAGAAGCTGAACGTGATCGACGAGAGGCTCATCCCCGTCACCGTCCCTCCCTCTCTCAAGCTGATGTCCATGGCATTCCTCCTTCCGGAGAAGGACTCCCCCGTCATGTGGAGGGGCCCCGTCAAGATGGGAGCCATCAAGCAGTTCATCGAGGACGTCAACTGGGGCGACCTGGACTACCTCGTCATCGACATGCCTCCCGGAACCGGCGACGAGGCCCTGTCCATCGTGCAGCTCATGCCCAAGGCGGACGGCATCGTCATCGTCACCACCCCCCAGGACGTCGCCCTGCTGGACAGCAGGAAGTCCCTGAGGTTCGGAGCGGAGACCAACATCCCCATCATCGGCATCGTCGAGAACATGAGCGGATTCGTCTGCCCCCACTGCGGAGAGGTCACCGACATATTCAAGTCCGGAGGAGGAGAGGCCGCCGCGAAGGAGCTGAACGTCCAGTTCCTCGGAAGGGTCCCCATAGAGCCCGGAGTCGTCGATGCCGGCGACAGCGGAATGCCCGTGGTCCTCAAATATCCCGAGTCCGCCTCGGCGAAGGCGTTCAAAGGCATCGTCGAGAAGATCGTCAAGACGGTAGAATGAAGATCGCCGTCTGTTCCGACGGGGAGTCCCTCGACTCCCCCATGGCCGACGACTTCGGCCATGCTCCCTTCTTCCTCCTGATCGACTCCGACACGCTGGACTACCAGGTGATCGTGAACGAGTTCAAGGATTCGGAGCAGGGCGCGGGGATGGCGGTCGCCAAGGCGATCGTCGGCCTCGGATGCGTCGACGCCGTCCTCGTGGGCGGCATCGGGATGCACGGCATCAAGGTCCTCAGGGACGCCGGGATCGACGTGTCGTTCGATGAGGACGGAATCGTCGAGCAATGCGTGGAGGATTACCTCCGCCGCGTGGAGAGGCGCAGAAGACTGGAACAGGAGGCCTCCGAGAGGGCGCGATCCCCCTCGGACCTTCCTGACCACGATGCGTCTTCCGACCCTGTCCTTGACGATCGAGCCGTTCTCGCAGAGGCGCTTGGAGAGCCTCTGAATCTGGCGCAGGCTGAGTCCCGTGCCTTCGGCTATCTCCTGGTATGTTCCCGGCCCTTTGACGTGGCTTCGGCAACGGGTTGTATAGGCGTCTCGTTCCTGAACGTCACGCTGGATCCTGCTCCGGATTCGAAGACGGGACGATACTGCGGCCTGTCCACGGTCCAGTCGATGGAAATTTGCCCTCGTTGTTATCGTCAGCGTGTCCGCGTCGACTCTGATCCGGATAAGAACATGCGAAGAATGCTCGTTGTGGACTATCGTTTTGGACACCGCTTCCCTGATCGCAGGAACCAGGTACAGCCACGCCTCCGTACGGGCGATCCCGAATATCAGACCGGTCTGTGCACGTACTTGGTAATCAGAGTATCCACGACCTTCTTGGGATGGATCGAGAGGGCGGCATATCAATTACCTATCCTATGCAAATTTGATTAATATCGGCAAATCAACACGATAATTCTCTATATTCTTATGACTGAATAGAATTTACGCCGAATATTATCAAATATCCTCATCAGATACAACCACTCATGATCATAGATCTCACTGTACGGAACTACGGTCCGTTCAGGGATTCCGTAACATTCAGCCTCATCGCATCAGCACTTAAGGATGATGATGAGGCGGTCCACGAATCCCCGTCTATACGGAACGGCCTGCTCAAATCCGCCGTCGTGTTCGGTCCGAACGCATCCGGAAAAACATATTTGCTGGAAGCAGTGGATTATCTGAGATGTGTCGTGGAATCCGCCCGCCCCGAAGGGTTGGAGATTCCGGGATACATCCCGTTCAGACTGTCGAAGGACGCCCAGGGGTCGCCTACAGGCATCAGAATCAGACTGCTCATCGACAAGGTGGTCTACGACTATTCTATAGAATACACATCGGACAGAATCGTATCCGAGTCCCTGTACCATTCGCCGAACGGTCGTCGGACCCTCGTGTTCTCGCGCGGGGGAGCAGATCAGCATGTGGACGAATCGATGATGGGAAAAGTCACATCCGTGACATCGTATCTATGCGTGGCCGCGTCGTTCAACGATGCCGTATGCGGCATAGTCTACAATGGGATAATGGACATCCGTTTCGTTCCTAGAATGTATTTTCAGGATATAGAAACCGCGTACCGTCTGTGCAGAAACGACCATGAGATCAAGGAAATGATGCTCTCGGCATTGGATGCGGCGGATTTCGGCATAACCGATTTCGAAGGAGAGGAACATGCCGTGAAATATGTGGGGTCGGACAAGGACGGCAGAGAATTCGTCCGCAGGTTCACGGACATCAGCGTGATACACGACTTCGAAGAAGCGGATGTGGACGATGATGAGAAGAGGTTCCCGATGAAGATCGAATCCCAAGGAACGATCGAGATGTTCTCGCTCATGGGACCTGTCAGCGATGCACTGAAAAACGGTAGGACACTGATAATAGACGATTTCGGGACCGACCTCCATCCCCTCCTGACCAGATGGATCTTCGGGCTGTTCAATGCACCGGAGAACAACAACGGAGCGCAACTGATTGTGAACACCCACGACCTCGGACTGATGGATATAAGAGATCTGTTCAGGCGCGATCAGATATGGTTCACCAGAAAGGACCGCAGGAACGGCTCGTGCTCCCTCTACTGCTTATCGGACATCACCGGCGTGAAGAAGGGATCCGATATACGCAGAGACTACCTGATGGGACGCTTCGATGCGATACCGAAGGTCGTGGGGGTCCGCAGGCTTTGAATCCCAAAGCGGAACGCATTTCAAGACATGGCAACCACACAGTCCAGAGACGTGTGGTCGAAATACTCGTCGTCGAAGGGACATCGGAGAAGATCTACTTCGAAAGGCTCGGAAAGATCGCAGATATCCCCATACATCCGATAGATTGCAAAGGCGGCGACATCCCCAAGATCAGACGCGTGTGCGAGAACGAGCTGTCGAAGATGAGGAAAGGAGACACGTTCGGCATCGTAATGGACATGGACAACACACCTTTAGCTGACATCAGGGAATTCGATGGATGGTGCAGGAAGAAGAACATCCGTCTCTGCATCTCCAACCCGTCCTTCGAGGTCTTCCTCCTGATGCACTACACCGATGCCAGATCGTCGCTGGACCAGGATAGTCTGGAAGAGTCGCTATCTCATCAGATCGGAACCAGATATGACAAGGCCAAGGGGATACGTCTCACCAAGACGATGGTATCCGATGCGATACATCGCGGAAAGAGAACGATTGCGGATCCATCGACAGGAGTAGAGAACTGCCTCTCGAAACCCGGGACCACGATGGTCCATCTGCTGGTCGAGAGGCTGATGGGCGGCTCTGGATGAGTTGTATCATCATCGCTTCAGGCCGAACGGATCCACTGCCGACGGTTCCTTCTGAAAGCCCCTCCTAAGAGACGGAACAGAAGAACCACTCGAACATCCCATTACCCTGCGATGATATGTGCAGTCGCACGTGCAGATGCACGACTCGAGATGACATCTATGACATGGAAGTATGACATCTATGACATGCATGTCAGAGATCGCACGCCCTTCCTGTCGCCCCAGATGATCTTGTGGAGCTGGGGAAGGACCCTCACGTCTATGCCCTCCTCGAGCACCCTGTCGACCAGCCGCTCCAGCCGTCCGGTCCCTCCAACGGGTCCGAAGATGACGTTTGTCGCCGGCCTCCTGGTCTTCACGACGTCCACCGCGAAGTCCAGGTCCTCGTCCGTGTCGATGACGAACTTCAGCTGGTCCTTCATCCCCAGGATGTCCAGGTTGGACCAGACCATCCTGTCGGTCATTCCGGACGAGGGGCACTTCAGATCCATGGAAATCAGGACCATAGGATCCTTCGGAACATCAGACAGGTCCACTGCGCCGTCGGTCTCCAGATCGACCTGCCTCCCCATGGACACGAGCCTGCGGATGAGCCCGACCGCATCCGGCTGGAGCATCGGCTCGCCTCCTGTGAGGCACACCCTCGGACAGTTCCCGACGGCCTCGACGATCTCGTCGATGCTCATCTCGGTCCCGCCCTCGTACGCGTAGCGGGTGTCGCACCATCTGCAACGGAG
>DATC01000098.1:0-644 GCA_002504495.1 Methanomassiliicoccaceae archaeon UBA537
GGCGAGAAGATCGCCATCGTAGAGAAGGAGTCCCCGTTCCAGACCTACCTCAAATCCGCCGAGAAGGGAGATGCCGACGCCATGTTCATCGTCGGCAGATGCTATCAGGACGGCGTCGGGACCGAGAAGGACCCCGCCAAGGCCGCCGAATGGATAGCCAAGGCCGCCGAGAAGGGCAACGCCGCCGCCAAGCGCATCGTTGCTCAGAAGCAGTAAACCATCTACCGGAGGGGTCCTCCCCTCCACATTTTATAATCCTCATTTCAGAAGACGCGACGGCCGATTGCTTCGCATCGTCTCCGTGCAACCTTTGAAGATCTGTGAGAAATGGAAATGAAGGCGACAGGGCTGACCGTATCGCCTGAATGATGTTTGCGTGTATCAACAGAGATACATGATCGCACCGGCGAGCACGATCACGATGAACGCGACGAACGGAAGCGCGTTGACCGCCTTGTCCTGTTTGGACGGCTCGGTCTTGGGTTGCCTGTTGATGTTCTTCTCCATTACCATACGGCTCCGTACCATGCCGAAGTATTTATGAAGTTTTGCGCGCGAGGGTTCTTCGACTCATGCAAGCGGCAGCGAATATCACGATCCGCGTATCATCTCATCCTGCGTCGTCGATAGTCGACCTCCAGAGC
>DATC01000098.1:719-3574 GCA_002504495.1 Methanomassiliicoccaceae archaeon UBA537
CCGCAGCCCGATGGCGGAATTCGTTTTCAAGAAGGTATTGGATGAGAACGGCCTGTCCGACAGATTCGAGGTCGCTTCGGCAGGAACCAGCGGCGAGCATATCGGCGATCCGCCCGACATCAGGGCGGCCAGGACCCTGAAGGAGCACGGCATATCATGCGAAGGGAAGAGATCGAGAAGGGTGGTCCGCACGGATTTCGCGGACTACGACTACATGGTCTGCATGGATCATATGAATATGGACTTCCTTCAGCGCATCCGGCCTCAGGGCCGTGTATGCGAGATATCCATGCTGATGTCGTTCGCAGGCGGCGGAGAGGTAGCCGATCCGTACTACACCCTCGATTTCGAGAAGGCATATTCGGACATTCGCAGAGGATGCGAGGGTCTCCTCCTCCATATCGAATCGGAGCATCCGGAGCTGAAGAAATGACGACTATGCGCGTGTTCATCGCAATCCATGTGCCCCGCACGAGACAGGCCGACGAGGCCAGGACGGCATTGGAATCGGCAGGAGCCAGGACCGTGCCTCCCAATCAGACGCACCTCACGCTGAGCTTCATCGGCGACATCGATGAGAAGAAGCTCGGAAGGATTGAGGAATGCGTCCGCAAGACCGCCGACGCGTTCAGCCCCTTCGAAATCGCCCTGTCCGGACTGGGCGCATTCCCCAACGAGCGTCGCCCTTCCGTGGTATGGATGGGCGCGGATCCCGCCGGTATCCTGAAGGCCATGGCGGCCAAGCTCGATTCCCTGCTCTCGGCCGCTGGGATAATGCACGATGACAAGCCCTTCAAGGCGCATGTGACCCTCGCCAGGTGCAGGGACGGCTTCATCGCTCCAGAACTGTTCGAGGACAACCGCAGGACGCTCTACTGCAGATTCGAATGCGACGAGATCCTCATCATGAAGAGCGTGCTGTCTCCGAAGGGGGCCGAGCATACCGTGCTCTCCCGCATACCGCTGCGGCGCCGTCGATCTAAGATTCCTAATGCTCATGGTCAGTGCTTCGCAGACGGGCACTCCTTATAATCCGTGGAGACGAGACCCGTCGCGAGACCATGCGGATACTCAACGAGAAGAAGAGCGAATCGGGAGGCATAGAAGGCCTTCCGCTGCAATTGATGATCGTGATCCTCGTCGCCACGATGGGGACTGCCATCATCATGGGTTGGATGGGGAGCATTGAGACGCCCCACTCCATAGGATCCGTCCAGTACGATGATACCGTGGTCAGCGAGAACGGGTCTCTTCCGGATATAACCGTGATCGTCACGGATCAGGACGGCGATCTGCTCGAAGGCGCCACCGTGGTGCTCAGCGGATTGAACGTCAGGGATTCCGAAGGAAAGACCGCCTTCGAGACCACGGATGCCGACGGAAAAGCCGTATTCACAGGCCTGAAGATAGTCTCCGCAGGCACGTCCGGCGTAGGGTTCATAGATCTGCTGGTGACCAAATCCGGATACACCGACAGCAGCAGCTACAAGATCACGGTGATACTGTGATATCGGACGAGTCGGGAGTACTGGACATGCCGTTCAAGATCATGGTGTCCGTAGCCGTGATCTGCGCCTTGGCGCCCATGCTGATGTCCATGGCTGAATCGGCGGAGGAGGATGCCGAACTGGAGCCGGCGTTGTCCGAAGCAGAGAAGCTGAAGGCCGCGACGGTCAAGGTCTACTACGGAGGCGCAGGAACGATGACGACTGTGGACATATCGTTGGATCCGGGGATGAGCCTGGAGGTCGGAGGCGATGACGGCTTGGGCTATTCCATACGCGTCATGAAGAACGGGGAGCTCGCCGGCAGGGTGTACCTGGACAGACCTGCTGTGAACGTTCTGGAGCCTGCATCGTTCTCCGGCAGATGCTCGGTGCGCGTGGACTGCGTGATCTCCGGCGGCTCATTGGGAGTGACGATGAGCCGATGATGGAATTCATCGCATCGAGAAGTGTGATGTGCGTGTGCGGAGTCGTGCTTCTGGCCTCGGTCCTCGGATTCATGTCGACCGTGGAAGAGGATGAGAACGCATCCCAATCGGAACTTCTCGCAGGATCCTTCGCATCGATGCTCGACAGATTCGAATCGTCCGATGCGGATGCCCTCATCCTGCGCGGGAACGAGATGGTTCCGGACGAAGACGTCATGATCACTGTAGCGGATCATCTCGTACGGATCGAACACGACGGAAGAACGTTCTCCGCGTACACGACGTACGGCGGGACGTTCGTCCTGACCAAAGGGACGATCGCAGAGATCTCGAAGGGCTCGGTCCCCGAAGGTCTCGGAGATCTTCCTGACCGTATCGACGAACACGTCGACCTCGCGAGCATTGTTGTAGATATAGGTTGATGCGCGCGCGCTGCCCGAAATGCCCCTGCTCACATAGAACGGATGGGCGCAGTGCATGCCGGAGCGAATCATTATGCCTGCCATGTTGTCAAGCATCATGCCGATATCGTGGGGCCCCAGACCGTCGATGTTGAACGAGAACACGCTGCCTCTCATATCCGGGTCCTCCGGACCGACGACATGGAGGTTCCGGAGGTCCTCCAGTCCGCGACAGATGCGACGCATGAGATCCGTATCCCATCTGCGGACCTCGTCCATCCCTATGCGGGACAGATACTCCACGGCGGCCTTCGTCCCGGCGATCCCTGCATAGTCGTGGAGACCCGCCTCGAACCTGTCCGGGATAGGGGCGAGGTCCGCGGTATCGTAGGTGGTCAATCCGACTGTCCCTCCGCCCAGCGACAAGGGCGCCATCCTCTCCAGGACCTCCCTCCTGCCGTACATGACGCCCATACCGGACGGCCCCAGCATCTTGTGGATGGACATGCAGTAGATGTCCT
>DATC01000098.1:3637-4050 GCA_002504495.1 Methanomassiliicoccaceae archaeon UBA537
CGGCCTGTGCGCCGTCCACCACGACGATCGCACCGGCATCATGGGCGATCTCCGCCACCTCCTTCACCGGCACGGTGCATCCGGTGACGTTGTTGGCATGCTGCACCGAGACGACCTTCACGCGACGGTCTATGCACGACTTGAACGATTCCAGGTCGAAGACTCCGTCCTCTCCCGATCTGGACATCCTGCGTTCGATACCTATCGAATCGCGGAGCCTTATCCAAGGAACGTGGTTGGAATTGTGCTCGGCATCCGTGGTGATGACGACATCGCCCTTCCTCAGACCGAGACCGTACGCGGCAGTGTTGAGGCCTTCAGTGGTGTTCTTGGTGAAGATATAGCAGTCGGGGTCGTCCGTGCCGAAGAAGCGGGCCAGAGCCTCCCTCGTCTCATCCATCATGACGGATACG
>DATC01000098.1:4111-6294 GCA_002504495.1 Methanomassiliicoccaceae archaeon UBA537
ACGGATACGCGGGTCGCCATGGAATGGACGCTTCTTCCGCCGCAAGCGGGGTACTCCTCATAGTATTCGGTGATCGCACTGATCACGCTGTCCGGCCTGAGGGCCTGACACGCGCTGTCCAGGTAGATGCCCGACCCCTTGCGGACCGTCGGGAAGTCGTTGCGCACCGAATCCGAGTCCATGGTCGCGCCCCATTCCTTCGCGCTTAATAACATCGCGCCCGCGCGGCTCGCGAGGATTATAAACACCGCCAGCATGGAAGTGGCCATGTCATCCCTGAGGACCTCCGTCGGGTCTCTTGCGCTGGATAGGCCCGGAATGGTAGCATCCGGCATCATGGACGAGACCGGGCCGTCGCTCGTCCGCATGCTCTCGTCCGGATGCGGTGCGGTAGTGACCAAATCCATCGGCATGGAGCCGAAGAGCGGACATGCCAACCCCTGCTTCACGGAGGTGCCCGGCGGCGTGGTCAACGCCATGGGGCTTCCGAATCCCGGAATCGAGCTGTTCGCCGAGGAGATGGAGGCCGCCACGAAGGCCGGAAAGGTCGTAGGCTCCATCTACGGTGCCGGTCCCGAGGACTTCTCCGCTCTGGCAGCGAAGATGGAGGACTACGGCGCGTGCGCCGTGGAGCTGAACCTGTCCTGCCCGCATGCCAAAGGATACGGTATGGAGGTCGGAACGGATCCGGCCATGGTGGGATCGATCGTATCGGCCGTCAAGAACGCGGTCTCCATACCTGTCTGGGCCAAGCTCACCCCCAACACGCATATCCTCACGGACATCGGCCTGGCGGTCCAGGACGCCGGAGGGGACGCCGTCGTGGCGATCAACACGCTCAAGGCCATGGTGATCCAGCCTGAATTCGCGAGACCCGTCCTCAGCAACAGGTTCGGAGGCCTCTCCGGCCCGGGAATCAAACCCGTCGGCGTGCGCGCTGTTTACGACCTCGCGTCCGTCCTCGACATCCCCCTGGTCGGAGTCGGAGGGATATCATGCTGGAGGGACGCCGCCGAGTACATCATGGCGGGCGCCTCCGCATTCCAGATCGGAACGGCTGTCGGAACGATGGGACCCGAGGTCTTCGATTCGGTCAACAGGGGCCTGGAGGAGTTCATGGACGAATACGGCTACAAGGACATAGCATCGATGAGAGGTGTCGCGCATGACCGATGTCGTCAGGATCAAGAGCGTCGTACAGGAATGCTACGATACCCGCTCGTTCGTATTCGATTGGGACGCTGAGGCGAAGCCGGGACAGTTCGTCATGGTATGGGTTCCGGGGATCGACGAGATCCCGATGTCGCTGTCGAAGACGTCGGGTCCGGAGAAGAGGATCACCGTCAAGGCCATCGGCGATGCCACTCGCGCGATACACATGCTGAAGGAAGGAGACCCTCTGCGCATCAGAGGACCTTTCGGAAACGGATTCGACCTGTCCCCTGAAAGAGGCGATCTCCTGATAATCGGCGGAGGCGTAGGCACCGCCGCGGTCATGCCCGCCGTCCACGCCACCGGAATGGACTGCATCATCGCCGCCAGATCGGACAGGGACGTCATACTGTCGGAGGAGGCCGCATCCTCGTCGGACGTTTCCGTCGCGACGGACGACGGCTCCAGAGGATTCCACGGCAACGCGGTGCAGCTCATGAAGCAGATGGCATCCGCCAAGCACTACGACTGCGTCGTCGCATGCGGCCCGGAGGTCATGCTCTGGTTCACGTACAAGGCGTGCGAGGAGCTCGGCATCGATTGCCAGCTGTCTCTCGAGAGGTACATGAAATGCGGTGCCGGAGTTTGCGGGTGCTGCGTCATGGACGATGCGAGGGTGTGCAGGGACGGGCCAGTGTTCACCGCGTCCCAGATCTCCCGCCTCTCCGAGTTCGGAACGAGCCGCAGGGACGAATGCGGACGCATCGTCAGGTTCAGGAAATGACGCAGGCCGGTTGCATCACCGTCCATCTGGGGAACAGCACGGTGGACGTTCCGAGGAGGATCTTCAAGGGTCGTGCCTGCGAGATCGATCCCGAAGCCGCCGCTTCGTTCTCCGAGCTGGTGCGCGCCAGGTCCCCGTGGCTCACCGAGAACTCCGTGAAGGTCCTTCTCGAGAAGGCCCGCCTCGAGATGATACGCGTCCTTGACGAGGAGAGCAAGGGTCGCAGCCACAGCGCGGAACTCGCGGA
>DATC01000098.1:6318-15189 GCA_002504495.1 Methanomassiliicoccaceae archaeon UBA537
TCGAGGCGATTGCCCATATGCGCCTCCATCTCGAACAGGATCCCGACGACCCGGACTCATGGTACGCGCTCGGCACCCTGCTCTGCAAGGCCGGAGACGTCAAGGAAGGCTACAAGGCCTTCGACCGCGGAAGCCGGCTGGCCCAGAAGAAGGGCGGAAGGCGATCGCTCCGCCGGCGAATCGGCGAACAGGTCGTTTATCGCCTCTACGATCTCCGGCACGGTGGCACCCCACGGCACCTGCACCGTGTCGGGAGATGTCATGACATGTCCCTCCTTGACCTTGCAGCACTTGACGATGGTCTTCTCCCCCGGACGGATGAAGTCCGCGGGACAGACCGAGATGAACGGAACGTCCTCCCCGTAGAGCTCCCTGTATATCCTTCTGGACAGATGGCACCCTATGAGCGTCACCGGAATGTCGGGACGCTCGGAAGCGTCATCCAGGAAGAAGAACGGCTTCTCCGCGGACAGATGGGAGACGCGGCACGGGAACATGACTCCGGGCGTTTGCACATCCGGTATCCTCTCGGACATGTCGATTGTCCTCGTCTCCATCAGGATTGGGTGGTCTATGTATCCGGAATCCAATGCCCTCTGGACCAGGACCGCGAGCTTGGACGGCGACGGCGGGATGCTGTCCGTCACGACGAGCGTCAGAGGATGCATGTTGTGGACGAAGCTGATGTGTGAGAACATGCCCCTCACCACGACGGTCTTTCCCGGGTGCTCGGACTGCAACCTCGCCATGGCAGGGGTGTTGAGGACATCCATCTCCGGATCCTCGACGAACACCGTGTCCTTCGGCAGAGACAGGATCTCGAATCCGTCGGTCTTCCTGAATAGTCCGGGTCCCGCGATCTTGTGAAGGCGCACGACGGCATAGTCGTTCCCGTGATGAAGGACCAGACTGTCCGTGCGCTTGTAGGCAACCCAGCCGTCCATCAGCTCCGAGATGCCCTCGCGCGTCAACGGAGCATCGACATCGCGCATCGAGACGTCCTTGCAATGCATGGCACCCGGTAATCCCCGCCCAATATTTCACTGGGATGATGAACGTCTAACACCCATTACAAAGATAACAAGAAGGGATTATTATAATACGATGTCATGGAAGACGTGTGAAATGCGCTTCCGAAGGCTGTATCACGTCGAACAAACGGAAACCCTGCAAGACCGGGTCGATCAGAATCGAGGTGCCCGCATGCATGGACGGGACTCCTACAAGAGAGATTGCTCCGAATGCGTACGCGGGCAACACGACTGTGAAGGAGATCATCCTGCCGGAAGGTCTGGAGAGGATCGGCGACAGGGCCTTCGAAGGATGCTCCGAACTCAGGGAGATCGTCCTACCGTCCACATTGAAGGCCATCGGGGACAGCGCGTTCGAAGGATGCTCCCGCCTATGGGAGGCGATCCTCCCCGAGGGTTTGAGATGCATAGGGAGCAGCGCATTTCGCGGCTGCATGCGCATGGACTCTCCCAGAATTCCGAAGACCGTGGAAAGGATCGGAGACCGCGCATTCGGCGGATGCTTGTCGATAAGGTCGTTCATCGTGGACGGTTGCTCCAAATCGTTCTCGTGCATAGGCCCGGCCCTGATAAAGACGGACGGCTCCACCCTTGTATGCTGGGGCGCCGGAGACCAATCGGACCGCATAGGGCTCCCTGAGTTCATAGAGTCCATAAGGCCGGGAGCATTCGAAGGCTGTTCGGTCAAATCGATCGTCCTGCCTGAATCGCTGATGCACGCCGATGCGGATTCCTTCTCCGGATGCCGCTCGCTCGAATCCGTGGAACTGTTCTGGTCCTCACCTTGCTTCTCCACGGACAAGGGCATCCTCTACACGAAAGGCATGGGGGAGCTTCTGTTCTGTCCGCCGTCGATAGCCCTCCTCGAGATCCATATGACTGAGGCAGTCAGATCCATAGCGTCCCGCGCGTTCGAAGGATGTGACAACATAAGATTGCTCGATTTCCCGCAAGGTCTGAGAATCATAGGAGATGACGCTTTCACAGGGATGGATAGGCTCATGGTGCTCTGCATACCGCCGGGCATGAAGGCATCTCTGCCGTACGAACTCTACGACTACGACGAAACGCCACTTTCCAAGGAGGAATCGTGCGGCAAGGAGTACTTGCTGAAGAACGGCAGATTCGTGGTGAACCGCGAATACGAGGACGATGCCGACTCCGATGAGGAGCGGAACGATTCCCATGCAGACCTGTTGAAAGAATGCAACACGCTGATCAACAACCTCATCGACATGCCAGAATCCGAGGAAACCGTATTTCGTCCGATCCAAGGCGTGACCACCACTTTGAAGGACGTGGCCGGCAACTCCGAGATGAAGGCGGAGATAATGGACCGCCTCGTGCTTCCCACGCTCCATCCGGAGATATTCAAGAAATACGATATTCCGACCCGCACGGGAATCGTGATGTACGGTCCGCCGGGCACCGGGAAGACCCTTATCGCAAGGGCGATCGCAGGAGAGCTCGATGCGGCGTTCTATTCGGTCAAGGCCTCCGACATCCTGGGAAAGTACGTCGGAGACGACGAGAAGCGCATAAGAGACCTCTTCGAATCCGCCAGAAGCCATGACAGAGCAGTGGTGTTCTTCGATGATTTTGACAGCATCGGATCATCCAGAGGCAGCAGCCAGGAGCCGTGGAGGGACTCTCTGGTCAATGAACTCCTGACGCAGATGGACGGCTTGGAAACCAGTAGCGGATGCCTTCTCGTAATCGCCGCCACCAATCGGCCTTGGAATCTGGATTCGGCTCTGACAAGACCGGGCCGCTTCGACAGAATGATCGAGGTGCCGCTGCCGGACCGTGAGGCGCGCGCCGAGATATTCAAGCTGAATCTGTCGCAGGTGCCTCATAAGGGAAGGATATCCTACGCCGATCTCGCGGATTCGACCAAGGGATACAGCGGCGCCGATATAGCCGAAGCATGCAGGAAGGCTAAGATCCTGCGCGCACGGATCGAATCGGAAGGAGGAACCGAAGGACTCACCATGAAGGATGTCCGCGATGCGCTCAAAAGAACGAATCCGTCCGTCTCGGAAGCGGACCTCAAGAAGATAAGGGAGTTCGCAGAGACAGGCAGGGTCCTCGAAGGGGCCTATGCACCGACGAGGATCCAGGACCTGTCAGGATACAGATGACGGCTCCGGGCCGTCGTCCTATATCAGCTCATCAGGCTGGCGGCCCTGAGCTCGGCAGCGATCTTGTCGACCGCACGGGTGACATCGCCGGGGACCTTCGCTCCGGTGCACACCATCTTGCCGGATCCGAAGAGCAGGACGACCACCTTGGGATCATCCAGCCTGTAGACGAGACCGGGGAACTGCTGGGGGTTGTACTCCGCTCCGTCAAGAGCCTCTTCGATCTTGTTGAGATCGAGCTCCTGTCCAAGATAGGTGGAAGCCACCACATTCTCGATATTCATCTTTGCCATCAGATCACTATCGTGTGGATTTAAATATCGTTTATAAAGATTGTCACTGAAGTGGGGATTGGTGTTGAATTTCTAACGTTTGCGCACCTGTTCAAGGATTGTCGGACCACGTGCATAGACGCCCGCAAGATCCGAAAAAGACGGCATGGGATTGTTATACGCCTTCGTCCAACGTCTGTACGGTTGATGGCATGACATCCGAATCGATGGAATCGTTCTCGAGGCTGAGCATCGTCTTCGCAGGAAACGGGAGGCTGGATGCCCCTGTGCTCCTCGAACTGGGCAGATATCCCGACGGCACTGCGATGCTACGCGAGGTAACGGATGAATTGGACAAGATGGGAGTGGGCGAATCTCGTGACAATAGGATTATGAGCGATGCGATCGATTCAGCATCATGGCGAACGAAGAGGCTTCCAATCCCCTGCCATTGATCGAGGACATCAGATCCAAAACGACTATCCCGGTGTTCGAAGTTACAGATGACCTTCCGGAACTCGAAGGACCCAGCGTGATCGGTTCGAACGACATGGAATCGCTCCTGTCATTCGCCATGGCCGTGGACGCCAAGGTGATGTTCGTCCAATACGACTACCTGGACATGACGGACTACATCGTGGATCCCGCGGACTATTCTTTCGATGAGGTCTTCGATGAGGATGAGACGCTGGACGTCATGCACGAAATATACGAACACAACCAAGACGTCTGCGAATTGTTCGATTCCGACGATGCGAACAGACCCGTCGCCTGCTCCATCTACGTGATGTACGAGGGATCGCCCTACGGAATATTCTGCGAGGACATCGAACTCATCGAGTCTTTCGGCGAAACAGCCGACGAATACATGACTCAGGTACTCTACGACTTCCTGTTCGAAGATGATTCCGAAGAAGAACCGGAATCCGACGAAGCCTGAATATCATGCCGGACGGGTCTATTCTCCGTCCGGCACACCATTTTTTTAATAGCGGAACTGAGTCGGAATGCATCCACGCTCGAATCCCATCATGGCTTCGCAGGAATTAGCGCGAACGATATTCGAAATCAACACAATCTAAGAGATGGAGTCGGGGGAGGGAGTTGAACCCCCATAAACGGATCTGCAGTCCGCCCCATGGCCGCTGTGGTACCCCGACCTAAACCTCCCCATTGGTTGCTTCTATAAAATAGTGACCCCGACGAATCGGCAATGCACGACTCCGATTCCGGAAGAAGAAGATATCGTGTTGTTCATAATGTCGTCGATAGTCGACTATCATATTCGACGATTGATAATGTTAAATACGGAACAGTGTTCCCTCGAACATGGCCGACAATGGAAGTATGCCGACCAAGACTGCGAATCCTGCACCGTTGGGATTGCTGGGATTCGGAATGACCACGGTATTGCTCTCCCTCCATAATGCGGATGTCCTGCCTTTAGATGGAGTGACTCTGATGATGGGCGTGTTCTGCGGAGGACTCGCCCAACTGATCGCCGGAATCATGGAGTATCGGAACGGGAACACCTTCGGAACCGTTGCGTTCACGTTATACGGGATATTCTGGCTCGCACTGATCGGAATCAAGCTCGATATCTCCGGTGCCGGATCGTGCGGAGATACGATGGGCGCGTTCTGTCTGTTATGGGGCATTCTCACTCTGTTCCTGTTCATAGGAACCCTCAAGGGCCGTGTATCCACGAGATTCGTCTTCCTGTCCCTTGCCGCCACCTTCTTCGTCCTCTCGGCAGCCGACTTCTCCGGATCCGAGACGCTGACGTGCATCGCCGGCATCATCGGAATCATCTGCGGATTGTCCGCGATGTACACGGCATTCGCCGAGATCCTCTCAGAACAGTTCGAAAAGGACCTGCTGCCGTTCTGAAACATTTTCTGCGTCCGTTCGGAGATCCCGAATGGACGCCTCATACCGCATAGCGGGAGAGCTGGATATATACTCCAATACGATTCCTTGACGATTCGGATGAATGATATCGTTGTGAAGGCCTGCGGCCTGGTCAAGAGGTTCGGCGAAACGACCGCCGTGGACGGGATCGACCTGGAGATACGCAGAGGAGAGATCTTCGGATTCCTCGGACCCAACGGTGCCGGCAAGACCACGACGATACGCATGCTCACCGCATTGACTCCTCCTTCCGAAGGCAACGTGGAGATCGATGGAAGAACAGTTTCCGGAATGGATGACAGAGTCAAGGACGAGATCGGGATCGTCCAGCAGCACATCTCCCTGGACAGGGACGTGACCGTGATGGAGAACCTGCGCTACCGTGCTATCCTCCATAGGATCCCCAGGGCCGAATCCGAGAAGAGGATCTCGAAGCTGATGGATATGATGGGGTTGGGGCCGTATGCCGATAAGCTGACGGTGAACCTGTCCGGAGGATGGAAACGCAGGGTGGCGATTGCCTGCTGTCTTCTCCACGATCCGTCGATTCTTTTCCTGGACGAGCCTACCGCCGGACTCGACACCCAATCAAGGCATATGCTCTGGGAGCTCGTCCGCGGATTGAACTCCGACGGAAGGACCGTCTTCCTGACCACGCACTATATGGACGAGGCCGAGGTGCTGTGCGATCGCGTGGCCGTCATAGACCACGGTCGCATAATACGCATCGGAACACCGAAGGAGCTGTGCGAATCGATCGGGATCTGGGCCGTGGAATACATCGACGACGGCATCAAAGGATGCCGCTACTTCGATTCATGGGAGGAGAGCAAGAGATTCCAGGATTCCTTCCCTCCGGGATCCTCCGTCGCATCGAGACGCACCAATCTCGAGGATGTTTTCCTGGAGTTGACAGGGCGCGATGTCCAGGCTACCGAGGAGGTGAGGTATCGCATATGAGCGCGATAGCCGACTCGTTCCGCATCGCATGGATAGACATGATGTTCATCCGCAGGAACATCGTTGTCGTACTGATAACGTGCCTGGTAGCTCCTCTGCTGTATCTCTTCGCATTCGGATACGGCCTCGGAAAAGGTATGACGGTCGACGGCAGGGACTATCTGGCGTTCATGATACCCGGGATCATAGCCATGACATCGCTGACGGCCTGCTTCAGCACCGTCGCCACCAAGGTGATGCTCCAACGTACATACTATCAGAGCTTCGACGAGCTGTTTCTGTGCTCCATGTCCCCCGCGGCCATCATACTCGGAAAATCCTACGCCGGCATGGCCAGAGGACTGATCAGCTGCGCCGTCCTGTACGGTCTGGGAACGATTCTGAGCGACGATCTGACCCTCGGAGCGCCCGCAGCATGCATGATCGTCTTCTCATGCCTCATGTACAGCCTGCTCGGCGTAGTATCCGGGATGCTCGCCAACTCGCATATCACTCTGAATCTGTTCAATGCGCTCGTGATAACGCCGATGACATTCCTCAGCGGAACCATATTCTCCCTCGACGGAATGGATAGCGCGATCCAAGCGGCCATTTCGCTGCTTCCGCTCACCCATACCACCGACTGCATCAGGGCGCTCATCCTCGGGGATCCGTTCCCCTGGCTCTCCCTCGCGATCCTGGCGGCATGGGCCGCCGCGTTCTTCCTGATATCCAGGACGATCATGGTACGTGGCAGGTCGCGATGAGGGGGATGACCCCCTCCTCTGCGCTCGCCTCCATCTCTTCAGAGTGGGGAAAACCGCCTTGCAGAACTCGCGCATCTGCTGCTCCGTCATCCCCGCCTGGAATCCGAAGGGAGCGCACATCTCTATGAACTCCTCCATCGTCGCTTCATGGAGGAAGCGTCCCTCATTGTAGCAGTACTTGCAATAGTCCTCGTTGAGAGATCCGTCCGCATCTGTTCCGAGAACGGAATCATCGTCCATGGGCATGGCGCAGCTCTGGCATTTCCTCACGGATGCATAATCGTCCATGATACAACCTCCGATATCTTCGCTATTTGAAGGATTCCGTTCATGCGCACGGAATCCCGGAAATGGAAACAATCATCTGCGACCCTTCCACGGCTTGCAGCCGTCCAACCAGCCGTTGGCGTCCCACCAGTCGCGATCCGTCGGATTCCAGGCGGCGGAGCCGGACTGCATGGACCTGAATATGCGGAACAGCATCCTCTGACGGAAGGAGAAATGGACATGTCCTTCGGAGCTCCTTATCGAACGGGCGATGGAGGCGCATCTGCGATCGACGTACCTCCTCTTCCTATCGCTCAGATCCTCTATCCCCCAAGCGCGGGACACCAGGCCGATGGCATGGACCTTCGGGATCATCCAGCTCCTCATCTGCCTCTCCATGGCGGACAGCACACGCCTGTTTCCGGCTCCGGCGGAGCTGACTATCGCCACGCCGACCTTGGTGAACATCTCTCCCATGGGGCGGTGCGACATCCACCTGTAGGCGAGATGGTCCATGAGATCCTTCATTCCGCCGCTCATGCCGTCCACGTAGTTCGGACTCGACAGGATGATGACGTCCGATGTGCGGATGGACTCCTCGATAGGCTCTATGACAGCGCGATGCGGGCATGACCCCTCTCCTTCGAGGAAGCACCTGTCGCATCCTATGCAGCTCGGAGGACCGTCGCGGGGAAGCATGAACTCGTCCGCCTCATCGACCTGGAGATCCTCCAGAAGCAGCTGGGTCATCGTCCATGTGATTCCGCGGTGGGACTGTCCGTAGATCACCGTCGCCTTCATCTCGAACCCCCGAAGTGGAGCAATCCGAAATGCCGTATGTGTGCCTCGACGGCGGCGAGAGCCCCGTCCTTCCTAGAAGGATCGGTGTCGCAGGAGATCAGAAGCATTAACATCGGCCCGTAGAACTCGAGAGCCATCGTGCCGGGATCCCCTTCCATCCCTCTCTGCTCTAGCATCCTGCGGAAGATCTCCGACTGATAGGCCAGAGGGAGATCGACGAACTGCATGTGGAAGATGCGATCGAGCTCCGGATCGGTGTAGCGGCCTATGGACAGCATCCTGCGGAACTCGGCATTGGAATCCTGCTCCAGGAAGTACAGGAACATGGACCTGCCCATGGCGACCAGGTCGTCCTCTCCCATATCGCCGAACAATCCTGAATCGGATGCGGGATCGCTGCCGTCTATGCCGAGACCCCCGGCCATCCTGTCGTACCGGCCCTTCATCTCCGTCACGATGGAGTCGAAGATCTCCCTCTTGGAGCCGAAGTGCTTGTAGATGGACGGCGGCCGTATCCCGACGGCATCCGCGATCTCCGCTATGGAGACCTCTCCGTATCCTCTCTCGGAGAACAGACGGAGGGACTCCGCCAATATCCTGTCCTTCGTATCGCCCATGACGGCGACAACGATAGGCCTGTATAAAAAAGCTAATGTTTATTAGCCAAATAGGCGGCACCCAGAAGAGCGGATGCCGCCCTGGCGCATCAGCGCCTCACTGAACGGTCTGGTTCTTGGGCTTC
>DATC01000098.1:15271-16572 GCA_002504495.1 Methanomassiliicoccaceae archaeon UBA537
GGAGCCGCCTCGGGCTGCTGGATCGGAGTATCGGCGGGAGCCTCTGCTGCCTTGGGCTTCCTTCCCCTCTTGGCATGAGGCTTCGCATTCTTGTCCGCCTTGAAGGAGAGGAACCAATCGAGGCTCTTCACGCCATCGTCCTTGGATTCCACGCGCTCCTTGGCGGTTCCGCAGGAACCGGGAACAGGAACGATGACATCGTCACCGGGCTTCCAGTTGGCGGGAGTGGCGCAGTTCTGCTCGTCCGCGGTCTGGAGTGCCGCGATTACCCTCTTGATCTCCGCGAAGTTCCTTCCGAGGGATTGAGGATAATAGATCATCGCACGGATCTTCCCGACGGGATCGATGAAGAAGACCGCGCGTACGGCCTGGGTCGAAGAGACGTTCGGCTGGATCATGCCGTATTTCTTCGCGACGTCCATGCTGACGTCCTCGATGACAGGGAACGTGACCTCCGGCTTCTTGATCCCTTTCCAGGACATGGTCTGGATCTTCCTCAGCCATGCGATATGGGAATACAGAGAATCGACCGAAAGGCCCACGAGCTCGGTGTTCATGGCCTTGAACTCGTCGATCATAGATGCGAACGTCATGAACTCCGTGGTGCATACGGGAGTGAAATCGGCAGGATGCGAGAACAGGACGACCCATTTCCCTTTGTAATCGGCGGGGAAGTTGATCTCCCCCTGCGTGGTGTTGGCACGGAACGCAGGAGCATCGTCGTTGATCATGGGGATCCTGGCAACAGGCTCGTATTGATCTTCCATTGTAATCCTCTGGGGTGCAGTTATGTGTTGATTGTAATTATCTATAACGGTAATCGGGGATATCGGACAAAGTAATTCGATTCGCCATTTCCAAGAATCGTCTACGGTCTGAAAAACGTAATTCACTATGAAAATCCGATACGATTCCGAGCGGTTATTCGCTCGGAACCGATATCGGCGATTATATGCATCGGCATCGATCTTCGGAATGCTCGACCTGAGGAACAGGATACGGTCTTGCCGAAAGAACCAGGAGCACGATGCACAGGGCGACGGAGAGCATAACGTACCACGAAAGGATCTGGGTGGTCGTGAAATCCCCTGGGATCATCCCCACCACGAGATTCGGGATCGCGGCGCCTCCGTACGAGGTGAGATAGATGGTCGAGAACGTCCCTGCTCTGAGCTTCTGACCGGCCCTGGACAGCAGCTCTATGGTGCTTCCTGTGAACGCCAGACCCTGCGATATCCCGGCAACGACGCTGAATGCCATGAACGCGGGCAGACTACCGACGGAAAGAGACAGCAGCATGA
>DATC01000098.1:16606-20364 GCA_002504495.1 Methanomassiliicoccaceae archaeon UBA537
GCAGACCGTGAACAAGACCATGCCCCCTCTCTGAGCAGTCCGGACATCGAACCTCTTGGCGAAGAAGCTCCCGACGATGTTGGGCAGCAGGAGGGAGGTGAAGACGGCCGCCGAGAGGAAGGCGTCATGATAGCCGAAGTACTCCGTCACTATCGACGAGCTGAACGATTGGGAGAAACCTCCCAGAGCCCAGGTTCCTATGAATATCGCCGAGGATGCGGCGAATAGACGGGCAGAGGAAGGGGGGAGGGTCAGACGGGGCCTTAGGGAACGGACGAGCCCGGGATTGCGACAGACCGTCTCCTTCGCCAGGACTATCATGAACGCGAACACGAGTATGGCCACCATGACCGCGACGAAATAGGACGTCGGATCGACGCCCGCATACTGAACAAGCCCGCCCGAAAGGAACGCCCCCGTGGACAGACCCAGCGTAGGGGCGCTGCTGGTGATCGTAGGCCCCACCCACCTGGGCATCTCCGAGGACAGGTCGACAACATAGGCGGCTATCGTGCTGGAGCCCAGTCCGCTAGCGATCCCCTGGATGAGCCTTCCCGCCATCAGCATCCCGGGATCGGAGAGGTAGGCGAACGTGGCGCATCCTCCCAGCGACACGGCGAGGATCGCCACCGTCGCAGGACGCCTCCCTATGTGGTCCGATATGCGGGGAAGGAAAAGCAGAGGGACCACCGTTCCCAGGAGATACCACATCGACGCCATCGACAGCTGGGCATGGGTCAGCCCCATCTCCTCCTGATACAGCGAATACAGGGGAATCGGAGAGCCCGACGCGAAATAGAGGACCACCAAGGCCCCGACGGCGCCTGCGAATCCCAGCCTGTCCCTGGCGTCCATAGGTCTCACTCGATGCGTATGAAGTTGGTGGGCGCCCACGGCTCCCGTTCAGGGAACGCTATGCCTTCCTTCCTGCCGGCTTCTATGCAGCGTAGCAGCCATGCCATGTTCCTTCCGAGAGTGCGCATAGTCTGCATCCCCTCGACGTCCTGACGGACCTCGTCCGGCGTGTTGCCGTGCACCTGGTTCCAATACTGCGAGGAGACTATCGGCATCCCGCATATCGTGAAGTACTTGTTCAGACGGTCGAAGGCCGCCGTGGCCCCTCCGCGACGGCAGGAGACCACGCAGGCCCCGAGCTTGCCGCCGAGCTTCTTGGAGTTGGAATAGAACAGCCTGTCGGCGAACGCGCAGATCTGTCCCGACGGTCCCGCATAGTACACGGGAGATCCGAGGACGATCGCGTCGAATTCGTCCAATCTCGAGCCGATCTCATTGACGATGTCGTCGATCGCGCATCTGCCTTCGGTGAAGCATCTGCGGCATGCCTTGCACCCGGGAACGTC
Organism: Methanomassiliicoccaceae archaeon UBA537; assembly: GCA_002504495.1. GTDB lineage: Archaea > Thermoplasmatota > Thermoplasmata > Methanomassiliicoccales > Methanomethylophilaceae > Methanoprimaticola. Next base: position 17,968 of record DATC01000098.1, read on the forward strand.
GGAAGGGATATGGACGATCTCCGAGGATACCCCCTCCTTCTCCAAAGCATCCGCCAGCTCGGTCAATGCGGTGAACGTGCATCCGCGTCCGCGAGGGCTTCCGTTGATCAACAATGCCTTCATCTAGATAACCTCCGAGCCGGAGTGCCGACTCCGAAGAAGACCTTGTGATGTGGGTCGTATATATAATCCGCGAGAAATCGGTCGCGCATGAGAGAAGAGGCCCGCTGCACCGTATTCAATGGAGCCCTGGCCTCCTTCGTGGTGATCGGGGTGCTGCTGGTATGGGCCGGAGCCCGCCTTCTGCTTCCCGATGCCGCGGTCGCGGCCTGCGACTCCTCCAAGAGCCTGCTGTCGCTGGCCCTCGTTCCCCTGGCGTTCGTATGCCTTCATAGAAGGCAGGCGGTGCCGTGCTCCCTATCGCTGCTGGTCGCGGCCGCCTTCCTGGACATCGTTCCGGAACACACGATCGACGCATCCTCGTCGGCGGGATCCCTGGCATGCGCCGTCGGGATCTCCGCATGCGCCTGCATCTTCCTGACGAACGGCCGCATCGCCCCGGGATCGGCCGCACTGGCCTCCGCTGCATCGCTGATCATGGCTACGATCGGATTCCCGTCATGGATCGCAGGCTCCGCGATGATGGCATCGGGATTCGCGTTCATGGGAATCGGAACCGCGGGATTCGTCGCCGGACCGAACGATGCTCCGCTTCACGGAACAGGAGCTTTCAAGAAGGACGCTCCTTCGACGGCGGGACTACTCGTCGCAGGGGCCCTGGGAGCATCCCTAGCGATATGCACGGACTGCTCGGCATCCCCTTCGTTCTTCCTCGTCCTGCCGTCGGCGCTGATCGCGATCTCCTTCATCTCGTTGAAGGACGGACGGGTCCTGACCGGATCTGCGCTCATGTCGTTCGGCATGCACTGCATCCTCCTGCTCATGGCAGAGTGGTCGGACGGGTTTCCGGCATCCGCCGCCGTGTTCTGCCTTCCGCTCGTCGCATGCGGGTTGCTGCTGTCTGGAAGGAATCCGGTCCCCGGATGCTGCCTCGCCGCGTCCGGTGCGCTGTCCCTAGCATCGATCGTGCTCGATGCGGAATGCCTGCGCTCGATCGCAGGCGCGATCATCTGCATCGGAGGGATCGCATCGGCATCGATGATCGCATCGGGAAGACCCTTGTTCGACTCGGAAGGCGTCCCGAAGGAGCTCGAAGGCCTTGCGCAGGTCCCGGTCGCCGGAGGATTCGTCCTCTCCTGCCTGATGCTGACGCTGTGCGCATCGATGGAGCTCCTCTCATCCAACGACGACTCCGCGGACATCGCCGTCCTGTGCTGCTCGCTCCTAGCGATATCGCTGTCCGTGGCGGCCGCCGGATCGAGGGCCGTCACCGAATCGGTGGTCCTGCTGCTCTCCGGGATCTCCGCCATGATCTTCTCCGTCGCCGACATGGCCTCCTCTACGGACGGCCTCCTCCTGGTATCGGCGTTCATGACGGTCGGCCTGGGGACGGGTGCGTTCATATCCATTAGACGCGGAGACGTTATCCGCGGAACGGCCGCGATCGCGGCGGCATCGGGATTCCTCCTTCTTCCTGCCGGAGCCGATGCCGCCGCCCATGCCCTTCTCCTGATCTCGGGGCTCCTGTTCCTCGGCTCCGGCATCAGGAAGGCGTACGTCTTCGGAACAGGACGCGGAGCCAAGGTCTCCCGCAGATGCAACCTGACGCAGAACGGTTCCGACTACTCCGCATTCCTGGCGAAGAGCATGGGCGTTCTCCTGATCGCCATCCTCACCCTCATGTACGGGATCAACACCGTCGGATACGAGCAGCGCGCAGGATTGGAGATGACCCGCGTCGTCCTCTGCGTCGTGCTCATGTGCTTCGGAACGTACTCCGTCTACAACGGCATAAGCTCCGCCGGAGCGTTCATGTTCATGACGGCGACCTACGGACTCGTATCGTCGGTCATGAATCTGACGGGCACCGGAGCACCCGGAGCGTTCCAGCAGCTGGTGGCCCTGTCGTTCGTGCCTGTCGTCTGGTCCACCTTCAGGAACAGGGAGACGGTCCTGTTCCTGATATCGATCCTCATGTTCGCCGCGTTCGTTCTGAATCCGATTACAGGAGGAGGGGCCGCGTTCACTGTGGCCGACATGATGCTGAAGGCCGTGTCCTGCGCCTCCGCCGTCACCCTGTGGATAGCCTACGACACCGGCCATGTTGATGCCTCCGCGCTCAGAGGACCTCCTCGCGATCCGCTGAGGACCATCGGTTCGCTGACGTTCATGCTGTGCGGGCTCTGCTGCATCTGGATCGGCATATCCGATATCCTTGGGATCGGCGACGACACGGCGATACCTTGCGCCGTGCTGTCCGTATCCGCCATCGCGTTC
>DATC01000145.1 GCA_002504495.1 Methanomassiliicoccaceae archaeon UBA537
GTCATCGTATTGCCTACGATGACGATGCAGAACATGTCCACGTCCGCGGGGTCCAGATCGCCTAATGTGGTGATCTTGCTCCATTCATCGGGCCTTCCGGCGTTCCTGACAATGCCGACAGGCGTCTCCGGCGAACGGTGCTTTGAAAGGATTTCGCAGGCCTGCGACAGATAGCCCGTGCGGGTCTTGCTCTTGGGGTTGTAGATGCACCCGACGAAGTCGCCTTCGGCGGCCATCTCCACCCTCTTCATTATCAGATCCAGCGGAGTCATCAGGTCCGACAAGGACACGATGACGAGATCGTGCATCAGCGGAGCCCCGAGTATGGAGGCGGCGGACGAGGCGGCGGTTATACCGGGGACTGTGTCGATCTCGATGTCGGCATGCATCTCGTCGGCCAGCTGGTAGATGATCCCCGCCATCCCGTAGATCCCGGAATCGCCGGAGGAGACCATCGCCACATCCTTCCCGGAGACGGCATCCTCAATCGCCATGCGGCACCTCTCCACCTCCTTCATCATCCCGGTGGCCTTGTACACCTTGTCCGGAAAGATGGGACGGAGGAGCTCCACGTAGGTGGTGTAGCCGGTGACGACGTCTGCCTCCTCTATGACCCTGGCCGCACGGAACGTCATGTCGTCCTTTCCGCCCGGTCCGAAGCCCACGACATGGAGGCGTCCCTTCGGCATCGCTCGACCCCCTTGCGGAACTCGGTGGTGAAGTGCTTGTCGTAGAGCTTGGAAAGATCGTGATCGGTGCCGAGGCAGTCGCCGACGACGGTGAGAGCCGTCTTCTTGATGCCTTCGGCCTCCACCTTGGCGGCGATGTCTGCGAGTGTTCCCCTGACAATCTTCTGCTCAGGCCAGGAGGCCTTGTAGACCACTGCTGCAGGAGTCGTGGGCTCGTAGCCGCCCTCCTCCAGCTGGGCCACCATCTGATCCATGAATCCGATGGAGAGGAAGATGACCATGGTGGCGTGATGCCTCGCGAGATCGACGAGCTTCTCCCTCGAAGGCATCGGAGTCCTGCCCTCCATCCTGGTGAATATGACGGTCTGACTCTTTCCGGGGAGGGTGTACTCGGCCTCTAGGGCGGCCGCCGTGGCGAAGGCGGACGAGACGCCGGGAACGACCTGGTATGCGATCCCCAGCTCGTCCAGCCTGTCCATCTGCTCCCTGTGGGCCCCGTATATGGCCGGGTCCCCGGTGTGGACGCGGGCCACGTCGCGGCCTGAGGAATCCGCCTCCTTCATGACGGCGATGACCTCGTCGAGATCCATCAGAGCGCTGTTGTAGATCTGCGCCCCTTCCTTGTGGCCGTCGAGCACGGCAGGATTGACGAGCGATCCCGCATAGATGATGACATCCGCATCGTCTATCAGCTTCTTGCCTTTGATCGTTATGAGCTCCGGATCCCCGGGCCCTGCTCCTATGAAAGATATCATTCGAATCCTGCTCCGTAGCGTTTCTTTATGATGACCGTGGTGAAATAGCCGTAATCGCGATCGAGATCCATGGGGCCTATGTACTGATCCGACATCCCGACATTGCTCACCACGACGGCATGGTCGGGAGGGATCCCGAACTCGTCCATCATCGATGCTATAATGCCCATCGACTTGAACGCCTTCATCACCACGATATTGTCGAAGTTCTCCATGGAAGACCTCAGAAGAGAGGAGTTCTCCTTGGCCACGGGAACCACGGCGAGACCTTCGTTCCCGATCATGAGCGGAATGCCCGCGAGAGCCGCGCCGTGGCAAAAGGAGGGGATCCCCGGCACGACCTCGGTCTCGTATCCGCGAGAGGCGATCTCGCGGTCGATGTACATGTACGTGCTGTAGACCCCTACATCCCCGAGCGTGACCATCGCGATATCCTCGCCGTTGTCGAGGAGCCTGCACATGCGCTCCATGGCCTCCTCGCGGCATCTCTCCCTGATGGAATCGTCCGGATCCATCCTGAACAGGAGCTCCTCTACGCTCTTCTCCGAGACGTCCACGACCTGCTTGATTATGTCGAAGGCTGTGCTGCCCTCCCCGGGTTCGCGAACAGGGTACGCGATCACGCCGCATCCGTCGAGAATCTCCTTCGCCTTCAATGTTAGCAGTCCCGGGTCCCCGGGGCCCACTCCGATGCCGAACAGTCTTCCTTTCATCAAAACGCACCGGACATGGATGCTGGGCAAGAGATAAAAACAGTTGGATGAATAATCCCATGAAAGGCAGTCCGGAAATGTCTATCCGGAGCGCCGAAGCACGGAACTGCCGGCGACGGATGCGTGAAGGGATTCGAGCCGCGTACCTCAGGAGCGATATCAGATGGAACCGGAAGGCGTCGAAAACGATCAGATGTACACGTTCGTGAACAACAGGCGTCTGAGGCGCGGCCATACCACGGGCACGTGCGCGGCCGCCGCATCGAAGGCGGCCGCGATAGCTCTGCTGGGCGAACCTATCGACCGTGTTTCGATCAGAACGCCGAAGGGCATCATCCTGGACCTGCCTGTGGAGGATGTCCGCATCGATGGAGGATCCGCCTCCTGCGCCGTCAGGAAGGACGGGGGAGACGATATCGATGCGACGGACGGCGCATTGATCTACTCGACTGTCTGCCTCGTTCCTGAAGGCATAGAGATCGACGGCGGAACCGGCGTGGGCAGAGTGACCAGGAAGGGGCTCGACCAGCCTCCTGGGAACGCTGCCATCAACCATGTTCCCAGATCGATGATCAGGGAGGCCCTGGAGGACGTCCGTGAGGCATACGGATACAACGGAGGATTCAGAGCCGTAATCTCGGTCCCGGAAGGCGAGCGCATCGCTTCCAAGACGTTCAATCCCCGCCTCGGAATAGAGGGGGGCATTTCGATACTCGGGACGAGCGGGATAGTGGAACCGATGAGCGAGAAGGCTCTGGTGGACACCGTTCGCACCGAGATGACCATGAAGAAGGCTTCGGGCAGAAGGGTCCTCCTAGTGGTTCCGGGGAACTACGGGAAGGAGTTCTCCGAAGGCATCCCCGGCATCGATCCGGAATCCGCCGTCAAATGCAGCAACTTCGTAGGCGACATGCTGGACATCGCGGTGGAGCTGAAGACCGACATCGTTCTGGTCTCGAACATCGGGAAGCTGGTGAAGGTGGCGGGAGGCATTATGAACACCCATTCGCGCAATGCGGATGCGAGGATGGAGATACTCGCCGCCAATCTCGCGGTGGCCGGCGGATCCATAGAAGGCGTCAGAAGGATCATGGACTGCATCTCCACGGACGACGCTCTGGACGTGGTGGCCGATGAGGATCTCGTCGGGAAGGTGTCCGAGATCATGATGGACAAGATAGAATACCATATGAACCACCGCACGGACGGCGCCGTACGCACCGCCGCGGTGATGTTCTCGTCGAAGTACGGTCTTCTGGGCAAGACATCGCTCGCCGACGAGCTTCTGGAAGAGATAAGGGAGGATGAGGAATGAGGATAGATGCTGTCGCATTCTCGACAAAAGGATGCGAGACGGCCAAAAGGCTGAAGGACGCGCTGCCCGAGGACGATGTAAGGATCTACTGCAAGACGAAATCGGACAATGCGGGAGTCGAAAGGATAGAGGGATCCGTCGGCGAATGGACCGGGAGAGCGTTCGAGGAGTGCGAGGCGATAGTGTTCATAGGCGCCGTCGGGATCGCAGTGAGATACATAGCCCCGTACATCAGGAACAAGAGGGTCGATCCCGCGGTGGTCTGCATGGACGAGCTGGGGAAATGGACCATCGCACTCCTGTCGGGACACATCGGAGGGTGCAACGAGCTCGCCGAGAGGATCGCCTCCCGGATCGGTTCGGAGCCCATAGTCACAACCGCCACCGATCTGAACGGGAAGTTCTCTGTCGATACGTTCGCGGCACGCAACGGGATGCGCATATCGTCCATGGCCCTGGCGAAGGACGTCTCCTCGAAGGTCCTGGACGGAAGCTTCGTCGGATTCCGCACCGAGATCCCAATCTCCGGAAGATTCCCTGACGGGATCGTCCTCGCGGATTCAGGTGAGTTCGGGGTCTGTGTTTCCAGAGACCCGGGATCGAAGCCGTTCGATGTGACGCTCAACCTCGTTCCTATGGACATAACGGTGGGCCTCGGGTGCAAGCGCGGAACCGATCCGGAAAAGATGAGGAGCTTCGTCCGGAGGGTGCTCGAAGAGGATGCCATAGCTCCTCAGCGCGTATCGGCGGTCGGGAGCATAGACCTGAAGAAGGACGAGGCCGCCATCCTGGAGACGGCATCCGGGCTGCGCGCACCTGCCGAGTTCTTCTCTGCCGACGAGCTCAACCGCCTCGAGGGCGAATTCTCGTCATCCGAGTTCGTTCGCGGAATCACGTCCGTGGACTGCGTCTGCGAACGCGCGGCGAAGGCCTGCGGAGGTACGGAGTTCATCAGAAGGAAGACCTCCGAGGACGGCATGACGATCGCGATATGCTCCAAACCGTTCCAGGCGAGGTTCCTATGAGCGGCATCCTGATATTCGCCGGGACCGCCGACGGCCGCTGTCTTGCGGAGCATCTTTCATCACGCGGGCTGGACGTCCATGTCCGCGTCGCCACGGAGTACGGAGCCGTGGTCATGGAAGGAGACGGGGTAGATGTGGAAGTAGGAAGCCTCGGAGGAACCGAAGGCATCGCGGACGAGGTCTCCCGTCGCGGATACGAACTGGTGGTGGATGCCACTCACCCGTATGCCAGGGCCGTCTCCCAGCATATCCGCGAAGGCTGCGCGAAGGCCGGCGTCGAATGCATCAGGCTCGTGCGCGACGGCGGACAGGTCCCCGAAGGCGTCATCGAGGTTCCGGACGTGCAGTCGGCCGTAGAGTTCCTCTCGGGAACGACGGGGACGATATTCGCCGCTACCGGAGCCAAGGAGCTCGAGGCATACGTCTCGGTCCCCGATTGCAGGGAGAGGGTCGTCGCGAGGATCCTGTCCACGAAGGAGTCGATGGAGAAGGCCATCGGACTCGGATTCGAAGGAAGCCGCCTCATATGCGCGCAAGGACCGTTCACCGAAGAGGAGAATCTCGCAGCCTTGAGAAGATCGAACGCCAAATGGATGGTGACCAAGGACTCCGGCACCTTGGGCGGATTCGAGGAGAAGGTGCGTGCGGCCCGCCGCGCGGGAGCGAAGCTAGTCCTGATAAGCAGACCCGAGGAGTCGGGATCTACCCTTGCGGAGACAATCGGGATCATCGAGGACAAATACGGACTCGCGCATGAATCCTGCGGAGATCCTGCCGAGAAGAGGCGTGTGACAGTCATCGGCATAGGGATGGGAAACGGGGACCTCACCCAGAGGGCCGTCTCGAAGCTCGAGGAGGCGGACCTGATCGTCGGAGCCAAGCGCATGCTGGAATCAGTCGACACCCTGGGCCGCGACACTCTGGAGGAGTACAGGGCGGACGTGATCGCGGAGTACCTCGATGCCAACCCGCGCTACAGGAGGATCGCATGCCTCATGTCCGGAGACACCGGATTCTACAGCGGTACGAAGCAGATACTGTCCAGATTCGACAGGGACGTGTACGACCTGGACATCGAATGCGGGATCTCGTCCGTCGTCTATCTCGCTTCGAAGGTCGGAGAGACGTGGCAGGATGCGACGCTTACGAGCAGCCACGGATGCGAATGCAACATCGCGGGCCTTGTCAGAACCAGGCGCAAGGTCTTCACCCTGCTGTCCGGAGAAGAGTCCGTCCTCTCCATGTGCAGGACGCTGGACGAGTACGCCCCCGGGACGGAGGTCATCGTCGGCCAGGACTTCGGATATCCGGAGGAGCGCATAGACAGAGGGAGCCCCAGGGATCTCCTGTCCCATGGCTTCGGCAAGGTATGCTGCGCCATGGTGATAAACCCCGAACCGCATCTCGCACTTCCGTTGGGAATCCCCGATGACGATTTCATCCGCGGAGATGCGCCCATGACGAAGTCGGAGATCCGCGACCTGTCCGTGACCAAGCTCAGGCTGTCCCCGGGATCCATCGTCTACGATGTGGGAGCGGGCACGGGATCCGTGTCCGTCGCCATGGCCCTTATCGCCGTGGAAGGCACCGTCTATGCGATAGAGAAGGAGGCCGAGGCCGCCGATCTGATCGAAGAGAACAAGAAGAGATTCGGAACTCCCAACGTCACAGTCGTCCGCGGCACTGCTCCGGAGGCGATGGACAGCCTGCCAGCACCCACCCACGCGTTCATAGGCGGATCCTCCGGCAATCTGAAGAGCATCGTCGAACATCTCCTGTCGAAGAATCCGGACATCAGGATCGTCATCAACTCGGTGACCATTGAGACCATGAACGAGACCCTGCAGACCATCAAGGACCTCGGATTGGCCGAGGAGGAGTTCGTCAACGTGTCGGTGGCCAGGGCCAGACGCCTCGGCAGATACCACCTCATGACGGGCCAGAATCCCGTCTACATCGCGGTGGTGAGAGGAAGATGAGCCTTCCGAGATTCATGATATCCGCTCCCGCCAGCGGTTCCGGAAAGACCCTCGTGACCTGCGGGATCCTGCAGGCCCTGGTGAACAGAGGGCTGAGGGTGGCCTCGTTCAAATGCGGACCGGACTACATAGATCCGATGTTCCACTCCAGGGTCATAGGGGCCCGCTCGAAGAACCTGGATGCGTTCTTCGTCGACGACGCGACCCTGAGGTACCTCTTCGGACGGACCGCCGAGCAATGCGACATATCCGTGGTGGAGGGCGTCATGGGATTCTACGACGGCGCCACGTTCGACGGCACCTTCGCGAGCTCCTGCGACGTCTCGCTGAGGCTGGGGATCCCCGCCGTGCTGCTCGTGAACGCCAGAGGCGCGTCGCTGTCCGCAGCCGCGGTGCTGAAGGGTTTCAAGGAGTTCGCGCCAAACGGCATCAAGGGCGTGATATTCAACCAGATGTCCGAGAAGGTGTACTCCGTCGTGGCGCCGATAGCCGAATCCATGGGGGTCCGCCCGCTCGGATACGTGCCGAAGCTGAACGACCTGGTGCTGGAAAGCAGGCACCTCGGACTGGTCCTGCCCGGAGAGATAGAGGAGCTGAAGGACAAGCTCAACAGGCTCGCCGCTAAGCTGGAGGAGACGCTGGACATCGACGGCATCATCGAGCTGGCGAACGGAGCAGGGGAGCTCGAATACGATCCGCCCGCGGTAGGGCGCATAGACGGGCGCGTCCGCATAGGACTGGCCGACGACGACGCGTTCTGCTTCACCTACGAGGACAACATCGAGCTGCTGGAGAGATGCGGAGCGGAGATCGTCAGATTCTCTCCGCTGAACGATGACCGTCTTCCGGAAGTCGACGGCATAGTGCTGTCGGGCGGCTATCCGGAGCTCCACGCTGAGAAGCTCGAATCCAATGCATCCATGCGCGAGGACATCAGAAGATCGATAGAGGCGGGGATGCCATGCATAGCCGAATGCGGCGGATTCATGTACCTGCATGAACGGATGGAGGACAGCGGAGGGTCGGAGCGCCGCATGGTCGGCGCCGTGCACGGGCGCACGTGGAACACCGGGAAGCTCTGCAGGTTCGGCTACGTGACCCTTCATCCGCGCCGTCCGGACAGCGTCATGCCCGGCGTCGAGGTCAAGGGACACGAATTCCACTATTGGGACAGCGATTGCAACGGAGATGACTGGGAGGCCGTCAAGAGGGGGAAGAGCTACGGCTGCATCAACGACGACGGCAGCCTGATGGCCGGCTTCCCGCACCTCTACTACTACTCGGATCCCCGCTCCGCCCTGGAATTCGTGAAGAGATGCGCCGCATACCGCGATGCCAAGGAGCCTGAACAGGATGATGCGGGCCGTCCGGCCCGATATCCCTCAGACGCGCACCATGCGGTCCCCGATCCTCTGATAGGTGTGGCCTGAGATCTCCCAGTAGGGGATGGGCTCCTCCGATTCGACGGTCTCGTAGAAGCCTATTCCCGTGAACGCCTGGGCATGGACCTCGACAGAGGATCCTATGGAAATCCCGGTGAGCCCGGTGCATCCCGCGAAGGACGAGCTGCCGAGACTTGTCACTGCAGAAGGCACTTCGAAAACCCCCTCCATGCCGGGAGGGCATCTGAGGAGCGTATCGCCTTCCCTGTCGTACAGGACCCCGTCGACGGAGCAGTAGACCGGATTGCCTTCGTCTACATCGATGCGGGAGACGGAGGACGAATTGAAGGCGGTCGACGTTATATCGACGACATCCGCAGAGATGAAGACTGCATCTGCACCGGATGTCGAGAACGCATGTCCGCCTATGGACGAGATCCCGTCCAGACGAACCTGTCCTGTCACCGACGGCATGACGGCGATCAATGTTCCGTCGTCCGATGCCACCAGACCTTCGAGATTCGAATAGCGACCTCCTTCGGGAAGAACAAGGGTCTCCAGGGAGCTGCAACCGAAGAACGCCGAATCTCCGATCGATTCCACTCCTCCCTCGAAGATCACGGAGACCAGCGAACCGCATCCGGCGAAGACGTTCGTGCCCAGGACCTTCACGGAATCGGGGACGATCGCGCTGACGATCCCCGACTGATAGAACGCCGCATCCCCTATCCTCACCACGGTATCCGGGATATGCACGGTGTCGGCATCCACATCGAAGAAGGCCAGGTCGCCGATAGCGCTGACCACGTATGTTCCTCCGTCTATGGAAACGGTCGAAGGGATGCTGACGGATCCGCCGGCGATCCTGTCTGACGAATAGCCTGACACCGTGACCGTGCCGTCGCCGGATAATCTGTACTCCAGAATTCCTTCGGGGATGGGATCGGGCTCCGGCCCCGTGCCGCCTCCATCGTCGAACAGGCATGCCACGAACAGCAGCGACAGCGCGATCATCGCGCATCCTATCAGAGCCGCGGACCTCTGCGACATCTCAGATACCTCCGTCGGCACTGACGAGCCTTCCGTCGGTACTCTATCCCATAACTTT
>DATC01000006.1:0-7569 GCA_002504495.1 Methanomassiliicoccaceae archaeon UBA537
GCGAGACGGACCTCGAGCGAATCACCTAGAGAATGCGCGGAATCGGTGCTCATCAGGATGGTCCGATACCCCAGTTGCGACAATCTGTACGCAGTGGCGGCGGAAGTGGAGGTCTTGCCCACTCCTCCCTTGCCGGTGTATATTATGAGCCTCATGGAACTTCGATTCATGGGAATCATATATAAACGATACAACAAAAGCCACTGATTATCGGAAAAATGAATGGTGCCGGGAAAGGGGTTCGAACCCTTGACCTTCGGATTTCCCTGGAAGAGGTCTGTTAGACCAGAACCCTATGAGTCCGACGCTCCACCAGGCTGAGCCACCCCGGCCTTGAACTCCCCATTTACTTCTAGTAGATAAGCATATCCTATCGAACTGCGTGAACGACAGACGTCGAGAACCTTAAACGGTATTCGAATGCCACCGGATCTCGACGAAATGGACGGACATGCGAATTCCTGTTCGGTCCACTCATGATACCCTGGCTCCGGAACAGGACCCCTGAATCGATGTTGATAAAAAGTAAGAGGTTTAACCGACCCGCGAAGGGTCGGATGAAGAATCACTCCTCGACCTTCTCGTCGACAGGTGCTTCCTCTGCAGGAGCCTCTTCGGAAGCCTCCTCGACGGGGACCTCTTCGGTAGCGACCTGCTCCTGCTCGGGAACGACCATCTCGGACTCGGGGATGATGGACTCGGGCTCGGAGTCTCCGACAGCCTTGACCTCGGACTTGCGGATCTCGATCCTCTTGATGGGGATGACGACACGGCACGCCCTGGCGAGATCCTTGGCGAGATCTCCGGAGACGATGGCCTTGACGACCTGGGAAAGAGTCTCCTCCTTGCCGATGTTGACGAGGGTCTCTCCGATGACGCGCCTCATGGCGTCCTCCTGAGAGGACTGGATGCGCTTGTCGGCGATGGCCATGGTCTTGATCCTGTAGGAGAAGCCGTCCTTCGTGACGATATCGACGACGTGGTCGGTCTTGGTCTTCTTTCTGCGGGTCAGCCTCCTGACGTAGTCGCTGGTGAGGTCGTGACCGGTGAACTCGGTCTTGGCGTCGTGGCCGTCGACGGAGACGATCCTGAACTTCAGCTTGATGTGCATCTTGGAGAAGTCCCCGGTGAGGTCCTGAACGGTGACCTCCGCGGTACGTCCGATGACGTACTCGGGATCCGCAGAGGGAGTCTCTCCGATCTCCGCCTCGTTGAACATGCGAGGGGCGTGGATCGTGTACCACTCCTTCGCCTTCCACTTGTCCTTGACCTTGCGGCCGCCGGCGTTCGCCTTGGCCTTCTTGGATGCAACGGATGCGCCTGCCATATCTTGCAGCTCCTTGTTACTGGCATCTCCGATTCAGGGCACATATAAAAGTCTATTCAAAGCGGAAATCATATCGGAAGATATGAGCCAGACATCCTGACGTTATCTTAATAAGGATAGTATTATCCTTATTGGATTGATACCGCTTTTATTTGAATTTAACCTTAAAAAACTAAAAGTTCCGACAAAGAGGGATACAGGCCCGAACTGGAACGGACAGAGAAGCGAAGAGGAATGAGGAGAAGATGGAAGGGGTTTTATGAGGGGGCGGACCCCCTCTCGATCATCAGAGGACGACCGGCGTAATGTGCGCAGAGAGTCCCAGATCGGCCTCGCTCATGCCCATCGCGAGTCCGAAGAGCTGGGAGAGGTGGAGGACGGGCATGCTGTAGCCGAGCTCCTTCTGGGTGCCGTCGAACTGCAGGTGGCAGAACGGGCAGACATCGATGATGTACTTGGCACCGGAAGCGGTCATGTTCTCGAGATTGGTCTTGGTGAACTCCTTGGCGACATTGCCGAAGGCTGCCTTGAGTCCTCCGCCGGCACCGCAGCACAGCATCTTCTGCTGCCTGGGCATGCTCTTGCATCCGGTGGCCTCGACGAGGTCGTCCAGGATGTGGGGGTTCTCGGGATCGTCGATCTTCTTGATGGCGCTGGGCTTGAGGAAGTGGCATCCGTAGAAGACGGCGCACTCGTAGCTCAGAGGGTTGGTGACCTTGGCCTTTATGGCCTCCACTCCGACATCCTTGTACAGGACCTCGGCGAAGTGGTGGACCTCGGTGGTTCCCTTGTACTCCATGCCGATCTGCTTGAGGACCTCATTGACCTCGGCGAGAGCCTCGGGGTTGCCGTTGAGCTCGTGGGCCGCGTCGAAGAGAGTGCCGTAGCATCCGTTGCAGACGGTCATGATGGGGAGGCCCTTCTGCTCTGCGAGAGCCAGGTTTCTCGCGGCCGCGGCGAGCCAGGTCTTCTTGTTGAAGGCCCTGATGACTCCGGGCGCGGGGCAGCAACTGGCATCGTTGAGATCCTCGATCTCGATGTCGAGGGCCTTGCAGACCTCTCTGGTCGACTTCTCGATACCGGGGTATCTGAGGGGGGCGATGCAACCCAGGAAAAATGCGTACTTAGCCATCTTGATCACTCCTTGGTGATGGAATCGAATCCGGTGATCGACAGGATCTTGTCGAGGTCCGCCTTGGCCTTCTCGTTTGCCAGGACGGTGGGGGGAACTCCGGGCAGTCCGAGGGATTCCCTCAGCTTGGTGATCTCGTCCTTGACAGGAACGGTGTGCCCGTACTTGGCGAGGTTCTTGGCGGTCGCCTTGTGGTTGGCGTACATGTGGCCGTCGGCGACGGCGAGGTTCCTGAGGGAGATGACGATGTCGACGATGGGGACCTGCCTGGGGCATCTCTCGACGCAGGTGTAGCAGGTGCTGCACTCCCACAGCTCCTCGCTGGCGAGGATCTCCTCCCTGAGCCCGAGCTGGGCCATCCTCATGAGCTTCCTGGTCCTGTAGGATGTCCTCCTCCCGGAGGGGCATCCGGCGGTACACGTTCCGCACTGGAAGCAGAGGGCTACGTCTCCTGCTCCGGCAGCAACGATTTCGTTGTAGAAATCCGGGTTGGGTGCGACCATAATATCCGGATTTCGGACTCCAATCATCGTATTTAAAAGAAACAGGTTCCTGCCACATGGTGTTATCCATTATGGTAAACCTTAATCTCACAAACGTCTGGCCTTGAGCGCGGAAATGAGCCTGGAGACGTTCCTCGACTCATCCCTGTAGAGCGCGGTTATCGCATGCTTGAGCATTCCGGAATCCACGGCGCTCTTGATCCTCAGGTTCCTCCTGGTCAGCAGATACTCGTCTATGAAGAAGCTCTTGTTCGAACCCAGAAGCTCGGATAGGGAGAACGTCTCCGAATCCACTGAATACTGGCGCCTCTCCGTGTCGAGATACATATAGGCGACCCTCTGCGCACCGTACTTGTACCTGATGAAGGACGGACCGTTGTCGACCATGACCATGCCCATGTATCCTATCTCGTCCATCTCGAACTCCTCCGCATCGAAGAGATACAACGGATCATCGATTATCGCCACATCTGCCCGGTCCTCGCGCAGCATGCGGATGTTGTACTCGTCGCAGGATACCACGACGTTCGCATCCCCCATCTTCAGAGCGGACACCACGGACAGGACCACGTCCTCCATGACAGGACTGCAGCATATGGTGAACTGACGCCTCCTGTCGCAACGATACGACATCGATCTGGCCACCGACGCGATCTCACGGCCCTCATCGGTAAGCGTCGACCCCGCCGGCGTCGTGACGAGAACGGGGGACCCCGCCGCCTCCTCGATTCCGGACAGATACTTGTGGATCACCGGGACTGATATGCCCAGCTTACGGGCGGAAGCTGTCTGGCTGCCGGTCTCCTCCACGGCGAGGAGAGCTTCCAGCTGACGTGACGTGACGGTCTTCCCGTTCACGGTCAATGAGCATACGGCCCTGATCTGCATCAGAACGGCGAATCGCGTCCTCGGATATAGATGACTGCCTGCCGTGCGAGGGGCGGGGTCATCCGCTATATATTCGCTAGCCATCGGCATCCCTCACGGAGGATACAGGATGGATATCCAGGACGTTACGGCGCTGTTGGCGGTCTATGCGATTATCGCGGCGTCTCTGGCGCTCTCTATACACGTCAAGAGAAAAGGCGGTCGTCTCGACAGTCGCAAGATCGTCCACGTCGGTGTCGGATTCTTTGTGTTCGTCTGGTGGGCTTTCAGCGAAGGATGGATCATGCTGGCATTCTTCGTGGTTCCCTTCGCGATCCTGCTTTTCATCGCCATGTTCGACGGCAACATGATATCCTCCTCGGACCTCGGAGAGATCTCCAACGGGATGGGACACCGCACAGGGCTGCTGCTCTACGTCCTGAGCATAGGCATCCTGATCGTGTTCTTCTTCGACAATCACTGGACGGCCGCGACGATCGGAATCGTCGCCATGACCTTCGGAGATGCGGCCGGCAGCATAATCGGAAGACGCTTCGGAAGACATGCGGTCGTAGGGAACAAGACCGCGGAAGGATCGTTGGCTGTTCTCGTATCGACATCTCTGGCGGCAGGGGCGGTGATCGCGATCTACGGATGGCTCGCGTCCTGCGGACTATACGACGGCTGCACGGACCCTCTGATCCCTGCACCGCTCTGCTGCATTATCGCAGGGGCGGTTTCATCTGTCGTCGAGATGCTGTGCCCCGGTCAACTCGACAATATAGCCAATCCTCTCGCCGTGGCCGCGTCCATGGCCCTTCTGGGACTTTGACCATGGCGTGGATCGTCATCGACGGAACGGACGGCTCCGGCAAGACGACGGCATCCAGAGACCTGACGGAGATCCTATCGTCCCGCGGCAGGAGGGTGAAGCTCGTCGAGCATCCGAACAGGTCCACACGCCTGGGAAGGCTGGAAGCCTCTCTCCTCGAAAAGGAGAACCGCATGGCCACCGTCGCCGCGATCGTTCTCTATGTGACCGATGTTGTGCGCTCAGTCGCCGCGATGAAACGCTGCAAAGGATACGACGACGTGGTATTCGTCCGGTACATCATGGCCGTCGCCTATCTTCCGGACGGGCCGGCGAATCTGGCGTACAGGATCTTCGATTCCGTGCTTCCGAAGCCAGACGTCAGGATACTCGTCGACGTCGACGAGGACACCGCGATGAAGCGCATCCTCGCCAGAGGAGGTGAGCTGGAGACGTTCGAGACGACCGAGAAGCTGCGCAGGACCAGGAGGCGTATGCTCTCCATGTCCGAAGGATGGATCGTCATCGACAACTCGGGAGCTCGTTCTGATACCGTCGCCGCCCTCCGCGACGTGGCTTCGTCCATCGAGCGACCCTGCGTTGCGTATTATACGAATGGAGGGATACGGATATCCATGAAGGGGAACGGAAGAACCGCCGTGGTAGGACTGGGAAGTCCCATCATGTGCGACGACGCGGTCGGTCTGAAGGTGTCGGAGGCCATCGACGATATGGACCTCCCCGACGTGGACTGCTTCCAGGAGGCCATCGGCGGCATAGACATACTTCCTGTGATCCACGGCTACTCCCATGCAGTCATAGTCGACGCCGTGATGACGGGAGAGCACGGGCCCGGAACCGTGATGATATTCGACGAGGCCTACTTCGACAGCGTGATCGCCGACACCCCTACGCACGATGTGAACCTTCCGACCGGCATCAAGATCGGCCGGATGATGGACCCCGACCTCATGCCTGAGACGGTGGACTTCGTGGCGATAGAGGTCGAGGATATGAGCACCGTCACCGAGGAGATGACTCCCGCGGTGGCAGGCTCGGTCGCAAGCGCGGTGGAAGCGGTCCTCCACGTAATCGGAACCCGCAAAGGCTCGACTGCCTCATCGACGGACGGGAGGACCTCGGAATCCGATCTCCGAGAGATCCATCTTCGATACGGCGCGTCCTGCCTTGCCCAGGACGACGACATTCATCCTATCGAAGCGGAGCACGTCCTCTGCGACCCTCATGACGTCCTCGTCCGTCACGGCGTCGATCTTGGCCAGCCTCTCTTCCAAAGACTCCTCGGAACCGTTCAGCATATGGTTCACTCCGAGCCGGTACAGCCTGTGCTCGGTGCTCTCCATGCCCCTCACGTTAGCCCCCTTGATGAGGTTCTTGGCTCTGTCGAGCTCTCCCTTCTCCAGCCCTTCACTGATCAATCTTCCGAACTCGCCGGTGGCCGTCTTCATGGCCTCCATCACGTTCTTCTCGGTGCACGACATGTACGTGGCCAAAGAACTGGCATCGCTGTTCTGCGAAACCGTGGCATAGACGGAATACACCAGCGCCTTCTTCTCCCTGACGGACTGGAACAGCCTGGAGGACGTGCCCGACCCGAGGACGGCGGCCAGCATCGTCAATGCCGAACGGTCCGCGGACGACGCGTCGTATCCGGGGAATCCTATGGCCGCCTGGAGATGATCCGTGTCGGTCTTGACGTATCTGTATCCGGACTCCGGGATCGATGGAGCGCTCCTCACGTTCCTCTTCCCCCCGGTTCTGCCGTCGAGCGCCCTCTCTGCCCATTCCACAGTGGTCTCGAGATCCACATCGCCTGCGGCGTAGACCTCTATGTTGGGGACGAGATACTTCTCCTCGTAGTACGTGCGAAGATCCCTGGATGTAAGGCCCTCGACTACCTTCTTGTCCCCTCCCTCGTCCTGACCCAGAGGATGTCCTCTCCAGAGCTGGCTCTCGAAAAGGTCGTGTATCCAGGTTTCCGGCTCGCTCTCGATCATGCTGAGCTCTTGGAGCACGATCTTCTTCTCCAGCTCGGTATCATTGTCGTTGATCAGCGGATTGGCGACTATGTCGCCCACCATGTCCATCGCCGTCGAGGCGGTCTCGCTTATAGTGATGCCGTAGAAGGCCGTCATCTCCCTGCCGGTGAAGGCGTTCATCTCGCCCCCTGCGCCTTCGATCTCCTTGGCCATCTGGTACGAGCTTCTCGACGTCGTCTCCCTGAAGACGGTGTGCTCGAGCAGGTGGGACAGCCCGAATACCTCCGGAGTCTCATCCCTGGACCCCGTGGCGACTCCTATCATGAAGCCGGCGCTTCTGCTGCCTGGAATACGTTCCACCGTCACTGGTATGCCTGCAGAAGTGCAGGCGCTGGATATGCGATCGCTCATGTCGACCGGGATTGACGATTCACCTTAATATCTTGCCAGCCATGAAGGGTGCATGACGATAGAGGCTCATGTCTATGAGAATTCGTTGCTAGACGATCCCGTCGCCATCATCGGTTTCCCGAGCGTCGGACTCGTCAGCTCCATCACGGCCAGCTATTGCATCACACAGCTGGGACTGGAACCGAAGGTGGGTCTCAACGGCCAGACATTGCCTCCGTACTGCATTATCGCGAACGGAATCGCTTTCCCGCCTATCAGGATATTCGGCGGAAAGGGACGCACCAAGACCGCAAGGGACGTGCTCGTCTGCACGGCGGAATTCGCACCCAAGGCGGAGGACTGCTACGAGGTCGGAACAGCCGTCCTCCGCTCCCTGAGGGACCTGGGGTGCCGCCAGGTCATCTGCCTCGAAGGGATGCCGAGACTCAGCCCCGAGGACAAGATGGTCGTCTGCGGAAGCGATTCACGTGCATCCGCTATGGTCGACAAGTCCGGCCTTACCAGGTTGGACAACGGCA
>DATC01000006.1:7600-23546 GCA_002504495.1 Methanomassiliicoccaceae archaeon UBA537
GGTCAAGGGACTCTCCGGGATCATGATGGCCGAATGCAGAAGCATGGGGATGTCCGTCGTGACCATCCTCTGTCCTGCCGACCAGGGACTGCCCGATCCTGGCTCGGCGGTCGGATTCCTCGAGCCTCTGAGCAGGATGGTCAAGGGGCTGAAGCTCAGTCCCAAGCCCCTCCTGGAAGAAGCCGAGCAGATCAAGAAGAAGGCCTCCGAAGGACACGCGAACGCCAACGACGACAGCCATACGATACTCTACGGATGATACCATGGAACTAGTGCCTACCAAATTCTACACCGTCCGCGGATCCGCTATAAGCACGACCTCGGATCTGAACGCGTTCGACAAGGCTCTGATCAAGGCCGGGATAGGAGAGCAGAACCTCGTCTCCGTGTCATCGGTCATACCGGAAGGAGCCGTAAGGATCCCTTACAAGCAGTTGACCATGGGGGCCGTCACGCACTGCGTCCTCGCCCAGATGAGAGGATGCGAGGGCGAGACCATAGCGGCCGGAATCGCATACGCGTTCAGAAAGGACGGAAAGGGCGGATACGTTGCCGAAGGCCACATCCACGGTTCCGCCGACTCCCTCAGAGACATCCTCAACCACAAGATGAGGGAGATGGCGGAGATACGCGGAGTCGAATTCGGAGAGATCAAGTTCGAAGCGGAGGAGCTGCAGATCCCCAAGGGCAACTACGGGTGCTGCGTCTCATCCCTCGTCTTTACCGAATACAGATGACCTTCGCCCTCGTCCTCTGCGGAGCCTGCGGAAGGCCCCGGCTCATCGACAGGTCGGTCTCGTCGTCCACGTGCCCCCATTGCGGATGCTCCGAGAAGACATCCCGCATCAGGATATGCATGGAATCCACGGACCAGAATGAGATCCGGGCCGCTCTTGCGAACGCCACATCCGGAAACGAGATCGAAGGTCTGAAAAAGGATGCAGAGGAGAAGCGCAGAAGGATCAGGGAAGACGACCCGCTTTCATCCCTCGCCTATCGCTACGAGCAGTCGTCGGACATGGACGAACGCATGGAGGTCATGTCCGAGGGACTGTCGCGGATCAAAGGGGAATTCACCGTCGAGGATATGATGGAGATAGATCCGAAGCGCGCCGAGAAGATGCTGCCGGCCATGCTGGCCCGCGGATACATCTACGAAGCGCGCCCCGGATGCTATCGCGTCCGATTCAATCCTTCGGATCCTGTTTCCTTTTCCCTTCCATGCGCAGGACCTCGCGAACCATCATCGGAAGCCTTCTGCACATCACATAGTAGTAGTTCATAAGGGACAGGATGAGCGTGAGCACGAGGAAGGCATAGAACCAGACCTCGTCTCCGTTCATGATGGCGGCACTGAGAAGCATATAGTACGCGACGAGAGGAAGAAGCGCCTGCAGCGCGAACTCCATCACCCTGTGCCTGGCGATTCCTTCTCCAACGGTGGTTCCGCAGGACCCCAGAATCGCGGCCATCGACACGGATATGAGAACGAGAGAGACGATAGATGCATCGATTCCCGCATCCGAATCCGCCAAGGAACCGTATATCAGATAACAGAAGCCGGCCGAGAGCCCGCACGCGTTCCCGAGTCCGAGCCCGAAACCGTAGAATACCGAATCCGATACGCCGCGATAGCGCCGGAGATTCATCGTGACCACCATCAGCATCGCCTGAACGACCGCGATCAGAACCATCAGGACTATGCTCGATGGAGCATTGAAGATGCGCAGTACGAAGAACAGGACGGACCCCTCCACCATGCCCACGACGAAGAGCATGAAGAACGAGGCATCGCTGAAGAAAGGACGCTCCGTTCTCGGATAGGTGTAGTTCCTGGTTCCCAAGAACATGAGCGCCAGCGCAGGAGCGATGCCTATGAGCATCGCCACTCCCATGACCGTATCCATGGACTTCCATAGGAGCATGCATTTTAAAGATGCGTTGCAAGAGGAAAGGGAATTCGTAGCATTCCGTACTCAGATGCGTCCGCATCCTCTCTTGGACTGACAACGGACGCGTTCCTGGAGATCGGCACCTTCCATGAGCCTGTCGTAGTAATGTACGACCATGCACGACTTCTCGCATCTTCCGCAGGATGTGCATCTACCGGGATCCACCCTCATGCCCCCGTCCATGACGATGGCATGCCTCGGACACCCTTTGGCGCAGATTCCGCATTCCGTGCACATCATGGCCCTGATCAATGCCTTGACGGCCCTTTCGAACACGCGCTTCGCATTGGACGCATCAGGCGAATTGACCGAGACCTGCCCCCCTCCGAACAACCGGGCCCTCCCTATGGGAAGCCTGAGAAGCGCGATCTCGTAGTCGTCGGAGTATCTGGAATCGCCTATCGTACGAAGAGCATCGGCCGTGTAGGAGAAGTCCCTCTGACGCGGAACGGTGACGACCGCTTCTATGGAGAATCCTCCTGCCGCGCAAGGGGACGCACCCTTGGTGAGCCTGATCGACGGCCCCTGTTGGGCCTTGGGCCTCAGATCCAGATCCAGATCGTCGGCTATCGCGATCATCTTCGGCGGCAGCGCCTTCCATCTCCAGAATCCCATCTCCGCATATTCCGGAGGCAGGCCTCTGGATTCGGCATAGCCTTTCAGATACGCGTCCCATTGCGAGGCGAGCTCCGGATGGATCCTCTTGGTGTTCCTCCATTCGCTCTCCAAACAGGCAGGGCACAGATAGCATCCGATCCTCTCGAAATCGCGATCATAGAGGGGATTGTATTCGAGATCGTGGAGAAGTATGTACGCCCACACCTCCGCAGCGCTCCAGGCGCGTATCGGATTGAGATTTATCTGATTCGGAACGAAGGGGTTGCGTGTGACGAACCCGATCTGCGACCTCGCGAAGGATTCCAATCTGCGATTGCCTTCGACGGTGACCGTCCCGCGAGGAAAATCGCGTTCGATGACATCGGTGACCGGGCCCAGCTTGCATACCTTGCAGCACCATCTGAAATCCTTGGCTGGAGGACCGAAGGAATCCACGTTGTCTTTGAATCCGTTCTCTCCGCGCGCCTGATGGATCTTCAGACGATGAACCCTAGCGAAGCGCTCCACGTATTCGACGGTCTCCGGGAACTCCAGGCCCGTGTCTATGTTTATCAGCTCCAGCTCCGGCGCGGCCTCCCGAGCCAATGCGAATGCCGCGAGGGAATCCTTGCCTCCCGAAAAAGAAACGGTGACCGGAAGCCTGTCGGAATTGCCCTCCTCCAGGAACCTTCTGATCTCCCGGACGGCCGTTCTTTGTATGCGCTTGATATGCCCGCTGTTGCAACGGACAAACACGTCCAGGCCAGCGGGCCGCATCCCCTGCAGACCGGACGGAGCGTTCAGATCGCGGATCTTGACGGCGCGTTCGGCGTCCTTCATAAGCGATCCGTCGACAAGAGCCACGCCCGGACCGACCTTGGTACCCTTGCGAAGGATGAGGGGATCCCCTTCGCGGATGCCCTCCGACGATGCCGTCACATTGGCTCCCGGCACGCACTTGCCTTTGAGATGGCCGGACATCCCCGAGAACCTCACTGCTCCCTTGGTGGCTACAGGCTCGAAGAGCTCCGCGCCGGACTGCCTGAGGTCCAGGACCGGACGCCTCCTGCGGAGGTCGTAGCGCAGAACTCCGATGACCGCGCCGCCGGCAACGATCTCGTCCGCCCTGTCCTCCCCCGGGATCTTGTTGAGAAAGAGCGCACGGTTCTTCAACGGAGCATCCGTTCCGAACGCGTCACGGAAAAGAGACAGGATCATATCCACGGACTCCCCCATGCACGGGCGGATGTCCCCGGGACTGTTTATCCTGAACTCCCTGCCCGGAGATCCGCAGTCGGAACATGAATCCCCGAGAAGAAGAGTTCCGCATGCATCGCACCATCTGAGGATCTCCTTGCCATGCGCCGCATTTCCCGCCATATTTCCGATCGCCTGAACTACATTCGCCATTCTTTATAAGATGTGATGATGTCACGCCGTCCATGGCAAAGGAGGACTTCATCAACGTCACTCCCGGAAGACGCGAATCCCGCTTCAGCAGACACGAGTTGACGGACATCTCCATCTCCATGCTGGTCCTGACCCTGGCATTCGTCCTGCTGTACAGGGACGGGGGTATCGGAACGTATCCATGGTACCTTGAGCACACCTACGGAACCGCGGCCAAATGGGCGCTGCTGTTCCTGACATGCCTGGGCCTCGTCGTATTCAGCTTCCTTCTCCACGAACTGGGACACAAGTTCACTGCGCAGAACATGGGTATGAGGTCCGAGTACAGGATGTTCCCTCTGGGCCTCGTCGTGACCCTCGTGTCCTCGATGATCGGATTCCTGTTCGCGGCACCCGGAGCGGTAATGATATACGGCCATCCGGACAAGAAGGAGAACGCGCTCATCAGTCTGGCGGGACCCTGCGTCAACATCGTCCTGGCGCTCGTCGGCATCGCGGGGCTCTTCGCCTTCAATCATACCCCGTGGGTATTCGTGTTCCTGCTGATGGCCAATCTGAACGCGTTCCTCGCGCTGTTCAATCTGCTTCCCGTCCCGCCGTTGGACGGCTCCAAGATCTGGCAGTGGAGCATTCCGCTGTACGTCGCAGCGATAGCCGTCGCCGCTCTCGAAGTGGCCTATATGTGGTTCTGGATGCCGGAGCTGTACTGGGCCTGAAGCCCGGGATCGAAATAAAGAGGGAGGGCCGCGGCCCTCCGGAAACCGTTTACTCACTCCCTTCCGGAGGACCTGGGCGCACTGTGCCCCATGTACTCCGGGCATGGGTATCTCAGATTGGCCAGGAATGGACCGGTCCACTGCTCGGACTTGCCTGGATTCAGGATGTTCTTGGGATCCATGGCGCTCTTTATAGCACGGATCGAAGAGAGCTCCGATGCCCTCTCCTTCATGAAGCTGGGTGCCTTGGACAGCCCGACTCCGTGCTCTCCGGTGACAGTTCCGCCGAGGGAGATGCAGAAATCGAAGATCTCGTCGACCGCCTTCATCCCACGCTCCCATTCGTCCGCGTCGGTGGAATCTATCACCATCTTGGTATGGAGGTTTCCGTCGGAGGCATGGCCGTAGGTGGCGATGGTGACGTTGTACTTCTCGGAGATCTCCTTGAACGCCTTGACAGCCTGGGGAACCTGGGAGATCGACACGCCCATATCATCGGCAAGAGACACGGAGGAGCAGCCCGGCTTCATCGCCGCCAACGAGGCGAGAACGGACTTCCTTCCGTCGGTCCATTTGGCTATGAGCTCCTTGTCCCTTGTGGCCGTGACGGATGTGGCGTTGTGGGCCTTGGCCACCTCCTCGATGATGGCGAGGTCCCTATCCACGATCTCGTCCGTCTCTCCGTCCGCCTCGAGGACTATCAGGGCACCGCAATCCGGGAACGGATGGCCCCTGGCCTTGTTCACCGCCTCGATGCTCACGCTGTCCATGAGCTCGCAGGATGCGGGGATCAGAGGCTTCGCGATGATGCTGGAGATGCACCTTCCCGCGTCCTCCACATCATCGAACGTGCATAGACAGGAACCGCTCTTCTTCGGCTTGGTTGTGAGCTTCAGAGTGACCTCGGTGATTATTCCGAGGGTACCCTCGGATCCGCACATGAGCCTTGCCAGCTGGTACCCGGACGAGTCCTTTATGGTGTGTGTGCCTGCATGGACTATCTCGCCGTCGGCCTTGACGAATGTAAGGCCGAGAACGAAGTCCCTCGTGGCTCCGTATTTCACGGCGCGCATACCGGAGGCGTTGGTGGCCACCATCCCTCCGATCTGACATGCCTCCGCAGAACCTGGAGAGGGAGGGAAGAAGAATCCGTACTTGGCGAGCTCCGCATTGAGATCGTTGTATACGACGCCTGCTTCGACATCGACCCATACATCCCCGACGCTCACCTTCTTGATCCTGTTCATCCTCTGCATCGCCATCACGATGCCGCCCTTGATGGGCACGGCGGCGCCGCACAATCCCGTTCCTGCACCGCGGGGAGTGACGGGGATTTCGTTGGCGTATGCTATCTTCATGATCTCCGAGACCTGCTCCGTGGTGCGCGGCTGCACCACCATGTCCGGCGTGTGGTGATAGATGGATGCATCGAATCCGTAGGTGTACAGGACCGCGGGATCCACGGAGTACCCCTCTCTACCTACTACGGCTTCGATCTGATCTATGATTTTTTGATCCATGAGGCCACCTCGTTCAGTATGCCCACACGATGGATCCCTTCGCTATAATAGATTGCGCGCGCCCGAACGTCGTTCCCGGGTCAGCACAAATGGTTTCAAGAGCCGAAATTTTATACTACAATTTACTAGGAAATAATTAAAAATTGTATAAAAAGAATATCAATATTTTGTTTATTTTTTGTTAGATAACAATGTTAATATGAGGAATTAAGCACAATTTATGCACCATTATTGATGATTTTAGCCTATCAAAACAACTCATTTATCACCCATTATATTTCCTATAATTTATAGTAAAATAGTCAAAATTCGGAATAGAATCAAATACTTGGAGCAGATTAGTCGAATCAGAAAATAAGATACCATATGGTATTCGAATAGGAATAAGTGTTGAAATGACGAGCAATGAAGAGATCATCGGAAGGCTTGCGAGCGCCGTCGAACGCTACAGCAAGACGGATGCCGAGGCTGCTGCCCGCGAAGCACTGGAATCGGGGATGGATCCCCTGGAAGCCATCAACGGAGGACTTCTCAAGGGCATGACGATCGTAGGCGACCTGTACTCCAAACACCGCGCATATCTGCCTCAGCTCCTCGGTGCGGGAAACGCCATGTATGCAGCTCTGGACATCCTCCTTCCCGCGATTCCTGAAAAGGACGTCCGCAACAAGAGGAAGGTGACGCTCTCTGTGGTGGAAGGGGACGTCCATGACATCGGGAAGAACATCTACCGCACCCTGTTGACAGCTGGCGGATTCGATGTATTCGATCTCGGAAAGGACGTGCCTGCGGAGGAGATCGCGGAGACGGCCCGCGAGACGGGATCCCAATACGTGGCACTCAGCGCTCTGATGACCACCACCATGCTGAAGATGAAGGACACCCTGGATCTGCTGGAGGAAGACGGCTACCGCGACAAGGTCACTGTATGCGTCGGAGGATCGCCGACATCTCCGCAGTTCGCCAAGGACATCGGCGCCGATTATTGGGACAGGAACGCCAACGAAGCTGTCCAAAGGCTTCTGAGGGAGGCTTGAGAATGCCCGAGATGAACCACCTCGAGAGAGTGTCTGCCGCACTGGCCGACGACCCCGCCGACAGACTGTGCACGTACCCGATAGCCTGCGGAGTATCCCGTCGTCTCGTGGGAGACGGCTCCATGACATATGCGGAATGGTGCCAGGACCCGGCCAAGTACGCTGCAGGATTCACCGCGGCCCAGAAGGCCTTCGATCTGGACTTCTCCATCGGACTGATGGACCTGTCCGTGCTGGCGGGAGACCTCGGCGCGCATGTCAGATTCGACGAATCGAGCACACCCTCGGTGGACGTGCCCGTGATAAAATCCCTCGAGGACTACGAGAATCTGGAGGTGCCCGACATCCATAAGGGAAGGACGGGAGTGCTGATCGAGGGGACCCGCCTGGTCGCCGAATCCATTGGCAAGGAGGTCGTCCATTCGGCCTTCCTGGAGGGACCTCTGCTCGTATTGACGCAAGCCGGCGGTGCGGAACGGGTGTTCTACGACGCACTGATTGAGCGCTCCACGGTGAAGAAGGGCCTTGAAACCGTCACCGAGTACTGCCGCCAGGTAGCGGAGGCCATGGGAGATACCGGTGCATCCGCGATATGCTGGGACTACCTGTGGGGGAACTACTCCTGCCTAGGAGACGATGAGTACGCAGACCTGGAGGGAGACAGGTACGCTCCTCTCCTGAACGAGGAGACCAAGAGGAACGGCATGGCGGTCGCGATCCACAACTGCGCAGACCTCCCCCATCTGGACACGCAGATAAGGAAGTTCAAGCCCTCGATCTACTCGATGGCGTACTACCCTCTGGTCGACGGATCGAAGACGGCGGCGCAGATCATAGACGAAGGATACGCGGACGACTGCCTCGTAGCAGGAAACGTGGATCCCCAGCTGTTCGAGCAGGGCTCGGTCCAGCAGGTGGATTCGACCGTGAAGAACCTATGCCAGGAGGTCAAGACGGCCCTCTGCAGACGCGGCCTCAACTCGCGCTATGTGATAGCCAGCGGATGCGAGGTCCCTCCGTCCGACACATGCAAGATCGATAACATAGCCGCATTCGCAGACGCGGCCAGAAGATACGGGAGCCTGTCGCGATGAGCTACATGGAGGCCATGAGGCAGAAGGGGTTCTCCTACGGGACCACGGACTCCGTCACCAAGATGGAATGCCCTGTCTGCGGATTCAGGTTCTCGCTTGTCTACGCGAGGGCGGTGGCATGCAGGGGATGCCCGGACGCGTGCAGGGGATGCAGGAAGGTCAGATGCGCGAGATGCGACTCGGAGTTCCCCATCTCGTCTCCTTCGAAAGCTGTAGGAGACAGGGTACTCGCGGATCGCATATGCAACATGGTGAACGAGCACTACGCATCGGAAGGACTGGTATCTGCAGGGAGGTGAAAGGAATGACATACGGATTGGGAATCGATACAGGCGGAACATACACGGACAGCGTGATAACAGATCTTGACACAGGCAGGATCCTCAGCAGAGCCAAGGCTCTGACTACCAGGGACGATCTGGTCATAGGCATAAGCGGAAGCATCGGCAGACATAACCCGGAACTGCTCAAGGAGATCGGACTGGTATCCCTCTCGTCCACATTGGCGACGAACTCCGTCGTGGAGGGGAAAGGATGCAGAGCAGGCCTCATATGCATAGGGCACGACTACGATCAGACCGTGCCTGCCGACATCTACAGACGCATCGACGGATCCCACGATCTGCGCGGAAGGATCAAGGTGCCTCTGGACGAGAAGGGAGCGACCGAGGCATTAGAGGAGATGAAGGGCAAGGTCGACGCCCTCGCCATAACAGGGTACCTCGCCGTCAGGAACCCGGAGCACGAGGAACGCGTGGCCGAGATCGCCAGAGGCATACTGGATGTCCCCATAGTGCTGGGGCACGAACTGTCCTCGGGACTCGGATTCAACGAGAGATCCACCACGGCCCTCATGAACGCCAGGCTCACGCCGGTGATCGCGGATCTGATAGCATCCGTGAACAGGTCGCTGTCCGCCTTCGGCATCGATGCTCCTCTGATGATAGTCAAAGGAGACGGAACGGTCATCAACGAGAAGGAAGCGGTGAAAAGGCCCGTGGAGACCGTCCTGTCAGGACCTGCATCGAGCCTGACCGGGGCTAAGGCCCTGACCGGACTCGACGACGCCATCATGATCGACATCGGCGGAACCACGACGGACATCGGCGTCCTGAGAGGGGGATTCCCCCGTCTGGAGAAGGAGGGTGCGCTGATCGGAGGCAAGAGGACCAGGGTCCTCGCCGCGGCGGTCTCCACCTACGGGATCGGAGGCGACAGCAGGATAGTGGTCAACGGGACGCGTACGGAGCTCACGCCCGTGCGCGTGATCCCCGTATGCATAGCGGCGTCCAAATGGCCCCATGTTGCCCAGAGGCTGGCCGAGGTGTACGAATCGACTCCCGACAGAGCAGCCGAGACCTCGACGATCGAGGATCTGGTCCAACCCACAGAGTTCTTCACTCCCGCCAAGAAGCTGACCACCGAGAGCCTCCAGGAATGCGACATCAGGCTGCTCGAGCTCATCAAGGACGAGCCCAAGAGCTTGGAAGAGGCAGGAGAGATACTCGGAGTTCTGCCGTACGCGTTCAACGCCTCGAGACTGGAGAAGCTGGGACTGGTCACACGCATAGGCGTGACCCCTTCCGACATCCTCCATGCCGAAGGCTCGTACGAGGAGTACGACGCGGAGGCGTCGAGACATGCCGTCGGATTCCTGGCCAAGAAATGCGGAATCCCAGTGGATGAGTATATCGGGCTCGTGAAGGACATGATCGTCCGCAAGATCGCCACCTGCCTGGTGAAAGACCTCATGCTGGAGGACGGCGGATTCGAGGATCTGGATTCGGCAGCCGCCGATCTCGTCGACAAGGCCGTCTCCGGACGCGAAGGATTGGATTTCGGAGTCAAGATCACGCTGAACAAGCCGATCATCGGCATCGGGGCCCCTGTAGGAGCATGGCTGCCGAAGGTCGCCGAGATATTCGGAACGGAACTGATCCTGCCTGCGGATTCCAACGTGGGAAACGCAGTAGGCGCCGTATCTGGATCCGTCTCCAGGACCGTGACGATACATATCCAACCGTCGGAGGGCTCGGTAGGTCCGGATCCCAGGAGCATCGTGTTCCTCGATGGAGGGAACGTGGAGTTCCCGACGTACCATGAGGCCGAGGCCTTCGCCATCGAGAAGGCGGAAGAGCTGGCGGGAGAACTCAGCAGGAAGGCCGGCGCATCCGATCCTACAGTGGAGACCGACGTCAGGAAGAAGACCTTCGGATCGGCGTCCGACTCGTCCCTGGCCATGCTGCTGGAGGCCGATGTAGTCGCCAGGGCCACGGGCAAACCGAACATCCTCGATGGAACGGCATGAACAGAAAACAAGGAGGAGGAAAGAATGACAGGATACAGAGGCATCGAATCGGCCCTCATACACGGAGGGATCTCGTCCGATCCTCGCACAGGCGCGGTGAACGTACCGATCTATCAGACGTCAACATTCAGACAGGACGGACTGGGGATCAACAGAGGATACGAATACAGCAGAACCGGCAATCCCACCAGAGAAGCGTTGGAGAAGCTTATCGCGGAATTGGAGGGAGGCACTGCCGGCTTCGCGTTCGGCTCTGGAATGGCGGCGATCACCGCCGTCCTCTCCATGCTAAAGGCCGGAGACAGGGTGCTCATCTCCAGGAACGTCTATGGAGGCACCTTCCGCGTGCTCGACAAGATATTCAACGGGTTCGGAATCGGATACTCTATCGCGGACACGTCGTCTGAGGAGATGCTGGAGAAGGAATTCGCTCCCGATGTCAAAGCCGTGCTCGTCGAAAGCCCGGCCAATCCGCTCATGACTGTCACCGATATCCGCATGGTGTCCGAGGTCGCTCACAGGCACGGGGCGCTTTCGATAGTGGACAACACGTTCATGACGCCTTACATACAGAGGCCTCCCGAACTCGGCGCGGACATAGTGGTCCACAGCGCGACCAAGTATCTCGGAGGACACAGCGACCTGGTCGCAGGCCTCGTGGTCGTGAAGGATGATGCATTGGCGGAGCGCTTGGCATTCATTCAGAACGCTACAGGAGGCGTCCTCGGACCTTTCGATTCGTTCCTGCTCATCAGAGGGATCAAGACGCTCGCGGTCCGCATGGACCGCCATGTATCCAATGCAGAAGCGATCGCAGCGTTCCTGAAGGACAACGAAGCGGTGAAGACAGTCTACTATCCCGGCTTGAAGGATTTCCCTGGATACGATGTGAACATCGGACAGGCCCGGAACGGTGGCGCCATGATATCGTTCGAGCTGAAGGAGGGCTATGACATCGGGAGATTCTTCGGATCTCTGGAGATGATAGCCCTCGCTGAGAGCCTGGGCGGCGTCGAATCGCTCGCATGCCATCCTGCATCCATGACCCATGCCTCCATACCCGAGGACATACGCAAAAAGGTAGGGATAACTGATGGACTCATCCGTCTATCCCCCGGGATCGAATCGATCGGAGACATCATAGCCGATCTGGACAACGCCATCAGGAGCGCGAGACCATGACCGTGCACGAATCCATGCAGGAACTGATCGGCGACACGCCCCTGATCCATCTCAGGAACATGGGATTCCCGCACAAGGTGAACGTCTACGCGAAACTGGAGCTGTGGAATCCCTCTGGAAGCGTGAAGGACCGCACCGCAGAGTACATGATACGCGATGCGACGGCTAAGGGACTGCTGAAGGACGGCGGAACCATAATCGAGGCCACCGCGGGCAACATGGGCCTCGGAATCGCTTTCGCCGCACTCGGACGCGGATTCAGAGTGATATTCGTGGTCCCCGACAAGTTCTCCTCGGAGAAGCTCACCCTCATGCGTGCATTAGGCGCTGAAACGGTGATAACGCCTCACGAAGAAGGGATGCTCGGCGCAGAGAGAAGAGCGGAAGAGTTGCTGAAGGAGATTCCGGGATCGGTGTCGCTGCGTCAGTTCCGCAATCAATCGAATCCTAAAGCGCATTTCGAGAGCACCGGACCCGAGATCTATCGGGATCTGGAAGGCCATGTGGACTACGCGGTCATGGGAGCAGGAAGCGGAGGCACGTTCACGGGCATCGTCGGATATCTGAAGAGCATGGATCCGTCGATCGTAGGTGTTCTCGCCGATCCGGAGGGATCGCTCATCGGCGGAGGCGAGAAGCATGACTACAAGATCGAAGGCATCGGCAACGACTTCATCGCCGATACCATGGACATGACGCTGGTGGACAGGGTGATCAAGGTCACCGACGAGGAGGCCGTGGAGGAATGCAGGAGACTCGCTTCGAAAGAGGGGATATTCGCGGGCTCGTCCTCCGGCGCGGCTCTGGCCGCGGTTAGGAAGCTGGCCCGGGATGTGGAAGGCAACATCGTCACAGTCCTTCCGGACAGAGGCGACAGATACTTCAGCGAGCATCTCTACGAGCGATGCGGCCGACGGTGCAGGGAGCATGGGTATTCCTTTATAACATGAGGTTCTGGACCGCCTCATGAAATCGGTCATCGTGTTGCTCGGACCTCCGGGATCCGGCAAAGGCACGCAGGGGGAGCTCCTCAGCGAGAAACTGGGCTATTCCAGGCTGTCCACCGGAGATATGCTCCGCGAAGCCGTCAGGAACGGCACGGAGCTCGGCCTGAAGGCCAAGAGCTTCATGGATTCCGGAGCCCTGGTCCCGAACGACCTGATCATCGGCCTGATGAAAGAGAAGATCGCCTCCGCCGACGGCGGCGTCATACTGGACGGATTCCCCAGGAACATCGAACAGGCGGATGCCCTCGCCGAACAGATATCGGTGGATCTCGCTTTGAATCTCGACGTGCCGGACGAGGAGCTCGTCTCCAGGCTCACCCAGAGACGCTCATGCCCCGATTGCAATGCCGTATACCATCTCATCAACAATCCTCCCAAGGTCGAAGGAATCTGCGACAAGTGCGGAGGGAAGCTCTACCAGAGGGATGACGACACCGAAGCCACCGTCAAGAACAGGCTCAAGGTGTACAGGGACAATACGTTGCCTCTCATCGAGTACTACGGAAACAAAGGCGTCCTCACAACCATCCCCGGGATCGGCTCCATCGATTCGATCTTCGACAAGGTCCAGAAAGCCGTCCAATGATCAAACACGGGCCCTAAGGCCCGTTAACTTTTTTCCTCATCAGCGATATCTTTAAGAACAACTACCAACTCCAGGGGTTCGATAGCCTCGTAGTGTAGTGGTCAATCATGCGGGACTCTGGATCCTGCGACCTCAGTTCGAATCTGGGCGAGGCTACCTTCCTTCTCTTCCATCTTCCAGAGCTCAGCTTCCTCTCACGCCGTGCAACAGCTCGTCCAAGATGTACATAGCTCCTGCTACGCCGTATATCGGCCTCGGGAGTATGTCGTCAAGACCCATGGACGAAAAGCCTATCGGAATGCCGATCCTGCATCTGTCGTCGAGAGCCATCTCGGTAGCTGTTATCCCTTCGCAGAGCACGACGCCGCACTCAGACGGTTCGCGATTCCATGAATAGCCGAATCCTTTCGACTCCAGAAAGAATTCGAGCTGCTCCGCCTGGCGCTCGTCCGAACCGTCATCGACCTTGACCGCTTCCGGAGCCATGGCCAGATATCCGAACAGCCACTCCGTCAAGGGCCTCGCCACAGAGGCGGGGGCGGCCACCGAGAACGTCAGGCCCCTTATCCTCAATGCGTTGTACCTCATGCCGAGGAAGCGCTCGGCGATGTTGGAACGACAGCGACGGACGCGTTCCAAGGCAGGATGCGGATCTCTTCCCGACGCTGAGGCCAACGCAGCGATCCATGCCTCTGTCGCATCGAAGCCGACGGGCGCCCCCGCATCCGATACGATTGACGGGACCCCGCGGGAGGAATACCATTGCATCAGTTCCCCGCACATCTCCGGGCATACGACGATATTGAATTCGGCATTGACCGAATCGATCAGCTGCGAGACAGACGATCCCGCACCCGGCATGCACACCACCTCCAACCCGATATCCCCGATGATGCCGGAGAGCTCGTCACGGGCGGACCTCCAGTCCTTGTCCATTATGGACAACCCCAGGATATTGACCGTTCCCTTCTTCGTCTGCCTCGGCGGAGGATCGATGAAATCCATCACGCTCTTCAGCGTGCGATCGATTGCGCGGGTCACGGGCACCGATGACAGTGGATCCGTCATCACGAACGTCGTTCCGGCCATCCCGTTGTCGGCGATGGCACTGCGCAGATCGTCCCCTATCAATGAGGCGCCCGGAGATTCGATGACGACCACGAGACGAGGGGATGTGCGGCCGATGTCCATCAAAGCCTCCTCCGCCTTGCATGCTGCGCCATTTATGTAGTCGTATTCGTCCAAATACGTCGCAGGAACCTGCGAGTACCCGCAATAGTACGGCGAATCACCGAAATCCACATCCCTATGGAACACCGCATCGGAGACGACCATGTGGCGCACTCTGCAGCCGCCCGGACCATGGAGGAGCACCGTCGCATCGGCGATTCCTTCGACGGCCATGATGGCTCCCGTCAGTCCGTCCGGAAGAACCCTCATTCGACTCCCCTCCAGCCTTCGACGGTCGGAAGGCGCATCACTCCCTCCAGATAGCGGATGTACTCGAACAACCCGTTGCATCCGGGTCCGACACGACTCAATCTGGCGAAACGAACACCCTCCGGAACCTTGCGCGAGATGTCGCTTATCAGAAGATCCGGACGCAGCTCCTCCATATCCGCAGCCAGACGCTCCTCGGAGTAGTCCGACACCACCTCGTACCTGGAATCGGGTCTGCCCCCGGACTTCCTTGTGCTCGGGAAGAATCCTATCCTCATCACATCCGCTCCGACATCGTTCAACGCATCCAGCAGCCAATCCGGATTCCCTCCGATCTTCCAGACCACCATTATCTTGGTCCCCTCCATCCTCGGACGATGGACCTCGACGAAGGCCCTGTATCTCTCCCGGACACGTGCCGCCTCCTGCTCGGCGACATCCGCCTTGCCGAAGAAGCGCCCCAGCTCCTGCAACCATTCCATATAGTCGTGCATCCCCACCGGCATAGCAGCGGGAAAAGGCACCCTTCCGGTGCGTTCGGTCACGATGTCCATCAGCTCCCTGTTGTTCCGCGTGTCGCTCATCAGGATGTCTACTGACGCACGGCAGAAATCCTCCAAAGGAGAAGGCGAATCGTCATCGATGAATCTGCAGTTGATTCTCAGACCGAACGGAGCGAACATTCCTTTGAGCTCCTCCGAATTCCTACGAGATTGGATATCGAAGAACGAGGTGGAGATCAGATTGATCGAATCGCTCCCTCTTGGAACATCGACGTCGATCCTCTCGGCCAGCGCCTTGGCGGCGATCATGAACCCGTCCGTGTACTCTCCGTTCATGTCCCCGTCCGCGCATACGATGCGGACCGATGTACCGGAATGGCTCCTCTCGAAATCCGATGCGATGGAGCAGCAGTCGTCCCCTATCAATGCGGGCATGCAGGTCGTCACCACATACATCCTCCTCTTCCCTTCGGAGTACGCGTCCTCCAAGGCGCTCTTAAGGAACCTTCCTCCGCCGAACACGGCGGCCGAATCGTCCATACGCGTGCAGCGGAGATCGTGCTCGGGTCTGCGATCGAACACGCGTGTAGCGTA
>DATC01000006.1:23593-52161 GCA_002504495.1 Methanomassiliicoccaceae archaeon UBA537
CCCATCAAGTACATGCAGCTCGACGGCCCATGTACCACCACTGTGGAGCCTCCGGCCCTCATCAGAGCCGATACGGCTCCATACGCGGCGCATGAATTCATGATCCTCGTTCCGCGGATCGAGGTCCTGCACCCAGCGCAGAATTGTCGTGATGTCAGATCCGGCGATGCGCGCCGAATCGGCCTGCATGCGGCGAGATCCGACATCTGCCCATCATCCAGCGGACGCGGATCGAAGAGAACCGCTTCTCCGTCGGAAGCGGCGACTATCCTGTCGGCGATCTTCGACAGCCTGTCGGCCGCGTAGGAGCCGGGAAACGCCTCCATGACGGTGCGTCCCTCCGACTCGGCGGCTGCGAACAGGGGATCACGAGGCACCTCCGCGATCACATCCACGCCTGTGGCCTCGGAGAAGGCGAGAACCGCATCCCTTTCAGAATCCCCTCCACGGGAATTGAAGACGATGCCGAGAAGCCTCGGCCTGCCTGCATCGAAATTGCGCATCCCTTTCATTATATTGTTCGCGGCATACAGAGACATGAATTCGCCCGACGTCACTATGACGACCGCATCGGCATTCTCACGCCTCAATGGCACGGCGAAACCTCCGCACACCACATCTCCGAGAACGTCGTATATTCTGTAATCAGTATCGATACCGTCCCCGCCGAGCTTCGAAAGGGTATCGAAGGCTGTCAGGATTCCGCGACCGGCGCAGCCGACGCCTGGCTCCGGACCGCCTGCCTCGACACAGATCACTCCCCCGGTCCCGTGCTCCACTATGTCGTCCAGCCTTCTTCTTCCGATGGGTGTTTGGCGGACATAGTCCAGCACCGTACGTTGCGCCCTTCCTCCAAGCAGAANNCAGAACGGTGCGCTGAGATCTTCCTCCCAGAAGCAGCCTGGTGGAATCATGCTTCGGATCGCATCCGACCTGCATCACCTTGAAACCGCGCTCTGCGAGAGCTACGGAGATATTGGCGGACATCGTCGATTTGCCTATCCCGCCTTTCCCGTACACCGCTACTTGGAACATCCATCCAAGTTACTGCGCATGCCGTATAAGCTATGAGCGACCGGAGATGCTGCTTCGACATTGATGGAATCGCCATGTTGATTAACGCAGGTTGCATGTCTCGCCCTGCTCAAGGATTGTGACTCATATGGGGATTAACATCGGCATCAAGGTCATGGATGCACCGAACGCATCCTGCAGGGCGCTACGTTCGAAGATCGTCAAGGTACATCTTTCCGACCCGTCCGGATTCGAACCCGGCGCCATCTACGACGAATTCGTCCCGTACGGCACGGCCAAGTCGATATTCGCCGACTGGGAATCGTTCGTGAAGAGGAACAGGATCAATGAAGATGCGGACGCCGTCTATCTGGAGAAGATCAAGAAGGTCGACGACCTCGAGAAGCTGAAGCCCGTATCCGAGAGAAGATACACAGGATGGATCGACGTCTCCAAACTGTCCGAGGAAAAGGTCGGAGAGGCCGTATCCTCCTCTAGCGAGAGCGTCAACGAATGGGACTGCCTGGATTTCGATGAGATGGGCTCCGTCTGCGCCGCATGCCCGCTTTCATGGGACAAGGGCCGCGGATGCATGGGGGCGTTCGGACCGGATAACAGCCTTCTGCCGGGCATAGCGGAGAAGCATGGATGCGGCATTATTGCATCGGTCCCCCAGGCTGCGAAGGAGGGCAGGACCTTCGATTCGAAGGAGGCGGAGCGGCTTCTCAACGAGACCTCCATCCTCAAAGAGGCCCTCCCCAGAGAGGGGAAGATGATGGTCAGACGCTACTCCGGGCCTCTGGACCGCCTGGAGGCTGTGGCCAGGATCTCGATGGACGAGGGATGCGGATTCTTCTTCTTCCGATGGGGAGCTTGATCGTGGCGCAGTGCGGAGCATCGCGTCCACCATGCCCGCCACAAGGGACCTGACGCCTTTCATGCCGATTTCATCGTTCTCATAGTCGGGAGAGTACCATGCCCTGACTATGGGGAGAGGATTGGAACCGCATACCAGCATCCCGTTCCTGAGAAGGAAGTCTGTCAGCTGATTGAACACCAGAGAGCCCCCATCATGCTGGCAGACTGCGATCGACCCTCCGATCTTGCCCTTCAAGGGACAGCCGTTGTGGGTCAGAACCAGTATCGCCCTCTCGAGGAACGTCTGGAGATTGCTGGGCACGGAGTTCATGTAGGTCGGAGATGCTATGAGAATCGCATCTGCGGCCCTCATCCTATCCAGTATCGCGTTGAAGCCGTCGTCCTCATCGGCGCATCTTCCATCTCCGCGGATCTCGCAGGTCATGCATACGTTGCAGTTAGTCAATCTGTAATCGTAGATCGAGAGGATCTCCATCTCCACGCCTTCGCGTTCGAACTCGTCCTGGACCTCCAGCAGTATGTTGGTAGTGTTGCCGTTGGGCAACGGACTGCCGCTGATTGCGAGAACCTTCATGGAAGCTCGAACCTCGTCATCTCCTTAAATCCTATCCGAAAGAGAAATCGAGCATCAGGAACTTTTATCATAGACCGGACCAGATTGGCATATATGGAGGATAAAAGCGACCGCCCTCTTCTGATAGCATTCATAGGATTCATCTACGGGATGATCGCGATGGCATGGATCGCGATGGGCCTGACGATCCTGATCATGGGAGAGACGGCTATCGATGATATCGTGTCCCAATACCCCGAAATGTCGATCATCCAAGGATTGGGAATGGCGATTGCCGGAATCTGTCTGATTCTGGGGATAGTCTACGTCCTGCTGTGCGCAGGGTTCCTGAGAGGGTGGAGCCCCATATGGTACATAGGAGTGATCTTCACGGTCCTGAGCACGATCGGAGGCGTTGCAACATTCATCGTATCGCCGTTGTTCGCAGCCATCGGAATCGTCGTGGACCTTGCGATACTGTTCTATCTTTTCAAGCCCAACGTCAAACGGTTCTTCATCGGATGAAACCGGTCCAACAGGACGGCACTGCCGAAAGGCGCGACCGTCCTCCTTTTCTACGATTCGATCATTCGCTCCCGTATGTCCGTACAGGAACGCCCGTTCACATCCATCGTTCTAGGCGCGATGGTGATCCTGGGAGCGATAGTCTCGCTATCATCAGGAATGACATATCTGCATGACGATGATGTGTCCGGAATCACAGCCGGCCTGCTTTCCGTCGCAGGAGTCCTTATGCTGATCGGAGGGCTGGGATGCTTCATAGGAAGAAGAGCCGTATTGTGGAAGATTCTCTTCTCTTCTCTGATCGTCGAAGCCATCGCAGGAGCAGCCATGATCGTCGATCTTACCATAGCTGGAGGCGCGCTTCTCATCGTGATCTGCGCGTTTTTCATATGGATAATCAACTGGACGACGATACGTGATTGGTTCGAAGTCTGAACTCGGCCCCTGCGTCGATCATCCGGATTATGTTCCCATCGGGGTCGCGTATAGCCGTGGATGTGCCCAATGGGCCTCTATGCGGCTCATCCAAGAATCCTACACCCTCATCGATCAGTCTGCGATGGGTATCGTACGGCGATGAGACCGTAACATACACCCCCGTATCGACCCCGACAACCCTGCTCCGTTGCAGGATGAGCGTGCATGCCTCGCGACGCATGTATGCGATGTCACCATCGGAGCCCAGCAGGTTCATGCCCAAGATATCGCGATAGAATCCGATCGATCTGTCCAGATCCTTGCATGGTACTGAAAACACCGATATAGATATGGGCAGGCCCTCATCCGAATACTGAAACTCTCCGCCTTCCGGATCCCCTAACGGCATGTGTTCCCGATTGAGGCGCGACATTTTTTCATTTTTGGTATGGGATTGTAGAAAATATTAAATACTTAATGAGTATACCAAGGTTTGTTGCCCGGATAGTGTAGTGGCCTATCATGAAGCCCTGTCGAGGCTTCGACACGGATTCGAATTCCGTTCCGGGCGCTCATTCTTTTTTTGATGACGCGCTATTGAGGCTGATTCTTGCTGCATAGGATAGATATCGTTTCTTAGTACGTAGATTCGATTCCGACGCGATTCCCATTCCCTCTCGCTACCGAAGAGACGCTGATTTTTTCAACTCGAAATAAACCTTCCCTGTTTTCCATAACGTGGTGGGATTTCGGGAACGTGAGACAAGTTGTTTCACATAATTGTTGAATAATGAATCAATCAGGCATGTGTGAAAGAAGCAAGGAAAGGCCCTAATGTACAAGAATGGGACATGACGACCGCCATCCTCGAATATCTGATGGACAACGGTCCGACGATGACCACCGGCATACAGAGATCCTTCGGAATCAATAGCGGAAGGATCTCCAAGAAGCTCAAAGAGATGGAATCCAAGAACATCCTCGAGATGGAAAGAACCGGAGGATACGAAGCGAGGACATACAGCCTCACGAGAAAAGGAGTGCTGCTGCTAGGTCTGCTGAGGGTCGTCCATTCCATAGATCCTCCGGAGCGCGACACGCCGTTCCCCAAGGAGAAAGTAATCGATACATCCTCACCTGACTTCGTTCATCTGGAATCCCTGATCATGAAGTTATGCGAATTGGACAACGATCCGAGCGAGAACAACAGCAGCGAATGCGCAATGTTCATATCGGATACGGAATAAACAGGCTCATGCGTTGGATGTTGCGTTCCAAGATTCATCGTGCTACTGTGACGGAATGTCGTCTCGATTACGAGGGAAGCATAACGATCGACGAGGAACTTCTGGAGCGTTGCGGAATATGGGCAGGGGAGAAGGTCACTGTAGCCGATGTCGACAACGGCAACAGATTCGACACGTATACCATCCCCGGAAAACGCGGAAGCGGCATCATCGCCATCAACGGCGCCGCCGCACATCTGTGCCGGGTAGGTGACAAGGTCATTATCATGGCCTATGAACTGACTGACTCCCCGATACATGCGAAAGTGCTCCTGGTGGATGGAAGCAACCTGGTATCCAGGGAGCTGATCTACTGATATCGGCATATTCTGACGGCGGATCTCGCGGAAATCCTGGAAAATCCGCATACGCGATAGTGATCGTACGGAACGGGAGTATCATCCACAGACACGCCGAGTACCTGGGCATCCATACCAACAACTATGCGGAGTACAGAGGATTGATCGCGGCGATAAGCCACGTCGTAGAACTCGGAGAGGAAAGCGCCGAGTTCGTCATGGACTCGGAACTCGTAATACGCCAGATGAGGGGAGAATACAGGGTGAAATCGCCGGATATGAAGACGCTTCATGACGATGCGAAGGCCCTGTCCTCCCTGATTCCCCGCGTATCATTCCGCAACGTCAGAAGATCGGAGGAGTTCATTCCTGTTGCCGATCGCCTTCTGAATGAAGAAATGGACCGGCACCGATCGAGAACGACAGTCTGGAACGGCGCGATGCCACTCCAGACCATACTTCATTTCGATCCGATGATACGCCCGGCAAGCTCCGAGATGGCAACCTCTGTCTGTTCGCCGGTCGTCATATCGCGAAGCATCACGGAACCCGATTCCAACTCCCGGGATCCGATGATGACTGCGAAGGAGGCTCTGGCCGAAGAAGCGAATTTCATAGCCTTCGCCATCTTCCTGCACATTATATCCTGATCAACCGAGATCCCCTCAGACCTCAGCATCGAGGCTATTTCGGCCGCCTTGATCCTGACATCGTCCGAAGCAGGTATGACATACGCGTCGATTCCATCCGGCGTATACGACGTCCCTTCCTTCTCCAATGCGAGAAGCGCCCTATCGAACCCGACAGCGAATCCTGTGGAGAAGACCTTCTCTCCTCCGAAAAGCTCTGACAGCGTATAGGATCCTCCGCCGCATATCTGCTTCTCGGCACCCAATGCAGGAGCTTCGGCCTCGAAGACCATGCCGGTATAGTAGTCCAATCCGCGGACGACACCGAGATCGATCTCCACATCCTCCACCCCCATAGCATCGAGATACGCTACGACGGTCCTGAGCCAGTCGCCGGCCTCTCCAGGAACCTTGTCCAGGACCTCCTTGCCGCCTACGGTCTCCGTCATCGAGAACAGGTCTTCAATCTGCGATTCGTCGACTCCCATGTCCAGAAGCAACGGTCTGGCCTCATCGTACATCTTCTTGTCTAGCTTCTGAAGAACCTCGGCAGTCCTCTCCTTAGGAACACCGATATCGGCGATCTTCTGCCTCAGAACCCCTATGTGTCCGATACGCAGCCGATAATCCTTGACTCCGAGAGCGCCCAGCATTGAAGACGCCAATGCTATGGCCTCCGCGTCCGTCTGAGGGGTCTCTCCCCCGATGATCTCGGCACCGAATTGGAAGAACTCCCTGTATCTCCCGCTCTGAGGTCTTTCGTAGCGGAAACACTGGCCGAAATAGAACAGCTTGATCGGCTTCGGCTCGTTGCTCATCCCGTTGACGAACATCCTGACGACCGGAGCGGTCATCTCCGGGCGCAATGCCAGCTCCCTCCCACCCTTGTCCTCGAATGCGTAAAGCTCTTTCAGAACATTCGGGCCGGATCTCAAGATGAAGAGCTCAGAATCCTCGAATATAGGAGTTTCAACCTCCCTGAAACCGAAGGATCTCGCTGTCGAACGAAGACGGTTCTCATAGAACCTGCGCTTCTCCATCTCGTCTGGAAGAAAATCCCTCGTTCCACGCGGACACTGTATCATGTGCGCTGACACGTAGGAACCCGATATAAAGTATGCGAAAAGACCGTAGACACTAAAAAACGAAGAATGAGTGCGGACGCCGGGATTCGAACCCGAGTTCTAACCTTGGCAAGGTTAAGTGATAACCAGCTACACTACGTCCACACGGGCAACACTCCAATCATAGTCGAGTATTTAACAATTATCATTATCCAATCGGAATTGCATAACGCCTTCAATCCCTCTTTAAATACATTTATTAAAAGAAAGCGAGTACTCTGGTCGAAGAAGGTTGTCTGAGTAGAGTCTCAGGCAGGTTTCGGATCAGTGATCCGCATGATTTCCAAATTCACAGACATAGGGATTCCCGAAGATGTTGCGAAAGCCATGGATGACATGGGCTGGGATGCCCCCACCCCCATTCAGGAAAAATCCGTTCCTCTCGGTCTTCAAGGAACGGATATGTTCGCACAGGCACAGACCGGGACTGGAAAAACTGGAGCCTATGGTTCGATACTCCTCGGTACCATAGCTTCCGGACAGCCGGTGCCATCGGCCATAGTCCTGGTTCCGACAAGAGAGCTCGCAACCCAGGTGTCCACAGAGCTGTCGAAGATGGCCAAATACTCTGGTCACATATGCATCCCGATATACGGCGGAGCCAGCATAGAAGGACAGATAAAGAAACTGGCAAAAGGATGCGATATCGTCGCCGGCACTCCAGGTCGCGTCAGAGACATGATAGGAAGAGGCGTTCTGAATCTATCCGAGATAGACACTCTCGTCATGGACGAGGCCGACCGTATGCTGGATATGGGATTCATGGACGACATAGAATTCATACTGAAGGCTATGCCGCGCGACCACCATACCATGCTATTCTCTGCGACCATGCCCGAAAGCGTGAAACAGCTTGCATTCGACTACATGCGCAGCCCCAAGGAGATATCCGTATCCAAGGATGAGGTGGTACTCGATCTGACGAAGCAGTACTATATCTCCGTCGGAAGAAGGAACAAATCGTGGGCGTTAAGCAGGATCCTGGACCTTGACAAGCCAAAGGCACTGATCTTCTGTCAGACGAAAAAGATGGTCGACACCCTTGAAGAAAGACTGACGAAATACGACTACAAGGTTGAATCCATCCACGGCGATATGCCTCAGATCAAAAGGGAGAAGGTATTAGCCAACTTCAAGAACGGAACCATAGATCTCCTTATCGCAACCGATGTCGCCGCAAGAGGATTGGACATAGACGATGTCACGTATGTCATCAATTACGACATGCCGGATGACATCGACACGTACATCCATAGAATCGGAAGGACTGGAAGAGCAGGACGCGAAGGGACCGCGGTCTCCTTCGTCACATCTGAAGAAGAGCATCTTGTAAAGGAATTCGAGATGCGTACGGGAATGGAGATCGAGAAGAGGGATGTTCCTGATGCCGAACCCGGTTCTAAAGACACCATCAGAAAAGTTGTGGACTACGATCAGATCTCCGATGTCTTCGGCATGTGCAAATTCGAGATCAACTTGGGCAAGAACGATGGCTTGAAGAAAGTGTCTCTCGCGGATTTCATCATCAAAAACGCAAGGGTCAGGGATGTCTCCATCGGAAAGATCGAAATCTTTGATGACCACTCCATAGTGGAAGTCCACAAAGACTTCGGCAACAGAATGACAATGGATCTGACCAAATCCAAATTCAAGGGCAAGTCCGTCCGCGTCAAAGTCATTCAGGACTGAAACCGACGGGCTCAGGCCCGTCATTTATCCCATACATTGTTGGATTACTAATCCAATTTAACACCGTTAATTTCATATGTCGGTACATGTGATACATATTGAACGATTTTGTTAGATGCGTATATAGAATAATGAGTGATACAGATTCGTGTGTA
Organism: Methanomassiliicoccaceae archaeon UBA537; assembly: GCA_002504495.1. Classification (GTDB taxonomy): domain Archaea; phylum Thermoplasmatota; class Thermoplasmata; order Methanomassiliicoccales; family Methanomethylophilaceae; genus Methanoprimaticola. The sequence continues at coordinate 32,164 of DATC01000006.1, forward strand.
TATTGCATCCAAATCGATTACATCATTCCGGAACGTCATTACGACCGTATTATATACATGAACTAAGTCCTGCACCTCATGGCAACATACAACGTTGATGGGGCCCGGGACAGGGTGAATGAACTGGTGAACAGAGCTCTCACAGGAGAGAAGATCACCATTTCCACCGAATCGGGAAACGTTGTCTTGATCAGCGAGGAGGACTGGGACAGCCTGGTCGATACGCTCAGCATAATGATGCTTCCAGAAGTCAAGGACCGCGTCATAGCTCGTTTCGCCAGCCTCGGAAACAACGCTTGATACAAACAGACAGCCACACCATGGCTGTCTACCCTTCTATTTTTCTACCATTTATTCGTTATCGAATGAGATTCTATCTGTTTTATCACAGAATTCATATATTGATATGCAGATGACCAATCCGACGACCCGGAAGCAATTCCGGAGCCATCCGAATGCCGGTCCGCCGACGTCAAGCCTACGGGCACGACACCGAAAGAGGTGAATGACATGGCAATGAAGGAGAAGCACGTCGAAACCAAGAAAGAAAGGGAAGAGAAGAGAAAGGAAAGGAAGCTGGCAAGAGCCGAAAGGCAGAATGCCCGCGAACATCCTGCAAACTGATCTTACCTGAAACAGGGGCATACCCTGTTTCTTGGTTCCCCCGGTAGCCTGCTACCGGGGTTTTCATAAATTCTAACCTCAGATGAGCGAAAGTCATGACGGAATCACATGACGCAGACTGCTGAACGTGCAAACCGATGGAAACGAGTCGGAAACTAGCGGAATGAAGCCATTTTGGAAGATAGCTCCGTGGTCGTTCCAATCAATACTGGAGATGCGTTCATATAAGGTTCTAATATCTTAATACCGTTTGTCATTCCAACATCAGTGCCACAACATTATCACTTCTGTCCTGAACATATCACGTCATGAGACAGAATGATCGCGGAAGCGTTCCATTCGCACTAATTGCAACAGCGATATTGCTGATATCGGCGACAATATGCATAACGGCATCATGTAACAGGGAATCAAACGATGACATCGACTCCTCCAAAGATGATTTGGATTCGATCGATGCGGCGAAAACGGATGTCTTATCATACGTCAACTGCGGATTGGGAGATCTCGTTAGAATCGTATCCACCACATCGGAGCCATCTGATCTTAAAACCCGTGCAAACGAGTTCAGGAATCTGGCGGAACAGTGGATCGAATACCAATTTCCAATGACATCCCATGGTGCAACAATCCATCAGACGGGATACGCCATCGAACTGAATGCTATGCCTTCCAGCTTCTTTGACTCGAAAGAGAACGGCTACATCCCTGCGCATCTGAAAGGAACCGGAACGATTTCGGTATCTATCGAATCCCAATCCAGCAGACTCAATACAGAATTGGAGATCTACACCGACGGAAGCTATTCCCTTCCATTGGCTATGGAAAGAGCCGTATTGTTCGAATCCATGGCCGCAGATGGAGGAATCACCCTATCGCAGATGATGAGCGGACAACTTGCAGCCTTGGCCGAGTACAGGATAATCAACGGCTACGGAGGATTGGCCGCATACGGCGACAAGGGCACGAATGCCATTCTGACAGATGATGATGTAGAAGAAGCATTCAAATGGTCGATGGATGCACTGACCGCCATATGTTTCCGCGACGGCCCGCTATCGACAGCGGACTCCGTGGATCTGGCTGAGAGACTGGCAACCCAGGATGGTTCGATCGAGATTGATCTATCGGCGGTATATGCACAGGCTCTGGCATCATCCGTAGACGACCTTATCCTCAGGTGGATGGACTACCTGTATGGCTACGAAATCGTTGAAAGTCTATGCGACAGGCTAATGCCTCATAAGAAGACCATAGAAGCACTCAAAAGATTCATCTCAGGAGAGAGGGGCGTCAGCGGAGTCCCGTATCTCAAGGATGCCATGGAGTCCGTAGGTTTGACAGAGGACGCATACAGATATCCCGGATCTGGCACCACGACAGTTCATATCAACGGCATGACGATCCATGTGGAGAATCCGACGAGGGATCTTTTCTCGCAGGAATGGCTCACGAAGTTCAAGAGACATTACGATGAGAAGTCGGAATCGAACTATGTGGAGAAACTGTTACGCGATACATTGAATGTGGCGGCATCGGAAATCTCCGAACGCATGGACCTCGGTACCGTAGTAATCGAGAAAGCCGAGGGCGTTCCGTTCATGGATGCGATTCTCGATGGATACAGGAATGCATTGGACGGCTGCCACGGTGCGATCGAAGAAAGCATATCATCAGCGCTATCGGCATCGAGATCCTACGACGTGTTCCTGGGTTCGATGGCCGATGAGATCCAGAGCCATGCCTCCGATTTCGAGGATATCGGAACATTGAAAGACCGGATACGCGAAGCGCTGATATCCGAATCGGAAAAAACAGGCGTCGACGAAGACGAAAGCACCGATATCGATATCCTGATGGATTCGAAAGAGGTGCAACACGCATTGAACGCATACGTCCAATCCGTTCGTTCCGATATGACCCAGTTCGAGCGCCTGAAATCAATGGATGGAGGAGACGATGGCATCCTGAAGAAGCTGCTGAAGACCGTATTCGTCTACGGACTCGGCCTGATAGATCCGGTATTCGACAAATCGAAGGACATGATGGCGGAGATGGCATGGATGGACGGAACCAATCCATACAACGGCGACATTTCTCTGCCCGGAAACGACGTGTTCGAACTGGTTGAAGATGAATCGGAAAATACGATCGAATACCTGTCGCTGACCCTGGATACGAGCAACGCCTCATTCGATGCGACGATCGATGGCGGCATCCATACCGTCGGATTCGGAAGCAATCCCCATGCCGCGTACGCAACGACATTCAAAATCACAGTCGACGGTCAGATCGGATACACCGTCACGGGAACAGGGGCCCTTTCAGGTGCCATGAACTCGCTGTCGTCCATGTGCAGAGGAGGATTCGCCATACATGTCGATACGAACATCTCCGTATCCTCCGGGTGGGGCCTGTCCGGAGTGGAGTACGAACCGAGCACCACCGCAGCATCTGACCTGACTGCTCTGGCATTGAGGATCTTGGAACCGATCCTGGAACCTCTGCAGAAGATGCTGGAAGCCGTGAGGTCTGCATTGGCGACGCTCGTAGAGATGCTCGCCGAAGCGGCCGAATTCGTGACATCCAACCTCATGGCCCTGTACCAGGCGTACATGGAACCTATCGAAGCCATGAACCGCATGATCACCGAATACGTGGAGCAGGCTCTGGCGGATTCCGTCCTGGATCTGCTGGTCGATATAGGGCTGGGCGCCCAGTCCATCACCCTGGAGATGTGCGGATTCACTCTCGAACTGGAGACATCGGCGGTGACCTTCGCCGCAAAGACCAAATCCGTCCTATCCGCCGTGATCACCGCACCGATAGCGGATCTCGTCATCACTGCCGGAATCGTTGTCAAACTGAAGGGTGATTGGAATAGAGACAACCTGATCATCTCCGGAATCGGAGGGATCGAAGGATCGGACTGGTCCATCGAGACGACAGTGGATCCTCTGATGAAAGGGAGCAAGTATCTTTTCACGGTCAACGGCAAGGTCGGAAAGAACCGCATCTCCCTTGTGGCGCCAAAACTGGAGGAATACAACGAGTTCGGAATCGCTCTCAGCGATGTTCCCGGAATGGGACAGGTTCTGAATAACATCCCAATACCAGGATTGGGCGTCAATCTGGGCCTCGATGCAGGATTCCAGATCAGATGCAAGGCACCAACCCAGAACGGCGTTCTCATCAACGAATACGAATCGAATCCGGAAGGCACGGATAGAGGCAACGAATGGATCGAGATATGCAACAACGGTTCATCGTCGGTGGATCTTACCGGATGGAAGATGGTGTTGAAAGCCAAAGGGAAATACATGGAGAAGAACCTCGAAGGCGTCATAGGTCCGGGCGAATTCCTTGTCTTGGAACCTCCGTCGATCCTGGTCAACAGCCCTTCGTCCGACAGACTGATACTCAAGGATCCTTCCGGAGACTCCGTCGACGAAATCAAACTGAAGAAGGACACGTCGAACGACGGAACGACGTGGCAACGCGAGTATGACGGCTCTCCCAAATGGATTCAGAAGGATGGAACGAAGGGATCGTCCAACGGATCGTTCGTCTCCACCGAGATTAACGTCGAATCGTTGAAAGGATGCGCGTGGAAGGGTGTCGAGAAGGCCTTCGACAAAGTAGGTTCGATAACAGATGTGGACTCGCTCACGGAATTCATGAAGTATCTGACCAGGTACACGGTAGAGGAGATCATAGCCCTCGTATCCGGGATGATAATAGACGCTTCCGTATTCGTGAGCATCGATGCCAAGGATGCCACATCATCTCTGTCCACAGGCATCCGCATCGCGTTGAGAACAGACGGCGATCTTGCCAAAGACTGTCTGAAATACCTAGCAGGACAGATCGGATCGATGCTGCTCGACATGAAGAATCCCTACAGGATCGATCCCGTGGAGATGTTCACGGAGAACATAGACCTGGAGGTCATGTACCATACCGGCATAGGATTCCCGGAGATCCTGTCCGACGGCGGGAACCTGCCTAAGATGGATATGGGCGTCCTGGTCAGAACGAATCTCTCATCCTTGACGAGGATCATCGGCGAAGATACGGGAAGACCCGAGATCGAATTCGGCATCATGCTGCGGGATTGCCCGTCCGTAGCCATACCCCACAAGCTAAAGGTTCGCGATGACATGGAGCACGACCTATGGCTGTTCAAAGCGACGGTGGTCCTTTGCCGATGAGGAATCGCCAGTATTAATACGGCTGATGCGATGAGGCGCGACATGGCTTCGATGAACTACAGAATACCGACCGTTCTCTCTTCCGAGGAACTGATGGAGAAGGCATTCCACAGGGCGTCGAAGATCCGCAAAACCGGAACCAACGCCCTGGACTCCAAGAAGAAGACCGCTCTTGCGAAAGTGACTGCTTCCGGAGACATCGTGGTCACCGCGCTGAAAGGATATGTTGACGCATTCCCCAGAATAGACAAGGAGAACGATTTCCTGCCGGAACTGATCGATATCGTCATAGGCATCGACCGTTACAAGAAGGCGCTGGGTGCGGTGAACTGGTGCGCCACGAAATCGGACAAGCTCAAGAACGACGTCCTCCGCGATATCCGCAGAACCAAGGATCCCGAGATAGTCGAATCGCTTAGAAGAAGCTTCTACGGAAGACTCAACTCCTATGTGGACAGAATTGCCGAAGATCTAGATTTCCTTCAGGACGCCAAGAACAAATTCAGAAAACTGCCGGCCGTCGATCCCGAACTTCCTACCATCGTCGTAGCTGGATTCCCCAACGTCGGCAAGAGCAATCTGGTGACGGTCCTATCCAGTGCCGCCCCGGAGATAGCACCCTACCCGTTCACCACCAAGGGCGTGATAGTCGGTCATATCAAAGATGACTGGAGGAAGTACCAGATCATCGATACGCCCGGACTCTTGGATAGGGAATTCGATCAGAGAAACGCTATCGAGAAGCAGGCGGTGCTGGCTCTGAGATATCTCACGGACGTCATGCTGTTCGTGATAGATCCGTCCGAGACCTGCGGCTTCCCCCGTGAGATCCAGGAGAAGCTGCTCCGCACCGTGCAGGATGGATTCGACGGCGTACCCATCATAGAAGCCGAGAGCAAAGCGGATGTCCTCAAGACGGATGACGGAAGGATTTCGTTCTCAGCCCAAACGGGAGAGGGCATGGAAGCCCTGACGGAAAGGATCCTCGGTGAACTGAGGGTGGTCGCCCGCCGCAAAGCGGCGGAGGCACCGATCGAATGACGGAAACGAAAGGACCTGCATGCAGCGAGGAGATGACGCGTTATTTCGCGCATCTCAACGCATTGAAGGACGAATGCTATTCCATTGCGGAAAAAGCCCGCGAGAAAGGATTCGATCCGTCCACGGAGGTCGAGGTCCCCCAGGCCGAGGATCTTGCATCACGTGTGGAGAAGCTCCTATCGGATTACCAGGTAGACGGAGTCGCCGAGGACATCCGCAGATTGACTGCAGAGTACGGGAACCGTGAACTCGTAGCATTGATGATCGCAAGAGAGGTCGCCCGGAGACCTGCGGAGAGCACCGAGAAGGCATTGGACAGAGCAATCAGAGTAGGGCTGGCAGTGCTAACAGAAGGGATATTGGTCGCTCCGCTAGAAGGTATCGCTGACACGAAGATAGGAAGGAACTCCGACGGATCCACTTTCGTCGATCTGCTGCTTGCAGGACCCATCCGTGCGGCAGGAGGAACGGCCCAGGCCATGAGCGTTCTGATCGCCGATGTGGCCAGAACTGAACTGGGCATCGGGAAATACATCCCTACTGAAGGAGAGATCGCCAGATTCGACGAGGAGATTCCGCTCTACAAGCAGTGCCAGCACATACAGTACACTCCTACATCGGAGGAGATCGACCTCATAGTCAGGAACTGCCCTGTCATGGTGGACGGCGAAGGAACCGAGCAGATGGAGATCTCCGGTTTCAGGGACCTGCCCAGAATCGAGACGAACAGAGTCCGCGGAGGCGCGTGCCTCGTCATCGCCGAAGGGATGTGTCAGAAAGCTGCCAAGCTGAAGAAGCATGTGGATAAGCTGAAGATCCCTGGATGGGAATTTATAGGAAAGTTCCTGGATGCCCACAAGTCCGAGAAGAAGGAGGCTGATCCTGCCGCTCCGAAGAGGGTAGAGCCGAAGGAGAAGTACCTCATGGACATCGTCGCAGGACGTCCAATATTCGGCCACCCCTGCAAAGTCGGAGGATTCAGGCTCCGCTACGGTAGAGCGAGGACCTCCGGACTGGCATCCTTGGCATACAGCATCCCGTCCATGTACATCATGGACGAATTCATGGCGATAGGGACCCAATTGAAGATAGAGAGACCTGGAAAAGCCAGCGTCGTCACCCCGTGCGACTCCATAGAAGGACCCACCGTCCTTCTGAAGAACGGCGATCTGGTCTATGTAGGGACTAAGGAAAAAGCGCTGGAAATCCGCAAGGATGTATCCGAGATAGTGGACAACGGTGAGATACTGGTACCGTTCGGGGAATTCTGCGAGAACAACCACACCCTGGTTCCTTGCGGATACCCCATAGAATGGCACGAACTGGAGCTCAGGGAGAAAGGCGTGCTTCCTGACGATTGGAAGGATCCGACGTACGAAAGGGCGAAGCAGATGTCTTCGGAACTAGGTGTCCCTCTCCATCCCAAATTCAATCTGTTCTGGTCCGACTACCCCCTTGATCGGATCAAGGCTCTGAGGGATCATATCATATCTACCGGATCTTTCGACGGAGAGCATCTATCGGTGATGAACGAACCTGTATCCAAGCGCATGCTTGAAGATCTCTGTGCGCTCCATATCGTAAGAAACGGACGCATCATTATCGACAGCCTCTATTCCGAACCTATGCTCGACTGCCTGGGACTCGGGACGAAGGAGGGATCCATCGTCGCCATGAAGGAGCTGGAAGGCGACAGCACTTTGGATGCGATCAGCAAGGCCGCCGGCTACGAGGTGCGTGCGCGTGCCATGACCCGCATCGGCACCAGGATGGGACGTCCGGAGAAGGCGAAGGAAAGATCCATGACTCCTGCCGTTCAAGCCCTGTTCCCGGTCGGAAAGGAGCTGGATTCGGGGAAGGAGATCGTATCCGCCATCAAGGCCGCATCATCATCCCAGGCGAGCCGCAGAGCTGGGAAGACGGTCATATCCGTGGAGGTGGGAAACAGGGTATGCCCTGTATGCAAGAAGGTCACTTTCAGGAACTGGTGCAGAGAATGCAACGCACATACATCATACGTCCCCGTGAAGAATGAAAGAGGAGGCATGGGGCCCGCATCCATCGAAATCCCGTTGGAGGATGAATTCAAGGCCGCCTTGGAAACCGTCGGTGAGAGATACGGGGAACTCAAATGCCTCGATTCCCTCATATCGCGCACCAAGACCTGCGAAGCTCTTGAAAAAGGCATACTCCGTAAGAAGAACGGCGTCGACTGCTTCAAAGACGGAACCATAAGATATGATATGACCGACATACCTCTAACACACTTCAAGCCCAGGGAGATAGGTCTCACCATAGAGAAAGCACACGAACTCGGTTACACACACGATTGGAACGGGGATCCTCTGACCGATCCCGAACAGATCGTCGAGCTCAAAGTTCAAGACATCGTGCCTGCCAAAGATTGCGGAGACTATCTTGTCAAGGTCGCTACGTTCATCGATGATGAACTGGAGAAATTCTACAAGCTTCCGAGATACTACAATGTCAGGAACAGATCAGACCTGATCGGACACGTCACGTTCGGGCTGGCACCGCATACATCCGGAGGAATACTTTGCAGAATCATCGGCTATGCCGACGTCCGCGGTTGCTATGGACATCCGTTCTATCATGCTGCTAAGAGAAGGAACTGCGACGGAGACGAGGATTGCGTCATGCTCGCGCTGGATGGACTGCTGAACTTCTCGAGAACATTCCTGCCGGACAGACGCGGAGGGCTCATGGATGCTCCGCTAGTTCTGACCACCAGACTCGATCCGAATGAGATAGACAAGGAGGCCCACAACGTGGACTGCTTGAGACATTATCCCATCGAGCTCTACAGAGCCGCGATGGAGATGAAGGAACCCAAGGAGATCGAGAAGATCATGGATCTCATAGCGGGACGGATTGGGACACCTGATCAATATGAGAACACAGGGTTCACCCATGACACGTACGACATCTCCGAAGGGCCGAAATATTCCGCGTACACCACACTGGAGACCATGATGGACAAGATGGACGGTCAACTGGGTCTGGGAAAGAAGATACGTGCTGTCGATGAACAGGATGTCGCCAAAAGGGTCCTGAACAAGCATTTCCTGCCGGACATGATAGGTAATCTCAGAAGCTTCTCGACGCAGACGGTCAGATGCACCAAATGCGGAGAGAAATACAGACGCATGCCCTTGGCAGGCAAATGCCTGAAATGCGGCAATGCATTGACCCTTACCGTTCACGAAGCATCCGTCAAGAAATATCTGGCCGTATCCAAATGGATAGGCGAGAAATACGGTCTCGACGACTATACGAAGGAACGTGTGGAGATCCTCGAAATGTCGATGGACTCGGTGTTCAACAGCGATAAGGTCAAGAAGTGCAAGCTCACGGACTTCCTGCGATCGCAGACGAGGTGAGAAGTAGGACCTTTTGAAAGCATCCAGCTGAATATCGAGGCCCTTCTTGAACAGCTTCGACGCGAGCCTTCCTGCGTTCGCCATCGACATCTGGATCTGCATAGTGGCTATCTGGAACGCTATATTGGAATACGGAAGATTCGCTTTGGAAGACCAATAATCCGCGAGTTCGTCCATTCTTTCATCCCCCGCCTCCTCTATGGCTTTCGACATGAATGTCTGCATGAGTTCCATGAAGGACATGATGGGCGCTATAGCGTCAGCTGATTCTGGATCGGATGAGATGATAGCGCCGACGTTCGAACGAGCGCTGGTGAACATCTCGGAGAGATCTCTGAGATCCGGGAATACATCGAAACCGGTCAACAGCAGATTCATCTGAGAGAACGCCAACACCAAAGCGACAGGACTCGAGGGCACGGAGGGGATCTGCGATACAGCCCTCATCATATCTGCCAGGATATCTTCATCGAGCTCCATGGCCAAATCGGAAAGACCTGCGAATGACAGATTCTTCCCAGACTCGGCCGCGGACGCGATGCATGATGAGATCTCGGATATCATAAGATCGTATTCATCGGCGGAAGGCTGCCCGGCCCTCCTGACATGGGACGTGAACTGTGCGATTGCTTCAGGAAAATTGCCGGCACGGAGATCGTCGATTCCGGATTCCAAAGTACCATCGTCGGGAACGGGTATGGCCTGCTCTCTTCTGGGCGATGACATACCCAATGCAGCGCCGACGGCCGAGGTCTTCGATGCTCCGGCATCCTTCGAATAATAGGCCCCGCATCTGGTGCAGAATTCATCCGTGTCATCCGATGTGGAACTGCCGCATTTTGGGCATATCTTCATAGGATGCACCATGCCAGAACTATATAAATCGTTTAAGGGTCGACCCGTAGGCCGACCCGTGGTTTCAAAGTGCCTCAATCTGAGCTTTCAGATCGAGGAATTCGGAAGCGAGTATCTTCTCTGCTTTGGCAAGAGCCGCCTCAGCAGAGATGGATCCATCGGTCTCGAAGGAGAAGGAGAAGTTCCGGCCATCATATTCGACGGAGTATCTCACATCATCGGTGGTCTGATCCGCATGTGCGAGAACATCTCTGGCATGAGCGGAATCCAACAGAGACAGCCTGTTGCCGTCGAGCCGATAGTACTTCTCAGGAACATCCGCGACCAGGCGCTCGAGGAAGGCATGATCGCCCTCTTCGAGAACGATGGTCGGGATGTAGGAGTACCCGACGCCGTTGCATACTTGCCACTTCACATGCTTGGAAGCGGTCCCCATGACAGCCGTCGCGAAGATCATCACAGCCTGATCGTCGGTCAATTCGACGATCGGAATGAACTCATCGCAGACCTTCATGTTCGGATCCCCGAGAGGCATCAGATCGCCGGAGTACACGACACCTGGACCGTGCTTGTTCAAGCTGTACATGAACTTGCATCCGGGACAGCCTTCTCCTCCGCAGGAGCATTCGTCCTGGAAGACGAATGTATCCAATGTGGGTATAGGCACCATTCCGAGTCTGTGAGCGATGATCTCATCGAACAGGGGCGTAGCACTCTCGTAGTCCTTGTCGTCCTCCATGATAGGCCCGAGATGGAACTCCACCTTGTCGATGGCCATCTTGGGTATATCGTTGAGAAGCGTCCTGCGAAGCGCATTCGCCATGGCAGGAGAGGAATCGCGCAGGATGAACCTGGCCTTCCTCTCCTCCATATCGAGAACCTCAATCTCCATGAGAGATCCTCCTCAGACCCTGCGTCCCCTGCGTCCGCCCTTCTTCTTGGTACCGTCGTGCGGTATAGGTGTAACATCCTCGATGCGACCGATCCTCAATCCAGCCCTGGTAAGCGCACGGATTGCGGCCTGGGCTCCGGGACCGGGAGACGCGGACTTGTTTCCACCGGGTGCTCTGACCCTGACGTGAATGCCGACGAATTCCTTCTCCTTGGCGGCCTCGGCGACCTTCTCCGCAGCCTTCTGAGCGGCGTAGGGCGAAGACTCGTCCTTGGCCTGCTTGACGACCATTCCTCCGGTGGCCTTGGTGATAGTCTCGGCACCGGTGATATCGGTGAGGGTGATCATGACGTTGTTGTAGCTGGCGTAGATGTTGGCGATTCCCCATTTGGCTGTCATCAGTTAACACCATCCTCTGCAGTGATGCCTGCCTCTTCCGCATCAGCCTTGGCGGCCGCAGCATCGGCAGCTTCCTTTTCGGCAGCTACCTTCGCCTTGGCGGCGAGTCCGGCGGCGGCCTGCTCTGCTGAAACCCTCATGGGGTGCATCTCGTCAGTGTACGGGGAGGCAGGGTTGAACTCGACCGTGGATTCCTCGGCTCTGGAGACGATGTATCCGGGAACAGTGACCCTGTGGCCGTTCATGAAGATGTGACCGTGGGCGATCATCTGGCGAGCCTGGTTGATGGTGCTCGCGAGACCCTTCTCGAAGACGATGGTCTGAAGCCTGCGGGAGAGGACATCCTCGTCTTTGAGGGACAGGATATCGTTGAGGTTGGATCCGATAGGAAGGAATCCGAGCCTGCCGCACTTGTTGAGCAGCGCCTCGGCCTCGATCTGAGCCTGCTTGTCTCCGGATCTGAGACGAGCCTGAAGGTCCCTGGACTGCTTCCTCAGGTTCCTGAGGACGGTCTCGGCCTTCCAGACCTCGGTCTTGTTCTTCAGTCCGAAAGCGCGAACGACCTCGAGTTCGGCCTTGATCCTCTCGCCCTGCCAAGGGTGGGAAGGCGTGTCGTAAGTCTTGCGTGAAAATTTAGGATCTCCCATTCGAAACACCTCAGCTCTTCTTGGTGACTCCGAGAGTCAGTCCGTGTCTGCCGTTCGAGCGTGTCCTCTGTCCCCTGACCTTGTGGCGGCCCTCGTGACGGACTCCGCGGTAGCAGCGGATCATCTTCATCCTGTTGATGTCATCCTTCTGGATGATATCGAGATCGTTGCCGAGAAGATGCATATCGGCTCCGGACTCGTAATCGTTCTGCCTGTTGATGGCCCAGGTGGGAGCGTACTCGACGTAGCTCTTGACGAGATTCTCGATCTCCGCGACCTTCTCGTCAGAGAGGGATCCCATCTTGGCGTGGGGGTCGACATCGGCCTTCTTGGCCACGATCTGGGCGACCCTCTTTCCAACGCCTTTGATGCTCTGAAGACCGACAACGGTCTTTTTCTGTCCGTCGATATCGGTGTTGACGATACGGACGATGAAGTTGAAGTTCTCGTCCACACCGGACTTCTGTTCTTTCTTCTTTGCCATTTCTGGTAGCCTCCGTAAATGAATCCGCAAGCGGATATGCTCAAGCACCGGTTCCTAGGGAAGGTGCTCTCAGTGTTCCCTCTCATCACTGAAAAGGGGGTCCTGAGTTTACGCGGGTGAACCCATAATATTATCCTTAATAAACCTGACTCAGCACCGAGATGTCGAGAGCTGGACGCACATTTCACTAGAATGCAACTATCGATATGATATGCCTGAACCTCAATAACAGGGAGAGGACTCTACAACCGACTTCCCAATCATATCCGATGCCATGATCGCCTAATCCATAGGGATCCAAGACCGCAAATCTACCGAGTATGGAATGATGAAGAGTGCTGGAGGCCGTCTGCTTCATCGGATTACCGGCATCATTCGGATCTGTTCCAATTTTCATCTTATTTTCTTGATTCGACGGCGTGTTCCAGCTACCGCGTCTGTCCCCGCGTCAGCGGCATTCACACCTTACCTGGCTCCGCCGGGTTCGCAGCGGAGCGTTCCGATGCTCCTCATTTCTCACAGTCATCCTATCCGATGACGGGGGGTGATCCCCCTATTTTCTGATCTGAGGGGCATCGCCCCGAACCTGACCTTCAGAAACCGGCTCGTGGAGCCTTCTTCCCAAACGCCTTCCCGATCCGATCCAGGAGCATAATCGAAATGACAACCGCAGCAGAAGCCAAGACCGAGAAGAAAGACGTCATCGGCACCATACAGCAGTCCCTCGGAACCCCTCAGGAGAAGCACTTCGCCAAGAAGGAGCCTCTTCTCAAGTGCACCGTCGGCCAGATCACCTCCAACCTCAGCCTCGCCCAGTACTACGACGACGCATCCCAGTCCTACCGCGATCCGGAGCCCGCGTACTCGTTCTACTTCATGGAGCGCGTCCGCGACCAGTCCGGAGCCATCCTATCCATCCAACCGGGACGAGCGCCCTCGGGACCATTCGCTCCTTTGACACTCACAGGGCCCGCGGCCCGTGGGGGCCCGCCTCCGTCGCGTCGTGCGGTGCGGATCAGAGTTCTTGCCGCGTTTCTTCGGTGACGGTTGGAATGGATTTCATCAGCCACGACGCGCCCTTCCGCTCGAAGATCTTCTTCGGGGACGTGCGCTCCGCCGCGCGGCGCACGGTCTTCAACCCTGGATGCATGCTACCTATGAGCAAGCGCGGCATCTCTCTCCGCGGGGGCCTCCGACCATGGAGCCCCTGTCCGTCCGCCTCCTCGACTTCATCAGGAAGAACCCCGGAGCCTTCGGGGACCGCGTCATAGCCGAGGTCCTGGACTTCAGGACCGAGAAGGCGTCCGACGCGGAGAGGATCCTGCAGGTCCTCGAGAACACCGGCAGGATCTACGCCTGCGAGATCTACGATCCGGAGAGGAGGGGATTCGTCTCCTTCTACTACCCGTTCGACGCCGTCCCGACCTTCGCCTCGCCCTCCGCAGAGAAGGAGGCCCTCCGATGTCCGTCCCGACCATTCTGGAGAACCGTTTATCATCCCTTCGCGATTCCGTCACTCATAACGCGAAGGGAGGTGAGAAAGGAATGGGAAGCGAATGGGAGGAGCTCGAGAAGCTGTCCAAGGACGAGCTCATAATCGAGCTCGTCAGATCGAGATGGCAGATGCGCAATCTCCAGAAGGTCATTCTTGATGTTTCTGAAAAACTCGGCAGCGACTGCCTCTATGAACCTGGTCAGAAGCCTTCGGATGAATGGGCTCGCAAGATTGCCGATTATGCATTCAATCAGGGGGCTTTGGATCTTCAGGACTGGGGAGTTGATGATGATACTTCCGTTAGGCTCTATATGGAGCATTTCGACGGATGCAATATGTCTTCGGAGGAATGAGTCATGTTTCGTCGGTTTCTTGCACATAAGATTACTGTCGAAGCCGATGACATTGACAACGTTTCGAAGAAATATCATGAAACTAAGGTCCATAATGCATCTTCATATGTTGCCGATGGCGATGTCAGGATCACCATCGAGCAACAGTACATCAATACGAAGGAGAACATTGATCGTCCTGATGTAAAAACAGTACATACTGGCGATCGTGCCATCTTTTCTGCTCGTAAGAAGCACTATATCGTACCTTCAGAAAAGGATCATAATCGGAAGAAGGGAGCTTTTTCCGGAAATGTTCATGTCAATCTCGAATCAAAGGATTCTGATTATAAGAAGAAGCGTGTTGATTCGAAGGATGAATCTTCGAAGAAGAAAGGAGGCCGTCGTTTATGGGCCGCTATCCTTTCCGCGCTGCTGTCAACCGCTTCATGAAGGAGTACGACGGCGTATACGCCGCTTCTACCTATAAGGAGCTCGATCGCCGCTTCCGGAGGATCGGGCGCATCCTCGAAGAACTCCGCGTTTCCGAGAAGATCCTGTCCTGCGATCCTTCGAAGCTCTCTCCGGAGGATGTCAAGACCTTCGCCGTTCAACTCAAGAAGTCGGGTATGACTCCGGGGGCTTTGCAGCATGATGTAGGTACCCTCGGGAATCTCTGTCTGTTCTGCGGCAACGACTGCGTCCGTCTCGCCCGTGCGAGGTATCCTGCGGCGTTCCCGATGTACCGGAAATCGCGCGGTCCCGTCCTCGAAGAGGACGAGTTCGCGGCGATCATCCGTTATGCCGGCACCTGCACCGGTTCGGATCTGCGCGATGCCGCCTCCGTCTGCCTCGCCCTCGGCACCGGCGCCCGCCCCTGCGAGATCCGCGAGGCCCGCGTCTCCGATCTCGATCTTACCAACGGGACGTTCTACATCCGCCGCCCGAAGGGAGGGGATTCCTACGGGTCCAGGAGGACTGTTCCCGTCCGTCCGGAGGTCCGCGGCATCCTTTCGCTCTATATCCGGAACGAAGGTCTCTGTCCGGATGATCTGATCTTCGGGATCGAAGGGTCCGTCGTATCCTCCAACTCTCTCGGAATCTGGCGCTCCAAGGTCTGCGAGGGCTGCGGAGTCCAGTTCGATTTCCGGAAGCTCCGGAGGACCTACGGACAGTATCTTCTCGACGAGGGCTGGTCCCTTTCGGATGTGAGCGTCTTGCTCGGCCATACGAACGTCATGACGACCAACACGTTCTACGCCGGAGCGAGGCCTTCGAGAGTCGTTCAAAACGTGCTCTCCGGTTGGGAATCGAACGGACGGAACGACAAGAAGGATGATGAAGAAAAATCGTCGATAGCTGACGCTGGGAATGTGGTGCAAGGGAAGGGATTTGAACCCTCGAACTCCTACGAGAATAGGCCCTGAACCTATCTCCTTTGGCCAGGCTCGGATACCCTTGCACAGAGAAGAGCCTGAATCCGCCGATTCAATACTGATATTTAATAAATCGTATCGATGGCCCCGTCCTCCGCAAGTCGAAAAGGACGGGGACAATCGCATCATTCATTCATGATCTTCATCCAGCCGCCGGATTCGTAGACTGCCAGCTTCCTCCTGGCGAGGATCCCCTCGAACTCGTCCCAGGTGATGACGTCGAGCCGGGTGTTGCTCCCCTTGGTGAACTGGACGCCATCCGTCCCCTTGACCTTGCCGGGCTTCAGCCCCTTGATCTTGGCAATCTCCTTGGCCTTCTCCAGATTAATCTTCTCCATGACCATTGTGTCATCCCCTCCTGGTCTTGCCTTTCCAGCGATTTAAGATTATTTAAAAATTCGGCGAGCTGGCGATGTGGTCTGGCATATCCGCCCCATTCGGAGCCTATCGGAAACCGATAAACCATATGAACGACTGCGTCGTTGGACAGGCCATGACCCGCATCGGGAGAATGGTGCTGAAGTCGTCGGCGACCGACGACACCAAGCCCGAGGACGGCATAATCCTCGGAAAATCGCTGGCCATGGACCACCGGAAGGTGATCGTGGCGAGGGACGCCGCCCACAGCAGCGCCATGATGGCCTGCGCCGTGACCGCAGGACTGCTCTTCCAGGGTGCGGACGTGGTGGACATGGGCATCCTCAGCGCTCCGGCCGCCGCCATGTGCGCATCCTACGGCGACTGCGCTGTGTATATCGCCGGGCGGCAGAACATGATAAGCGGGTACTATCTGATGAACCGCGACGGCAGCCTGTTCACCGATCAGCAGGTCCGGCATCTCGACATCTACTTCCAGAGCCCCCCGGTGCCACCCGACCATACGGGCCTGGGGAGATACACCGTCCGCAACGGGGTGACGGAGGAGTACAACCAGAGGATCGTGGACCTGCTGCGCGGAGACATCCGCTGCCCTATCATCGCCGACTGCGTCTGCGGCACCGCCTCGGAATCGCTGCCGCAGATCCTCAACCGCCTCGGAGCCGACGTGATGACCGTGGATGCCCAGCGCGATCCGGGGTTCACCGGACCGTCCGACGGGAAGGACTCCATAGGCAGATTGGAGGAGATGGTGGCGAACAGCCCCGGAAGCATAGGGATCCGCGTCAACGGCATAGGCACGCTCGCAGAAATCGTGGACGAGAAGGGCTCCCTGCTCCCGATGGAGAAGGTCTTCGCGCTCATCGTCCTGTACATGAGGCCGAAGAGCATCGCGGTGACCGTCTCATCGCCTTCGCTGATAGAGGAGGTGTTCCTCCACGGATGCGATACGGACGTCGAGACCCCGTTCCCGGAACGTCCCGAGAAGGACAGGAGCATCGTGCTCACGGACGACAGCGCCGCGGCCGTATGCGAGGCCGTGGTGGACGGCGCCGACCTGGGCTACTACCACGGAAGCATCGTGTTCGGAGGAGGAGCCGCGTTCGGAGACGGCATCCGCGCCGCGGCGGTCATAGGGCAGATGGCGGGCGACAACAGCCTCCATGCGGTATCGGAATGCCTGCCGACCTACCTCAGAGAGGAGAAGGCGCGGTCCTGCGACATGGACGCGGAGACGTTCAGGCGCGCGTTCGAGAAGGCCTCCGCGGACCTGAAGGACAGGATCACCAAGCACGGGAACGTCTTCAGGGCCACCTTCGACAGCGGATGGTTCATCGTCAAGCACCGCGCCCGCCTGGAAGGCGGATTCGAGATAGACACGGCCGCCGAATCGGACGACCGCGCCTACCTGGCGTGTCTGACGGAGATGGCGGACTCCCTCGTAGATGCCGTCGTCGGCGGCAGACGACGGGGAGGTCCACCGGCTCTCCGAAGGAGTCGTAGGCCCTCCAGCTGGTCCTGTCGTAGGGCTGGCATGTTATGAAATGGATGCCCCCGGTGTTCCTGAAGAAGTCCTTGTCCTCGTCCGAAGGCTCGTTGGAGTATCCCGGATGGGAATGCGCCGAGCCCGCGAGGGAGTAGTCTATCGGCGCCATCCACTGGTTCAGGAAGCTGTGGGAGTCGCCGTAGACCGTGCCGGGAAGAAGGACCATCTCGGAAACTATGCCATCTATCTCGCGGGTCATGCAGAGGAACTCGTCCGGATAGGTGGACCGTGCGGATTCGTTGAACGCGTCGATGAAGTCGATATCGACCCCGCGTATCCTGTCGGTTCCGGTCATAGGGAGTTCACCAGCTTCTCCCTGACCAGGGAGTAGAAGTCCCTTCCGAAGCGAACGAAGCGCGCCTTCCTCTCGGACTGCATGAGCTCCACCCTGGAGCCTCCTTCCATGTAGACCTCCTCCTGGCCGTCCAGGACTATGAGGCATCCCTTGTCGAGGACGCTCTCCACGGTGACCTTGGCCGTCGACGGCACCACGAACGGACGGGAGCTGAACTTGTACGCCGCCATCGGGACGACCATGAGCGCATTGACCTGCGGATCCATATAGGGGGCTCCGAGGGACATGGCGTAGCATGTGGAGCCGGTCGGAGTCGAGACTATGATCCCGTCGGATCTGAGCTCGCAAGCCAGCACGTCGTCCACATAGATCCTGAAATGGCGTATCTTGGCCACGGTGTCGGTATGGATGACCACCTCGTTCACCGAGTCCTTCAGGTACTCCCCGTTGTAGAAGCAGGCTATCTTCATCCTGGTCTCGACGGCGTAGTTCCCCGAGAGGAGCCTCTCCAGGCCGCTCTCCAGCTGGTCGGATTCTATCTCCGCCAGGAATCCCACTGTGCCGCAGTTGATCCCGAATATCACGGCGTCGGTGGCCTGGAGGGCCCTGAGGATCGTCCCGTCTCCGCCGACGACGATCACGGTGTCGGCGTTCATCCTGGCGAGCGGGACTCCCGGAACGCCTATCGCCTCCGCGATCTCCGAATCCACGCAGAAATCGGCGCCCGCGTTCCTGAGGAACTCCACCACGCGCGCCGTGGGCCCGACCACATTGGGGATGTGGGCGTTCGCATAGACCCCGTACCTGTGGTGGGTGTCCTTTATCCCGTGCCTCATGACCACATCGAAGACCTCCTTCTCGCCTACGGCGAAGAAGTTGGACCTGTGCTCGAGATCGAACGGCATGTCGAGGACGTTGCCGTCCAGATCGTAGACCTCCCCTCCGGCCTCCCTGAGTATCACGACGCTTGCGGCGATGTCGACGACACGGGCGGAGCGGGTGTATCTCTCGGCCTTCATGAAGTAGCCGTCCGCCTCGCCCTCGGCGACGATCTCCATCTCGAGGGAGGAGCATCCGAGGGAACGGCAGGAACGGACCCTCTTCACCAGGGAGAAGGCGTCGGGATGGGCCCCGTTCCCTGCGTAGATCATCATAAAGAGATCGTCCATGTCGGCCTTCCTGACATGGATGGGGGCGCCGTTCTTGAACGCCCCCTTCCCCTTCTCAGCCCAGATCGAGTCCCCTGTAGCCAGATTGCGCAGGTATCCGAGACGGATGTTCGAAAGGGCGTCCTTGCCGACCGCCAAGGACACGGTGTAGTACGGAAGGCCGGCGATAGCGTTGGATGTCCCGTCTATGGGATCCATGACCAGAACCTCCTCCCCGCCGTTGTCCACATAGCCGATCTCCTCGCTGAGGACGTCGAGGGGGAGCCTGTTCCTCTCGATGTGCATCAGGGCCGCGTTCTCGGCGACCTTGTCGACAGCCGAGGAGCACGTCCCGTCCGCCCCCATGCAGACCTTCTTCCCCCTGGCCTCCGAGGAAGGTATCTTCTCCACGGCCTCCTGGACGGCATCGGCGATGGCCTCCAGGTCCTTCATCGTAATCATGGGGGTGTCAAGGCACTATCCCTTAATACGCACTTCCCGCACCCTTGCCATTTTCTGAACCGATCTGTTCGAGCCCGTCGGCATCGACGGAGGCTGGAAGGAGCCTCGGGCAGGAGTGGCAGGGCGTCTTGCTACGGAGAGTGGCTCTGGAAGACACCCGATTGCACGGTTCAGATTCACCCGAGACTTATCCTCTCGTGCTTCACGAATGGGACCTTTTCCCAGAAGGAGATCGAGTACAGCAGGACCGTGCCCTTCATGTGCATGTAGTACTCCCTTTCGTGGATCTGCGCCAGTCCGGTGGCGGCATCCTTCTCGAGGTCGGCTTCTTTGTCGGACTTCTTGAGCTCGA
>DATC01000110.1:0-4021 GCA_002504495.1 Methanomassiliicoccaceae archaeon UBA537
ACAGGTGGTTCGGAAAGTCCAAGCTCAGCATCGTTGAGAGGCTGATCAACAACATCATGAGGACCGAGAAGTACACCGGGAAGAAGATGAAGGCGTACAAGACGGTCTCTCTCGCATTCGACATCGTCGCAGCGAAGACGAAGAAGAACCCCGTCCAGGTGCTCGTCGAGTGCCTCGAGAACGCGGCTCCCAGGGAGGAGGTCACGAGGCTCCAGTTCGGTGGAATCTCCGTCCCCAAGGCCGTCGATGTGGCTCCCCAGAGGAGGCTGGACATCGCTCTGCGCAATCTCAGCACCGGAGTGGTCTCCGCGTCCCAGAAGAACAAGAAGCCGATCCACGAGTGCCTTGCAGACGAGCTCATGCTCGCAGCCAAAGGCGACATCACTTCCTTCTCCGTTGCGAAGAAGGAGGAGATGGAGAGGGTCGCGCAGTCCGCCAGATGATCCGAAGGTTGTGGAAATGGGCAGAAGAGAAGACAATGCCAAGAAAGCAGTCGAGCTGATGAAGGATCAGACCCACATCAGGAATCTCGGAACTGCTGCGCATATCGACCACGGAAAGACCACATTCTCGGACAACCTGATCGCAGGAGCCGGAATGATGTCCTCCGAGACCGCCGGAGAGCAGCGCCTCCTCGATTACGACGAGCAGGAAGCCGCCAGGGGAATCACGATCAACGCCGCTTCCGCAGCCATGGTCGTTCCCTACAAGGACCCGAAGACCCACACCGTGGATCACTATCTCGTCAATCTCATCGACACTCCTGGTCACGTCGACTTCGGAGGAGACGTCACCAGGGCCATGAGGGCTCTGGACGGAGTCTACATCCTGTGCTGCGCTGTCGAAGGCATCATGCCTCAGACCGAGACCGTCATCAGGCAGGCCATGAAGGAGCGCGTCAAGCCGATGCTCTTCATCAACAAGGTCGACAGGGCGATCGTCGAGCAGCAGCTCACCCCTCAGATGATGGTCGAGAAGTTCTCCAAGATCATCACCCAGTTCAACCAGAAGATCTCCGATGCGCTTCCCGCGCCTCTCAACAAGCAGTGGCAGGTCAGCCTCCAGGACGGTACCGTCGCTCTCGGTTCCGCCTTCAACAACTGGGCGGTGTCTATCCCCTACCTTCAGAGGCCCGAGGTCACGAAGAGAGCCATCGAGATCGCCCCCGAGCTAGCCGATGAGCTCAAGGACAAGCCGTTCAACCTGAACACCGTCTTCAAGCTCTGCGCGGAGGAGGGAGGTCAGGAGAAGCTCGCCAAGATTATCCCGATCGCCGATGTTGTTCTCGAGATGGCCATCAACCACATCCCCAACCCCGTCGAGTCCCAGAAGATCCGTATCCCCACCATCTGGAAGGGAGATCTCCAGACTCCTCTCGGACAGCACATGCTGAACTGCGACCCCAACGGAGAGGTCGCCATGATGGTCACCAAGATCATCATGGACAAGCAGGCCGGAGAGATCGCCATCGGAAGGCTGTTCTCCGGTACCGTCAAGAAGGGTATGACCCTCTACATCGCCGGCAACTCCGCGCCTCAGAGGGTCCAGACCGTAGCACTCATGGTCGGAGCGGACAGGACTCCCATCGAGGAATGCAAGGCCGGTAACATCGTCGCCCTCACCGGGCTCAAGGACGCCATCGCCGGTAGCACGGTATCCTCCATCAAAGACATGGAGCCCTTCGAGAGGATGGCCCACTACTCCGAGCCTGTCATAACCAAGGCCATCGAGGCCAAGAACATGGCGGACCTGCCCAAGCTGGTCGAGGTCCTCAGGATCATCGCCAAGGCCGACCCTTCGCTGAACATCGAGATCAACAACGAGACCGGCGAGCACCTGATGTCCGGTATGGGAGAGCTCCACCTGGAGATCACCGAGTACAGGATCATCAACGAGCAGGGCGTCGACATCATCTCCTCGCCCCCCATCGTGGTGTACCAGGAGTCCGTCAAGGGCGCCAACCCGTCGGAGTTCGAGGGTAAGTCCCCGAACAAGCACAACAAGTTCTACTTCATCGTCAGTCCTCTCGAGGAGTCCGTCAAGGATGCGATCAGGAAGAACGATATCGACGTCGATGCCAAGATCAAGGACCCGAAGCTCCTGGCTAAGCAGCTGAAGGACCTGGGAATGAGCGATGTCGAGGCCAAGGGTGTCGTCGCTTTCCACAACAACAACGTGCTGATCGACTGCACCAAGGGGGTCCAGTATCTCCACGAGACCATGGAGCTCGTCAAGCAGGCCTTCGACGAGGCCATGAACCGCGGTCCTCTCGCAGCCGAGAAGATCGCTGGACTCAAGGTCTGCCTCATGGACGCCAAGCTCCACGAGGATACGATCCACAGGGGTCCCGCCCAGATCATCCCTGCTGTCAGGGATGGTATCTACGGTGCCATGTGCCAGGCCGGAAGGATTCTTCTCGAGCCTATGCAGAGACTGTTCGTCAGCGTTCCTCCCGACTATATGGGCGGAGCGGTCAACCTGATCAACCAGCGCCGCGGAACCATTCTGGACATGGGGCAGGACGGTGCGGATTCGACCGTCACCGCAGAGGTTCCTGTCGCCGATATGTTCGGATTCTCCTCGGATATCCGCGGTTCCACTCAGGGAAGGGCCATCTGGTCCATCGAGAACGCAGGATTCAAGCAGGTCCCGCCGGAGCTGCAGAAGAAGGTCGTCACCGAGATCAGGACCCGCAAGGGACTGAATCCCGAGCCTTACGACGCGAACTACTACTCCGGTCTGTGAGGGCCTAGTCAAATCTCTTAAATATCAAACCCTTTATCGACAAAAATAGCATTCCATACGGAGGAAAAGAAATGGCAGAGAAAGAGCACATGAATCTGGTCATCATCGGCCACGTCGACCACGGCAAGTCCACCCTCACTGGAAGGATCCTGCTGGAGACTGGCGCTATCGACCCCCACCTCGTCGAGAAGTACAAGAAGGAGGCCGAGGAGAAAGGAAAGGGATCCTTCTACTTCGCTTGGGTCATGGATGGACTCAAGGAGGAGAGGGAGAGAGGAGTCACCATCGATGTCGCCCACAAGAAGTTCTACACCGACAAGTACTTCTTCACCGTCATCGACGCTCCCGGACACCGCGACTTCGTCAAGAACATGATCACCGGTACCTCCCAGGCCGATGCAGCCATCATCACCTGCAGCGCCATCGAGGGTCCCCAGGCTCAGACCAAGGAGCACGTCTTCCTCGCCACCACCCTGGGCGTCAAGCAGATCATCGTCGCCATCAACAAGATGGATGCCGTCAAGTTCGACGAGGCCAAGTACAACGAGGCCAAGGACGCCATGATCAAGCTGATGAAGATGGTCGGAATCAAGACCGACGAGGTTCCCTTCATCCCCGTCTCCGCATACACCGGAGACAACGTCAAGGTCCCCTCCGCCAACATGGCTTGGTACAAGGGCCCCACCCTCATCCAGGCTCTCGACAACCTCAAGGTTCCCGAGAAGCACACCGAGAAGCCCCTCAGGGTTCCTGTCCAGGATGTCTATACCATCACCGGTATCGGAACCGTTCCTGTCGGACGTGTCGAGACCGGTATCCTCAAGCCCAACATGAAGGTCATGTTCGAGCCTTCCCATGTCGTCGGAGAGGTCAAGTCCATCGAGATGCACCACGAGACCCTCCCCCAGGCTCTCCCTGGAGACAACGTCGGATTCAACGTCCGTGGAGTTGCCAAGAACGACATCAAGAGGGGAGACGTCGCCGGACCTGTCGACAACCCGCCTTCCGTCGCCAAGACCTTCACCGCTCAGATCGTCGTCCTGAACCACCCGTCCGTCATCACCGTCGGATACACCCCGGTCTTCCACTGCCACACCACTCAGACCGCCTGCAGGTTCGTCGAGCTCGTCAAGTCCATCGACCCCAAGACCGGTCAGACCAAGGCCGACCACCCCGACTTCCTCAAGACTGGCGACATCGCCATCGTGAAGCTGGAGCCCACCAAGCCCATGGTCATCGAGACTGCCAAAGAGTTCCCGCCTCTCGGAAGGTTCGC
>DATC01000110.1:4143-18898 GCA_002504495.1 Methanomassiliicoccaceae archaeon UBA537
ATGTCGCAGCGCGCAAGGATCTCTCTCAGCGGGACCGACCCGGCGAAGGTCGACGGTGTCTGCAGCCAGATCAAGGGAATCTCCCAGAGGACTGGCGTCGACATCCGCGGTCCTGTTCCCTTGCCCACCAAGAAGCTCAAGGTGGCCTGCAGGAAGAGCCCCGACGGAGAGGGAAGCGAGACGGTTGACCACTGGGAGATGAGGATCCACAAGAGACTCATCGACCTGGACGCCGACGAGCGCGCCCTCAGGCAGCTGATGAGGATTCAGGTGCCTGACGGGGTCAACATCGAAATCGTGCTCCGCAGCACATAAAACCGATTCAATGGAGGGGGCGACCCCTCCTCATTTTTTCCGTTCAGTATTAATACGCGCCGACCTTCGCGCGTTCAGTGGTTGTCGATGAGAAGCGACGCGATTAAGAAGGGCCTGAATGCCGCTCCCCAGAGGAGCCTTCTCAGGGCCGATGGGTTGAGCGACGAGGATTTCGACAAGCCGTTCATCGGTATTGCGAATTCATGGAACGAGATCGTTCCCGGCCACATCCACCTCAATGAGATCGTGGAAGCAGTCAAGGAAGGAATAATCGAGGCTGGAGGAAGACCTTTCACATTCGGTGTTCCCGCGGTCTGCGATGGCATAGCGATGGGTCACAACGGAATGAGATATTCGCTCATTTCGAGAGAGGTCATATCCGATTGCTGCGAAGTGATGATCGAAGGCCATGCTCTCGACGGATGGGTAGGCGTATCCAATTGCGACAAGGTGACGCCCGGGATGCTGATGGCCATGGGTCGCATGAACGTACCCGGTCTCATAGTCACAGGCGGTGCGATGGAGCCCGGACATGACAGGAACGGATCCAACATGGATCTCCAGTCGGTTTTCGAAGCGATGGGCGCCTATTCCGCCGGCAAGATCGATGCCGCAGAGGTCCACGCCGTCGAGTGCGAATCGTGTCCCGGTAGAGGAAGCTGCTCCGGCCTGTTCACTGCCAATACCATGGCCTGTCTCACGGAGACCATCGGCATGAGCCTCACAGGTTGCGCGACAGCTCTCGCCGATGACAACAGGAAGCTTCAGATCGCAAGAGAGACCGGACGCCGGATAGTCGAGCTCGTACGCAAGGGGATCAAGCCCAGAGACATCGTCTCCCGCGATTCGTTCCTTAATGCGATAAGAGTCGATATGGCGATAGGGGGCTCGACCAACACCGCTCTGCATCTTCCTGCCATCTCCAAGGATTTCGGATGTCCCGTCACTCTTGATGATTTCGACAGGATATCCCGTGACACACCTCATATCACCAGCCTCCGTCCTGCCGGGCCGTATGCCATTAAGGACTTGGACAGGGCCGGTGGAATCCCCGCGGTTCTGAAGGATCTGAAGCCTCTTCTCATCGATGCGCCTACCGGAAACGGAAGGACCCTCTTCCAGATCGCGGATGAAGCCGTGATCGCAGACTCCGAGATCATCCGTCCGTTGGACAATCCCTTCCACAGACAGGGCGGCATTGCGGTCCTCAAGGGCAATCTGGCTCCCGAAGGCTCCGTCATAAAGCAGGCTGCCGTCAGTCCGAAGATGATGAAGTTCAGCGGTCGTGCCAGGGTATTCGACGGCGAATCCGCTGCCGCAGAGGCAATAACGTCCGGAAAGATCGTCAAGGGGGATGTGGTCGTCATAAGGTACGAGGGGCCGAAGGGTGCTCCAGGCATGCCCGAGATGCTGTCTCCGACCAGCCTTATCGTCGGCAGAGGCCTCGGAGAAGACGTTGCTCTGATCACTGATGGAAGATTCTCCGGAGCCTCCAGAGGAGGCGCCATAGGTCATGTGTCTCCAGAAGCTTACGAGGGTGGACCCATAGCGGCTCTGAGGGACGGCGACATCATCGACATAGACATCCCCGAGAGAAGGCTCGATGTCCGTCTTTCCGACGAGGAGATCGCGTCACGCCTCAAGGAGGCCGTTCGCGTAGAGCGTCCTGTCCACGGTGTCCAGGAGAAGTACCGTCGTCTCGTCTCAAGCGGCGCAACCGGTGCCTATCTCAACAGAAGCTGAAACATGCATCGGGAGCGATCCCGATCTTTTTCTCCTATTCAATCGGGATGTCGAATATGAGTTCTGCTGAGGAAATCTATTCCGGCCATTCGCCTGCCGAGTTTCATCGTCTTCCGGTTCGCAGTCTGAAGGCCATGTACGTCTCGAAAGGCATCATCGCAGTGGCGTCCTTGCTGATCGCGATTGTTGCTGTTCTATGCATGGGTCGCATCGCAGCGGGATTCGAGAACCTGTTCTCTGCGATCGTGCTCTTGTTGCTATCGGTGATCATCATCTATTGCATGGTGTCGCCTGCAGTCTACTACAGGCATTACGCCTACTCCATAGATGATGAGAAGTTAGATGTCAGAAGCGGTGTCGTCTTCCTCTCTCATACACTCATTCCCGTGGAACGCATACATCAGGTGGAGATCAATCGCGGCCCCATCGATCGTGCATTCGGGTTGGCTGATGTGACTGTGACCACTGCAGGAGGGGTATTCTCAATGCCTCATCTGGACGGGCCGGAGGCCGATTCCATCGCTTCGAAGCTGAATGAAGTGATCGTATCGATGCTGAAGGCGAGAGCTCGATGGACGGCGAATACCGCAATCATCCTGTCGTTCTTCTTAAGAACGCGTTGATTTGCTTCGTTATGGTATTCATTCTCTGGGCCGTAGGGTTCAGAGATTCGAAAGAAGCTTTCGCATCAGTTACGATTCTTGCGGCTGTTGCATGGTCCGTCTCGTTCCTGCTATGGAGACGTACAAAAGTATCGTTCGAGTACACGGAGATACGCTATAGGCGCGATACGCTCCTAAGCAGAACAGAGAAGTCTATTCCCTATTCACGTCTCGCTTCCGTAGGTGTCAGGCGTTCCGTGATAGATCGCATAGTCGGGACCACGGTATTGGTCTTCAACGTCAATTCCAATGTCAACTCCACCTTACCAGAGGTGGAGCTGACTCTGGATTCGACGAGAGCGGATTCCATACGTGGTGAGCTGAACCGGATGATCTTCGGCAAGAATGACGATATCGATGAAGAGGTGAAGGAAGAGACCTTGGTCAATGTCTCCTACCTTGAGATTCTGATTCATTCGGTCCTTTCTCAATCCACACCTTCTCTTCTATGGGGCGCGATTCTGCTATTCTATTCCGCATACGGGGTGATGAACGACTCTGGCGGAATAGTCGTATCGATCATCCTGTTCTGCATCAGTTCCGTGGTGCCTATCATCACCTCGATACTATCGTATTGCAATTATCGTCTGTACAGGATGGGCGATACGGTGACGGTGGAATCGGGGCTCTTCAGTACGACCCGCTTGTCGTTCGATGTCTCCAAAATCAATTCTGTACGTATTCGCAGGCCGTTATTCGCGCGTATCCTGGGTTTGGCAACTCTTGAAGCAGAGGTCGTCGGTCTTCAATCGGGGAACTCTGATGACAGCGTACCCCTCCTTTGCCCGTTAAAGCCGATCTCCGAGGTCCGTGATCTGATGAGGTTGCTTGTTCCAGAGATCGTTTTCGATACAGAGCCGTTTAATCAGCCCCGTTGTTCGCTGGTTTCCATATCTTTCGTTTCAGTCTCGATAATCATCGCATCCATCATGGCGTCTCTCGCTTTGAGGATCCTGGTTCCTTGCTCGGATGAGGCGGATGCGGCCGTCATATCGATATTATCGGCGATCCTGGGTATTGCGATACCCATGATTTCTCTGGGGTGGTTGTTCCTAGCCTATAAGGGACGTTGCTTCGACACGGGGCCTGTCTCGTTCTTCGTCACGACGGGTTCGTACGACGTCTGCGAACAGTACATACTCTTCGACAAGGTCCAGTTCTCGTCTATCGTTTCGGGGCCGATTGCACGCTATTTCCATCTTTCCAGAATCGAGGTCAATGTGCTAAGCTCGTCCGGAGAACAGAAAGTCTCATCCGGCCTTTTCGATTCCGAGGCATTGGAGCGTGTTCCCGAGGAGGTCATCGAACGCATCGAGGACGGAAGGTACGATTATCATGCATATGAGCGACGATATTCACCTATCGGGTGTACATCCTGCACCCTCGGATTCCGAGGACCGCTATTATCTGGGCTTCGATGCCGGCACGCAGAGCGTCAAGGTGGCGGTCTACGATTCAGAGATGAATCCGATAGTGGAGGTCTCGAACCGGACCACTCTGAACTATCCTGGACCTAGGCGTGTCGAGATGGATCCCGACGAATATGTGCGTCTGACCGTCGAGGGGATGGCCGAGTGCTCCAGCAGGATGGAGGCTCTAGGGTTGGATCCCCATTCGATCAGGTCGATAATGGGGGACGGCATAATATGCGGCATCGCACCAATAGGGGCTGACGGGGCACCCATAGGCCCGTACATCAACTATCTGGACTCCCGTACCCAGGATGATGCAGATCTCATCAACTCATGGAATCTGTCGATATGGGGCCAGGAGACCGGGAATGCGGATGCCAGCTGTATGTTCCCGGCGCTCTTCGCCAGGTGGTTCCTCGCCGATATGTCTGATTCGTCACGGAGCGAGGTCAAGTTCGTCCATAATGCTCCGTATATCCTCATGAAACTCGCCGGAACGGAGGCCTCGGATGCATTCATAGATCAAGGCACCATGTCCGGATGGGGACTAGGATACGATGTCCGTCGCAAGCGTTGGTCCGATGAGCAGCTCTCTATCCTCGGTCTCGATAGAAGGATGATGCCTCGCATCGTAAAGCCGTGGGATATCATCGGGCATCTGACCTCTGAGATGTCCGAGAAGACCGGACTGCGTCCCGGGACCCCGATCTGCGGTGGCGCCGGCGACACCATGCAGTCCATGCTCGGATGCGGTCTCATCGGATCCGGCCGTGCAGCGGATGTATCCGGCACATGCTCGATGTTCTGTGTATCGACGGATGGAATCGTTCCGGAGTTGAGTGTTCATGGAAAGGGGTTGATCTTCAATAGCGGGACCCTGGATGACACTTATTTCTACTGGGGTTTCATCCGCACCGGAGGTTTATCTCTCAGGTGGTTCAGGGATAACATATGCGGAGATTCCGTTTCATATGACGATCTCACTGCTACAGCGGCCGAAGTCCCTCTGGGCTCAAACGGTGTGCAGTTCCTCCCTTATCTCACAGGAGGGTACGGCGATGCTTCCAATGCGTCAGGTGCATTTCTGAATCTGGGACTCGATTCTGACCGTGCTGTTCTTTGGAGAGCGGTTCTCGAGGCCATAGGATTCGAATACATCGGTGTGACGGATCAGTACAGATCCGCCGGCGTTTCCATAGATTCGATCACCATAGCCGAAGGGGGAAGCGAGAACGACCTTTGGAATCAGATCAAGGCGGATATGATTGGATGCACCGCAGAGGTCATGAAGACCTCTGGCGGTGCGGTTCTTACAGATTGCATCACGGCAGCCTATGCGATCGGAGACTGTTCCGATCTTCGCAGTGCATTGTCTTCTGCTGTCTGTTCGGACAGGATGTTCGTGCCTAATGCCGATCGCACACGCGCATATCGCGATATCCATCTTCAACGCAGGGCGATGATGGACGATATGGACCCTGTGTTCTCTCGGCTCGGATCGATGAGGCGACGATCGTTCCGTGAAGTATTCGCGTCCGCGGTCCATGAGCTCCTTGAACGATCTGGGGTCGTCGCTCAGCGCCGCTTCCACCACATCGTGCACGGCTCCGTCGAACTCGCCGAGCATCCTGCTCCTGTTGGAGTTCAGATGCTGGATCTCGTAATACAGATTGGGGTCCTCCAAAGCAACCGATTTGTTGGTGTCCATGAGCTTCTGATAGGTCGTGGATGCCACGGTCTCCATGTCCTTGTAAGGTATCCCGCTACGTTCCAGCACGGTGAAGAAGGCGATGTTGACCGCATGGCTCAGCCCCAGGGCATACGACATGTATCTGTCGTGTTCGTCCACGGGCATGGTACGCACATTGGCTCCATGATTGCCGAGGAGCTCCAGCGTTCTCTCGACGGCGATCTCGGAGCCGCAATCGCATATCAGGACGTTCCTGTTGTACATGGATTGGGCGGAAGGTCCGAACATCGGATGCACTGAACATACGCATCTGTGTCCGCCCAGCTCCTTCAGGACGTCGATGAACGGAGATTTGAGAGATGCGATGTCGAATATGAGGACATCATCCTTGCATATGGCGTCCAGCCGTCTGAGCATACCGCCGGTTCTGGATATGGGGATGGACACTATCACGACATCCGCCCATTTCGCATCTTCTACGGTGAGGCCGTTGCCTGCCGAAGGATCGATGATGTCCACGGAATGCCCTGAACCGGAGAGGAGGTCCGCCATCCACCGTCCCATCTTGCCATACCCTCCGATTATGGCTACATGCATGGGCGACTGCGTGGGACGGGGCAGAGCCGCCTGGGCTTCCACGGATTCCTGCATGAGGGTTCTGCAGACCGCTTCCGCGTAAACGGGATTCATCCCGTTCCTGAGGGCGAATCCCCTGTAGCGGTCGACCACGTCGTTCTCCTGAGCGATGTTGCGGACGGCCGCCCCAGTCTTGGCCTTCTCTTCGCCTACGGATCTGCAGAGCTCGAGCCTCCGTTTCATCAGCTCTAGAAGCTGTCTGTCGACATCCTCTATCTCTTTCCTGATAGCATCAAGTCCTGTCATCGGAATCCCCTTTCGATTTGATCCAGCACGGTGAGTGCGGACATGGCCTCAACAACCGCCACGGCGCGGGGGACTATGCACGGGTCGTGCCTCCCCTTCACGCTGACGGTGTCGTTCTCGCATGTCTTCAGATTGATCGTCTCCTGTTGAACGGATATGGAAGGCGTCGGCTTGAACACTGCCCTGAAGACTACAGGTGCGCCGTCGGACATTCCTCCGACGATGCCGCCCATGTGGTTCGTCTTCGTCACTATCCTGCCTCCATCCATGCGATATGCATCGTTGGATTGGGAGCCGCGCATGCGTGCGAGAGCGAATCCGTCTCCGAATTCCACGCCTTTGCAGGCAGGGATTCCGAACATCGCAGATGCGAGGCATGCATCGAGTGCATCGAACCATATGCCTCCGAAGCCGATAGGCAGCCCTGAGATGACGCATTCGACGATGCCGCCGATGCTGTCGCCTTCCCTGCTACATGATTCGATCTCCTCCGTCATGGCGGAATCGAGCTCCGCGGAGCATGCGCGCGTACGGAAGGAACGGGATCCGGCCGCCTCATCGGACGCACGGATGCACGGATCTATGACATCTCCGATGGACCTGGTGAAGGCGTTCACCTCTATCCCGTCCGATTCTATCATCTGCTTGGCTATGGCTCCTGCGGCGACGACGGCCGCAGTAAGTCTCCCGGAGAATTGTCCGCTTCCGCGGAGGTCGTGATCTGGGAACTTGAGAAGCGCAGGAAGGTCGGCATGACCCGGCCTAGGTGTATCGTAGAACGCCATGTACTTGGAGCCGTCCGTATTGGTGTTGGGTATCCTGATCAGGATCGGTTCTCCGGTGGCCATGCCGTCGACCACCCCTTCGGCCAGTTCGAATTCGTCATCCTCCCTGCGCGGAGTTCCTATCCCCTGCTGGGGCTTCCTCAATGCGAGCTCTTCGGTTATCCTCTTCGAATCGATCTCCGTTCCTGCCGGAATCCCTTCGAGGATGCAACCGACATACGGCCCGTGGCTCTTCCCGAACAGGGTCATCTGGGCTCTCTCACCGAATCTGAACATCGGCATTCCTCCGAGCGGAGGCCTATGCGGCTCATCGATTCGATGAATCCGGGGTACGAGACATCGGCGCATTCCGGATCATCCATCACGACGGGTCCGTCGCATACTATGGATGCGATTGCCGCGGACATCATGATCCTGTGATCGCCATGATGCTCGACGTATCCTCCCTTGAGCCTTTCCACTCCGTGTATCACGCATCCGTCGGATGTTCCTTCGGCATCTCCGCCCAACGCGTTTATCATCCTGACAGTGGTCTCGATCCTGTCGCTCTCTTTGAATCTGAGCTGGGGGGCGCCGTACAGACGACTGTCGCCTTCGGCGACGCTGAGGAGGACGGCCGTGATGGGGAAAAGGTCCGGAACGGATCCCATATCCACGGAACACCCTTCGACTCTGTTCTTGGATGCAATCACGGTGCCTGCGTTCGATACGATCTCGGCTCCGGCCGATCTCAGGATATCCAGTATCGCCTTGTCGCCCTGCGGATCATCAGGGTCCATTCCGGTGACCTCGCATTCCCCGCCCAGGGCTCCTGCGACGAGAGGGAATGCGGCGGATGAATAGTCCGCAGGGACGGAATAGTCGTAAGGGCTGTAGCCGTCTCCTCCTGATATACGGAAGGAATTCCCAGTTCTCATTACCTCTGCACCGTACAGGCGCATCATATGCGTCGTGACATCGAGATACGGAGCGGAGACCATGCTTCCCGTGACCTCGACGGTCGTATCATCTTCCAGAAGAGGTGACGACATCAGCAACGATGTTATGAACTGGGAGCTGACGCTCCCGTCTATGGAGACGCGCCCTCCGTGCCCGGGGCCTCTCACCGTCACAGGAGGTCTTCCGCACTCGGACGATACCGTGGCGCCGCGCGACACCAGGGCATCGAGGAGGGGGCCCATGGGCCTTCTCAGAAGCGACTCGTCTCCGGTGATGGTGGTGGGACGGTCGAATGTCGAGCATATCCCTGTCAGTATCCTCATGGTGGTTCCGGAATTCATGGCATCGACGATGCGATCCGGGGCATGGAGGCTTCCGCCGTCTATGGTGGCGGCGGTGCCGTTCAGCTCCATCTTCGCTCCCATGGCCCTGCACGCGTCCATGGTCGCCAGCGTATCGGAGGACAGGAGGCAGTTGTCCACGATGCTGCGCCCTTCCGACATCGAAGCCAGGAAGACGGCTCTATGGGTGTGGCTTTTGGAAGGAGGGGGAGATGCGGTCCCTCCTATCCTTCCTCCGGTGAATGAGATGCGCGTCATTGTCCGCTCCTTGTGACTGTGAGTATGACATCGTTCTGGTCGAGACCGAGATCCGACGCGAATCCGCGCCCTTCGTTCCGTGGAACCACAATGGACACCGCAGGTCCGGAGCCCGAGATGCCGGCGCCCAATGCGCCCATGGAGACCGCCTTCTCGGCGACGGAGTTGTCCACGCCCTGCACGGAGGAGATTATCCTGCCGTTCATGGTCATGGCCTTGAACGGATCCGTCATGGCGATGGCTATCGCGTCCTTCATGAGAGCAGCCGAACCGCGAAGAGCCTCGATCGGGACGGCGCCCTTCCGGATCTTGTATCCCGGGACATGGATGATCACATCCAGCTCTTCTATGTCGGATCTGTCCAGGATCTCGTCCTTGGCATTGTCGGTCATGACGAGTCCGCCGAGTCCGCATCCGCAGGCGTCATCGAACGATCCGGTGATCGTGACCTTCGCCTCTCTCGCGCACTCCACACCGAGCCTTATCAGCTCCAAAGGTCCCAGTTCGAGTCCGATCTCGGCCGCGACGGCTCTGAGGATGGCGTTGCACGCGCAACTGCTGCTCTTCAGCCCTCTGGATACAGGTATCTCGGAATCGGTGTCAAGCCTCCATGAATCCGGTTCTTCCAATCCGGCGGATTCGTACGCTTTTCTTACGCAGATCGACGCCATGGTGCCATCTTCGGAAGAGTCGTTCCCTATCCTCACGGTTCTTTCTCCTCCTGTCTCGGAGAATGCTGCACGCGTGGTCAGACCCACTCCTATCGTAGCTCCGATGCCGCAAGGCATGGCGTTGATGACGGTGATGGCGCCATGCGAGGAACCTACCGATGTCAAATGGCATCCCTCATCGTATCGAACACATTCCTTTTTCCTGTCCAGGCTTCGAACGAGGCGGCGCCTTGTCCGGCGAGCATATCCTCTCCGCGTATCATGACGCATCCTGCTTCCGTCGCATATCTCATCAGAGGCGTATCTCTTCCATAGACCATATCGAACACGGCCTGTCCGCCGCGGATCGACGAGATGCTCACAGGATACGGATCGTCGGAGTACATACCGATGGGCGTGCAGTTCACGATGAGATCGTGCATCATCACGGGTACCGAATCCGGTCTTCTGAACGAGGCTCCGAATTCGGAAGCGAGCACCGTGCCTGTGGTCTCGTTGCGACCCGTCACGGTGACGTCGCATCCGTTCTTCGTCAGGTAGTAGACGCAGGCGCGCGCCGCGCCGCCGGATCCCATCACGAGCGCGCGGCGTCCGTCGACATCGAATCCGGCCTTTTCCAAGGCGGCTCCTATTCCTACAATGTCCGTGTTGGATCCGGTCAGGATGCCGCCATCGTTCACCACCGTGTTGACCGCGCCTATCTCCGATGCATCCGCATCGATGCGATCCAGATGATCCATGATCGCCTGTTTGTGGGGCAGTGTGATGTTGAGGCCGCGGATGTCGTACCCGCGAACGACCTCTTCGATGCAATCGAGGTCGTCGGTCTCGAACGGGAGATAGATCCCGGGGATTCCCGAGGCTTCGAAAGCCGCCATGTGCATGCGTGGAGAACTGCTCTTGGAGAGGCTTCCTCCCACGATGCCTGTGACCATGCATCCGTCGGCGAGACGCTCCATCGTCTTCACGTCCAGCTGTCCGGGCGCCGTGGGTTTTCCGACGTAGCCGAATGTGAACTCGTTGTCCAGGATATCGGAACGCACGCGGGTCAGGGTGCCCATGGGACCCATGCCGAGCAATACGTGCCTCCTCTTCACTTCGGCGGAGGCCTCGAGGATGTCGGCCAGGTCCTTGAAGGAGCGTACCTTGAACGCGCCTTTGGAAATGTCGCCGTCCATGGAACCGAGCATGCGGACGATCTCCTTCGCGTTCGGCGTCCCTTCATAGTCGTGGACTGATGATACCACTTCCAGGCCGGTATCCGGCCGCGGCTCCTGACCGACGTCTATCATGCCGGAGTATCCTGCTGGAAGTATCGACAGGTCCACGGGTCCGCGATACGTGACCAGAGGGGTCCTGTCACCCGTATCCGGGACGTCTCCTAGAAGATCCAGGCGGATCTCCACCATACCGGTGTTGCAGCGCTCGAGCTCATCGGCGGAATCCAGCGAGGCGCATATCTTCATCGGATCTCCCTGATGGTCTCGTCGATCTTCATCCCGAAATGGCGACCTCCGCTCTCGAGTCTCGCCAGGACCTTGTCTCCGGGAACGAGCTTGGTGACGGATATCGCCGAGTCGGATGTGACCAGCTTGACTGTTTCCGCGTTCTGCAGGATGGTCGTGTACGTTCTCTCTCCATCGGTCGCGGTCACCAGGATGAGAGGTCTGATCTCGACCTTGCATCTGCCTACGGACGAGAGGCGTGTGGTCCCCGTCCTATCTACGAGAACCACGGTGTCCCCGGATCTGTATTCGCCGAGATACCTGGTCCTTCCTTCCGGTCCGAGGACGTACGCGTGGACGGCACCGGCATTGACCCTGAAAGGTCTCGAAGCGACGTAGCCGTTCTCCTCGCTCTCGCTCTGGACAAGGAACAGGCAGGCGGCTTGTGAGCCTACCAGCATGCCCTCTCCCGGAACCATGTTGGAGATGGTGTCCACGCATACGCGGTCGCCCATCTCGATGTTCTTGATGCCGACGATCTCCACCTCGGAGAGTTCCACCTCTCCGGTGTCGCGGATTATATCGGTGTATTTCCTCACCGATCCCGGGTCGCTGGTGCAGACGACTATGCCGTCGACACCTCTCTCCATGGTCTGCATGTACAGCTTGGCCTGCTCCACGGTGTCGGCGCAGGCGAAGACCTTGGTCGAGGTAGTATGGAATTTCGCGATCATGTTCTCCAGGGGGATGATGGTCCAATCCCTGGAATCCAGAACGACCCCCTTCCTGCGACCGGCCATGGACATGGCCTTTTCCTGATCCGAGGGAGACGACAGCTCCACAAGCTCATATCCGTCTCCGAGGCTCCCCTTGTTGTTCACCATGAGGGTGATCTTGCCAAGGTCGGAGAAGTCGAGATCGTCCGAGCGGACGATGGCGCCGGTTATTCCAGATTCCAGAGCTGAGAGCACCAGCTGTTTCCGGATCTCCTTGTCGTCGGGAAGGTCGGCCCTGATCCAGATCTCTTTGCCCGTCATGCGATCAGCTCAGGTTCTTCTTCATGGATTCGTCGACGGTGTATCCGTGGAGGACGATATCGGATATCGCCCTGGTCATGCCTTCGACGTTCTTGTGCTGGAACACGTTCCTGCCTATGGATACTCCATGGCCTCCAGCTTCGACGGAATCGTAGACCATCTGGAGGATGCTCCTGTCCGAATCCATCTTGGGCCCTCCGGCTATGACAACGGGTGCAAGGGCGCCTCTGACGACATCCCTGAACGTATCGGGATCGCCGGTATAGCTGCATTTCACGATGTCGGCCCCAAGCTCCGTGGCCACGCGTGCGGCATGCGCTATCGCATGGGGATCGTACGAGTTCTCGATCTTGGGTCCACGGGCGTATGCCATGACGATCAGGGGCATCCCCCATTCGTTGCACTGGCGCGATACGGCTCCGAGATCCTCCAGCATCTCCGGTTCCGTTTCGGCTCCGACGTTGATATGGACGGATACCGCGTCCGCACCGGCTTTGATCGCCTCCTCCACCGTGGCGACGAGGACCTTGCTGTTGCTCGTGACGCCCAGGTCGGTGGATGCTGAAAGGTGCATTATGAGTCCGATGTCATGTCCGCTGCTTCTGTAGCTGTAGCGGATGAGGCCCTTGTGCATAAGCACCGCGGTGGCGCCGCCGTTGGCGACGGCGTCGACGGTCTTCTTCATGTCGTACAGGCCTTCTGTAGGGCCGATCGATATGCCGTGATCCATAGGCACTATGACGCAGTTCCCGGTGTTCCTGTCGACGATCCTTTCGAGTCTTACGCTCTTTCCGAACATATAGATCACACTGTGCTACGTGCTAGCACGCCACTTCCTCTATAATAAGTGAACGTGACAGCCACTGGACGCGCCATCGATAGACCTATCTTTAATCCATCGAATGGCATGAACGGAATAGGCGAACCATGGGGCCTCTATGGACCGGACTCATCACTGCGTTGAGTGCCGGCATGGACGAGTTCTCGGGCAAATGCTTTTAACTGATGTCCTTCTACGCCGGACATGAGGGCTGGTAGATCAGTAGGTTAGATCGCCTGCTTTGCAAGCAGGAGGCCGCGAGTTCGAATCTCGCCCAGTCCACCTATTCAGCGTACGGGTTTCCGGTCGCTGCGATTCTGTCAAACTTGTACCTGTCGCCATCGGGGTCGGCCCCATGCAGGAATCGAGATGGAGGCCCCGCCACGGGCGCTCATGGCTAATCGGGCAGGGCGTCAGAAAGAGAAAGGACGTCCCCGGTCGCCCGGGAACGATGATTTGATCAGTCGAACTTGCCGACAACCGCTTTTATCCTGCGGACTCCGGCGGCGGAGCTCTCCTCCTTCTTGATCTTGAATCCCTGCAGCTCCCTCGTGTTCTCCACGTGAGGTCCTCCACAAATCTCGCAGGAGACGTCGCCTATGGTGTAGACCTTGACCATCTCTCCGTACCTGTCCGTGAACACGCCGATAGCGCCACGGTCCTTGGCTTCCTGATAGGTCATCTCCTCGCATACCACGGGGATCTCGGCCTTGATGGCATCGTTGACGAAGCGCTCCACCTCCTTGAGCTCCTCGGGAGTGACCTTCCTGTCCAGATTGAAGTCGAATCTGAGCCTCTCGGCGGTGATGTTGGATCCCTTCTGCTGTATGTCGGGGGACACGATCTTCCTCAGAGCGGCATTGAGAAGATGGGTGGCCGTGTG
The DNA here is from genome assembly GCA_002504495.1 of Methanomassiliicoccaceae archaeon UBA537. GTDB lineage: Archaea > Thermoplasmatota > Thermoplasmata > Methanomassiliicoccales > Methanomethylophilaceae > Methanoprimaticola. Next base: position 18,027 of record DATC01000110.1, read on the forward strand.
GAGCTTGGTGGTCTCCTCGGAATGGTCGGCCAATCCGCCCTTGAAGTGCTCGTCGGCACCGAGACGGGAATTGTCCTGGTGGGCTTTGAAACGCGCTTCGAAATCGACCATATCCACCTTCCTGCCCGCTTCCTTCGCGAGTTCGCTGGTAAGCTCGATCGGGAATCCGAAGGTGTCGTAGAGGCGGAAGACCGCGGCTCCGTCTAGCGTCTCGTCCTGCGACTCTGCCAGCATCTCGTTGAATCTTCTGAGCCCCTTCGAGAGGGTGTGGTGGAACTTCTCCTCCTCGGCGGTCAGGCCAGAATAGATGGTCTCTTTGTTCCTTTCGAGCTCGGGGTACGCGGCGGAATACTCCTTGACGACGACTTCGGCGATGCTCTTCATGCAGACGTCGTCCACCCCCAGCTTGGAAAGGTATCTGCTGGCCCGTCTTATCAGTCTCCTGAGGATGTAGCCCTGGCCAATCTTGGCGGGGACGACTCCGTCGCCGAGGATGAACGTGGCGGCCCTTATGTGATCGGCGACGATGCGGAACGCTTTGATGTCCTCGGGGTCGTCGCCGTACTTCTTTCCGGTCAGCTCTTCGATCTTGCCGATGATGCCCGTGAAGAGGGACGTGTCGTAGACGGTTTCTACGCCGTTGAGGATGCGGAGGATCCTCTCGAGGCCCATGCCCGTGTCCACGTTCTTCTGAGCCAGAGGGACGAACGAGCCGTCGGCCTGTTTGTTGTACTGCATGAACACGTTGTTCCAGATTTCGGTGTATTTGCCGCAGTGGCAGGACGGCCCGCAGGACGGCCCGCATTTCGCTCTTCCATCATCGTAGAAGATTTCCGTGTCGGACCCGCAAGGCCCCGTGATGCCGGCGGGGA
>DATC01000110.1:18923-19099 GCA_002504495.1 Methanomassiliicoccaceae archaeon UBA537
TCTCTGCCGTAGAAGAAGATCTGGTCGTCTCTGAGGCCGTGGCTTCTCCATAGGGAGGCCGTCTCCTCATCGCGCGGAATGTCGCCCTCGCCTGCGAAGCAGGTGACGGCGAGGTGATCGGGATCGATTCCGAGGACCTTGGTGAGCAACTCGTAGCTCCAGGCGATGGATTCCTT
>DATC01000127.1 GCA_002504495.1 Methanomassiliicoccaceae archaeon UBA537
CTACGAGGGATTCAGCGGCGACGATGATCTGGGATCCACCGCCCATATCGCCAAGCTCCTAGGTCTTCCTGTGGTGCTCGTGATCGATGCGGGCTCCCTCACCAGGAGCGCCGCGGCCATCGTGAAGGGCTTCCAGGCCTTCGACCCCGATGTCAAGATAGCCGGCGTGATACTGAACAAGGTGTCCGGAGAACAGCACTCCCGGAAGCTGGATGTCGCCTTCTCGACCTACTGCCCCGACGTGGCCGTGCTCGGGAAGATACGCAAGGACCGCGACAACGTCCTCGACCAGAGGCATCTGGGCCTGAAGACCCTGCATTCCTACAAGAAAGGAGAGATCGAACCCCTGGAACGCCTGGTCGACACCGTCGACCTGGACATGCTCGAAGGCATAGCCGAGGAATTCGAGCACGACCTCCCTTCGCACAGCCCCTACGTCGGACGCGATTCTGGGCTCCGCGCCGCGGTTCCGTTCGATGACGCCTATTCGTTCTACTACAGGGAGAACCTCGAATGCCTGGAGGCGTCCGGAGTATCGCTTCGTTTCTTCAGACCTACGGACGGAGATCCACTGCCCGATGCCGACTTCGCCTATCTCGGAGGCGGATATCCCGAGCTCTATGCGGACAGGATCTCGGAGAACGCCGATTTCCTCGAAGGTCTGCGCTCCATGAGCTCCGAAGGGAAGCCCGTCCTGGGAGAATGCGGCGGACTGATGACCATGTGCTCCGACATGAAGGACAAGAACGGCGATATCCACAAGATGGCCGGCATCTTCGACGCCAGAGCCGATTTCGTCAACAAGCGCCACGGACCGACATACGTCATAGAGGAGGCCCTTCCTAACAATCCGCTGTTCGACGGCACCGTCCGCGGACACGAGTACCACTATTCAGAAATCGTGCCCTCGAAAGCCGAGTACTGCTTCTCTATGAAGAGAGGCCTCGGCATCGCCGACGGAATGGACGGCCTCGTATCCAGGAACTCGATGGGGACGTACATGCATCAGCACTCGCTGTCGATGCAGGATTGGGCCGGAGGACTGATCGGAACCGCCTGCGGAACCAGGCATCGAAGCGGATCTCCGTCGCTAACCATCGGGCCTCTGCGGGGATTCTCTCGACATCATTAAGAACACAAGAACCTACACGCGCATGATGGGAAGAGCAGACACCCATGTCCATACCGAATTCTCCGGTTTCCAGAAGCTTGGGGTCATAAAGTTCCCTGAATCGGTCGCATCTCCCGAGATGCAGGTCGATCGGGCCCGCGACAACGGGATGGATGTCGTCTGCATCACCGACCACGACGAGATCCACGGCGCACTCCTGGCCGAGAAGTACGCCCGTTCGAAGTACGACGACATAGAGGTCGTCCCGGGAGAGGAGGTCACTACCGCCGACGGCGAGATCATAGGTCTGTTTCTTTCGGAACGCGTGCCCGACATGCTCTCCGTCGAGGAGACCATCGAGATCATCAGGGAGCAGGGCGGCCTGGCGATAGCGCCGCATCCGTTCAGCTTCCATGTGCCCGGCCTGAAGGAGCGCATCCTGGACATCGACATCGACGGCTTCGAGGTCATCAACGGCGGTCATCCGGACGGCTACACCAACATGTTCGCCAGACTGGTCATGGACCGCTATCCCGGCAGATGGTGCGAGACGTCGGGCAGCGATGCGCATTCCGTCTTCACCACGGGATACAACTGGACAGAGTATCCCGGATGCGGAGCCGAGGACTTCCGCAAGGCCGTTCTGAACAAGACCACGAAGGCCTGCGGAACTCCTGCGCCGGTATTCGGACAGGTCCAATGGAGCGTCGACGTGGTCATCGGCGGTCAGAAGCTGATGCTCAAATCCCTTCAGGGAAGGCTGAGGAACGTTCCCAAGGACCATCTGATAGAGAAGATCAACAGCATAAGCGACCTCAAGAAGGCCACCGGCATATTCGCCGGGATGCTCTACGTCATACCTCCCATATCCTTCCTGGCCACTATCCTGAGCGTGTCGTATCTCAACAAGGGATCCGCGAAGATGTGCTCCAAGATCCCCGAAAGAATGGAGCTCATAGACGAGATCATCAAGGAGGTCGATGCGAACGGAGGTCCCGGCAGCCGCAGGCCCGCCTATCTCGATGATGTCACGGAGAATCCCCTTTCCGAGTACCAAGGACTGCCCTTCGATCTTCCGTTCAAGATGGGGCGCATGAAGCGATGAGACCTGCGACGGCCTACAGGATCGGAGTCAACGTGCCTCCGGGAACCGAGCAGGAGATGATGGACTCGATCGACGAGGTCATGTCACCCCTCTACCCGGGATACGAGAGGTGCTTCTGCTGGTGGACCGTCCATGGCACATGGAAGCCTGCAGAGGGATCCCATCCGTACATCGGAGAGATCGGAAGAATCGAGACTGCTGACGAGGTCCGTATAGAATTCGCTGTCAAGGAGGAGGACCTGGAGGCCGTTGTCTCCAGAATCGCGGAGGTGCACCCCTACGAGGAGCCCGCCATCGACATCCTCCCGATGATCCCCTGGAAGGGCGTCGCTATCGGTCCTTCTTGTAGTCGTAGTTGTAGACGTTGTCGAAGAACATCTGCATGCGGTGGATCTTCAGGCTCTGCTTCCTCTGGTCCCTCTCCACGGGATCGATCAGGCCCATCTCGGCGTACTGGTCCAGCACCGCGACGGCATCGTCGTAGTTGGCCTCCACGCCCACGAGGATGTCGATGAGCCTGTTCCTGCAGGGCATCTTCTGAGGAATATCTCCTCCGTTCTCCGCTCTCACCCTGTCTTCCACAGATGGAAACAGATCGAGATTCCTGCAGCACAGCTCCTTGGCCCTGGTGAACTCGTCGCAGCCGAACAGCCCTTCGATCATGCCGTTGGTGGCCACGAACCTGCCGTAGTCGTCGAGATCCATGCCTTCGAGATACTCTCCGGCGGTCACGGCCAGGCGATAGTTGCGATCCTCTTCGGCGCGGGAGATGAGATCGTTCAGGAATGCGACCGGCGTGTCGGTCGAGATTCCGTTCAGATATCTGCGGACCCTGACCCTGTCCTGCTGGGAGAGCGTCGCATACCACTGATCCAGACCTGCCTCGGCAACCTGATTGGGAATCTCTTCTGCCATGTTGCCGGATATCATGCACCAGGATAAAACCGCCTCGCTCGTCTACATCGTCCATGATGACGAAGGACCCGGGATCATGCGGCCTGGATGTGGTCATGCGATCCACGTTCCATTCCATCTCGCCCTGGAACTCCTGCTCGCGGTACGCGCATCTGCGGGAGCAGTACCTGCAGTTGAACGGCATGCAGGGGATGGAATTGAAGGAAGTCTCGACGGAATCACCGAAGCTCGACCTTATGGCCTCCTTCATCTCCTCCTCCTCGACATGCTGCCTCTGCACGGTCATCCTCCTGGGAAGGACCACCTTCATGTCGATGAACATCCTGGAGCCGTACTTGATGAGACGGAGGTTGTACACGTCGATCCAATCATCGTGACGGCGGTCGATGATGGTTCCGGCGATCGCGGTCAGCATGGATTCGTCCGCGGCGTCCATGGTGTCGTTCACGGACTTCCTGAGGACTCCCGCCCCGGTGGCGATTATGATCAGACCGAACACTCCTGCTATTCCCGAATCCAGCCACCTGGCGTCGTATCCCATCGATTGGGCGACGTACACGACGGCCAATCCCACGAGTATCCCAACGGATGAGTACGTGTCCGAGCAGAGATGCTTCCCGCTGGCCTCCAGTGCGGGGGACCTGTTCCTTCTTCCCTTGGCTATGGCGGCCCTTCCGACGATGTAGTTTGCAGCGGCGGCGAGAGCGATCAGAACCAATCCTATGTCGAGACGATCGGTGATCTCCTGCGGATGGAGAAGGGAGCTGACCGTCTCGAACATTATCAGCATACCAGCCGTGATGATCATCGTGCCTTCGATCGCAGATGATATGATCTCGATCTTCCCATGGCCGAAGGGATGGTCCTTGTCCGCCGGCTTGGCCGACAGATAGAGGGCGTAAATGCCGACGCAGGCCGCCACGACGTTCACTATGGACTCCGTGGCATCGGTGAATATGGCCACCGAACCCGTGAGGAAGTAGGCCGCATACTTGATAATCAGAAGCGTGAACCCCAGGATCACGATGATCTTCTGGAACTCGTAGTTCTCATCGGCGGCCGTTGTCATGAGGCTTCAGTGCTGTTGAGACAATATAGGCTTATTGGATTAGAATATCCTAATTCTATCCTTTTTGTACTAATGACTGGGCCTGTTGAATCAGTTAGATTAGACTTAGGATAGTTAGGCACCCTTACAATCTGCTTGCGGAACGTCCGCGCAGCAGAGATGCGATAAGGCCTGCGATGCACATCGAGAGGCATACCGCAAACGACATGTGTATGACCTCGACGAATGCCGCATGATTCTCCGGAACGATCATGTCGGATCCGCCCATCATCGCCGCTATGAAGAACATGGCGACGCCCATGCTCACCATCATACCGGTCTGACGCATCACCGCCACCATGGCGGAGGCCTCCCCGGTCTCATCGCGGGGTACCGATCCCATTATGACCGAAGTATTCGGAGATGCGAACATCCCCAATCCGAGACCGACGACCACTAGAGACGTGACTACCAGGACGAGGTCCATGGTCGTTCCGTAGAACAGGTAGAGGGTCACTCCTGCGGCGGTTATCATGCAGCCTGCGGAAGGCAGCAGCCTCTTGTCCGCGATGCGGTCCGAGAGTCTTCCGAAATAGACGCTGCAGACGGCCTGGACGGAGGCCTGGATCAGCATGAGGGCTCCGGCCTCCGTAGAGCTCAATGCCCCTATGTGCTGCAGATACAGCGCCAGGAAAAACGAGACCGAATAGGATGAGGCGTAGAGCAGGAACGCGGCGATGCAGGATCCTGTGAACACGCGGGAGCGGAACAGACGGACGTTGAGGAGATAGTTCGGAATCCGCGACTGCCAGAAGACGAAGAGCGCGATCAGCACGATCCCCGCGACGAGGAGGGGCGGAGCCCACGGCTCGACTATGTTGATCACTCCGATCATGGTGGCGGAAATACCGATTCCGTACAGAACGGAGCCCTTCCAGTCCAACGCCTTTCCGGCGTCCGGCGCAATCTCGGAAGGGTACATGGACATGCATACCAGCGCGCCCAATGCCAACGGCAGGACGAACAAGAACAGCGCATGCCATCCGATCAGATCGTTGAGAGCGCCCCCGATGGGCGGACCTCCGGCCAGTCCGATGTACACGCACATGGACTGCAGGCCCAGCGCCTGACCGCGGCGCTCCGGAGGACACACGTCCGTCAGGATGGAGATGCTCGTGGATGTCGTGGCCGCGGCGCCTGCGCCCATCATCACCCTGCATCCTACGAGCCACCAGAACGAGGGGGATACGCTGGCGAGGACGACGCCCAAGGCTATCACGATGAGTCCGACGATGAAGGAGCGCTTCTTCCCGACGATGTCCGCAAGCTTGGACAGCGGCACCATGAAGACGACGGACGACAGAAGGAACGCCGTGTTCACATAGGCCAGCTCATGGGATCCGACACCGAACTCGTCGCCTATGCCGACCAGCGACAGATTCATCATGGTGCTCAGAAGAGGCGTTATGAAACCTGCCAAGCAGGCCGCGAGAAGAACCAGTCCCGCATCGTTCTTCCTAGTCCCCATCGACTACCTCCTCGGGCCGAGACCCGCTCACCCTCCAATGCCTACTGCGATTTCAAGATATCGAACACGAACCTCGATCGAACGATACGATGCGGATACCGGACCCTTCGGCCGTCTGAACAGAGACGTGCGGACGATCGCTCCTACGAAGAGGTCTTCAGCCCATGACGATCGGAATGATTGTCTGGCCTCATCGAACATGGGATCTACAACTGACTAGAAGGACGAGAATAGAGAGAAACAACATTCGAAGAGGGTTTCCTATATACCCTCGGCGCACGATGCGTCACCATGAAGCATTGCCGCATCCATGAGGCCCTCGGGCTGGTCCACGTTTACACAGGGGATGGAAAAGGAAAGACCACGGCCGCCATGGGGCTGGCCTTCAGAGCGGCAGGCTCCAATCTGAGCGTGAAGGTCATCCAGTTCCTCAAACCGGAGAGCGTCGGAGGAGAGCGTAACTGCGCCATGGATCTCGGGATCGAGTTCGAATCGTACGGCGTGGATCATATGGACGGAACCCCGGTCAATGAGGAAACGGAAGGGCGCTGCACTGCCGAGGCCATGGAATCGGCATCGGCCGCCCTGAGCTCCGGCGAATACAACCTCGTGGTCCTGGACGAAATCGTCAATTCGATACGCCTCGGAGTCCTCGACGTGACCGACGTCGTATCCATGCTCGACCGCAAGGCAGCCCACACGGAGGTGGTGCTCACTGGTCGCGGAGCCCCGAAAGAGCTGATCGACCGTGCCGACCTGGTAACCGAGATGGTGAAGATCAAGCACCCCTACGACAACGGGGTCCCTGCGAGAAGAGGCATCGATTTCCGAGGCTGGCAATCCATAGTTCTTTATATGGAAATCTAACAATTCCAACCATCCACATGACACTCTACAACAGCATCACGGAGACGATAGG
>DATC01000044.1 GCA_002504495.1 Methanomassiliicoccaceae archaeon UBA537
CATCTGGCCCTCCTTCGAGATCTACGGCGGCGTCGCCGGGATGTACGACTACGGGCCGCTCGGATGCACGCTCCGCAACAACATAGTGGACGTATGGAGATCGATCTACAAGGGCCGCGAGGGATTCGTGGAGATCGACTCCGAGACCGTCAATCCCAGAGAGGTCTTCAAGGCCTCCGGGCATGTGGACGAGTTCTCGGACTACATCACGTACTGCACCCAATGCCAGGCTCCGTTCAGGGCGGACCACCTGGTCAAGGAGTTCTACGAGAACGCGGACGTCCTGACCCCGAAGCAGCTGGAGCAGGCGTTCAAGGACCACGATGTGAAATGCCCGGAATGCGGAGGGGAGCTCGGCCCCGTGGACGAGTTCAACCTCATGTTCAAGACCAACATCGGTCCCGGAAAGGACCGCGTCGGATACATGAGGCCGGAGACCGCCCAGGGCATATTCGTGAACTTCCAGAACCTCTACCGCTACAACAGGGAGAAGATGCCCATGGGCGTCATCCAGACCGGAAGAGGCTACCGCAACGAGATCGCGCCCAGACAGGGCATGATCCGCATGCGCGAGTTCAACATGATGGAGGTCGAGCTCTTCGTCGATCCGGAGGACAAGGACTGGCCCCGGTTCAAGGACATCGAGAACGAGGAGATCGACCTGTTGCCGAACACCGGCGTCGGCATGATCAGGACCACCGTCGGCAAGGCCGTCGAGGACGGGATCATCGCCAACCGCGTGCTGGCCTACTTCGTGTACACCACCAAGCAGCTCCTCACCAGGGTCGGAGTCGATCCTGCGAGGCTGAGATTCAGGCAGCACGAGAAGGACGAGATGGCCCACTACGCCGCGGACTGCTGGGACGCGGAGGCCCTTCTGACGTACGGATGGACCGAGATCACCGGCATCGCCGACAGGGGATGCTGGGACCTGTCCAGGCACGCGCAGTTCTCCGGAGCCGACCTCTCCCACTTCAAGAGGCTGGAGGAGCCGAAGGAGGTCGAGATCATGAAGATCAAGGCCAAGCACAAGGCCCTCGGACCCCTGTTCAAAGGCAAGGCGAAGGAGATAGCGGCCGCCATGGAGGAGCTGTCTCCCGCCGATGTCGTCGACGGGAAGCTCACCGTCAAGGTGGAAGGGGAGGAGATCGTCCTCGACGGAGACCTGTTCGAGGTCGCGGCCGTCAAGGAGAAGATCACCGGCGAGCGCGTCGTCCCCCACGTGATCGAGCCGTCCCACGGACTCGACAGGATCTTCTACACCGTGCTGGAGCACTCCTACTCCTGCGATGCCAAGGAGGACTACACCGTCCTCAGGCTCAAGCCCGCCGTCGCTCCGATCAAGGTCGGCGTCTTCCCCCTGATGGAGAAGGACGGGCTCGACGACATGGCGAGAAGGATCTACGAGAGCGTCCACACCCACCGCGTCGAGGCCTACTACGACGGATCGGGAACCATCGGCAAGAGGTATGCCCGCATGGACGAGATCGGAACCCCGTGGTGCATCACCGTCGACTACGACTCCCTTCCCGGAGGAGAGCACGAGGGAACCGTCACCATCAGGGACCGCGACTCCAAGGAGCAGAAGCGCATCCCCGCCGAGAAGGTCGCGGCCGTCATCGACGAGCTCATGGCCGGAAAGTGCTTCGCCGAACTGCGAAGTATTTAATACCTTGCGATAAGCGTCAAACCTCTTACCTTCATTCCTGCGTCGAATCCTGATATGATACGGATTCCGCAGGATTCTCTACGAATTCCGTTCAAGTACCCATTGCTGTTATAAGCTCTGCCCGCGCTCTTCCATATCGAGGTGCAAAAATTGGGTGTAAAGGACCTTGAAGACCTGAAGAAGCTGTCGATGCTGAGATCCCAGATCGACGGCATCTCGGTAGAGAGCGTCGCATCGACCGAATTCCCCACCGTCTCTCCCGACGACCGCGTCGCCGATGTGCTGTCAGTCATGAAGGAGACGAAGTTCCAGGACATCCCTGTGATCGAAGACGGTGCCTATATCGGCATGGTGAGCTACGCCTCCATTCTCAGGAAGAAGAGCGTCACGCTCGACGCCAAGGTCAGAAGCTTCGTCCGCGGGCTTCCAACGGTGACCGGGGACATGCAGATCACCAAGATCGCGGAGATGATGGTGTCCACCAACTGCAGGCAGCTCCCCATCGTCAACGGGAAGAAGATAACCGGCATCATCGAGAGGAACCGTCTGATCGAGATCGTGAGGAGCATCAAGGCCCTCAAGGAGATCAAGGTCTGGGAGATCATGAGCAATCCCGTGGAATCGCTGAAGGCCAACGACCTTCTGGACGATGCCCTGGATCTGATGATCCGCGAGGACTACAGGACCGTTCCCGTGGTGGACGAGGCCAACCGCCTCACCGGCATCATAGGGATGCGGGAGATCATAGACAGCAACTGGAAGAAGGACAACAAGACCATCGGCGACCTCGAGAAGAGCTCCCGCTCCCAGATAACCATCGAATCGATCGCCCTGACATCCGTCCGCACCATCGAATGGGACGACGACGTATCCGCCGCTGTGGATCTGATGGCCGAGGAGAAGATCTCCACGCTCCCCGTCCTGGAAGGGAAGGAGCTGGTCGGAATCATCACGGAGTACGACATCATAGAGCTGCTCTCCGCCTGCAGGGAGAGGGACATGATGTTCGTCCAGATCAGCGGCCTCGACGACAACGAGAAGAACGCCACCGATGCGATATACGCGGATATAGAGGAGATGGTGAAGAAGATCTCGAAGATCTACAAGCCCGAATCCCTCACGATGCACGTATCGAGATACAACGACACCGGAGGCAACTTCAAGTACAGCATCAGCGCGAGGCTGTTCATCGACGGCACGGCCGTCATGGGCAAGCAGGTCGGATGGGACCTCGTCCAGACGGCATCGGACCTCATAGAGAAGCTGGAGGACGCCGTCATCAACATGAAGGACTCCAAGGTCACATTCCGCAAGAGGAAGAAGTGAGAAGCGAGGGGGATCGCTCCCCCTCTTTTGAAAAACAGATCGGTTCCGATGCTTGGAACCGGTCATCCTTTGATCTTCTTGCCGCACTTAGGACACCAGTCGGCGTTCGAAGGCACGTCCTCTCCGCAATGGGGACAAGGGACGACCTCGTCGGAGACATCGACCGTTCCGTCGGGATGCTGGACCTCGACCTCGACGTCCTCGTCGAACTTGGCGCCGCACTTGGGACATTCGTCCGCGTCCGACGGGACCTCGGCACCGCAGACGGAGCAGGTGAAGTAGTCCTTCTTCTTCGATTTCATCTCCTCCGGGACATCGATGTATGCTCCGCACTTCCTGCATGTGACCTCTCCGGGCAGGACCACGGTTCCGCAGCTCTTGCACAGGCCGTATCCCTTCGGATAGAGCCTTCCGTCGGCCTCCATCTTGGCACGGGTCTTGTCCGCGCTCCTGCGCATCATCGTGGAGAACCCGAGGATGATGAAGAACAGGATCGAGGTCAGAAGGATCGTGTATCCGGATCCCTTGAAACACAGGAGCAGGGTGTCTCCGAACGATATTCCCGAATCATAGGTGAATCCCAATCCCTTGCCGGTATCCTTGTATCCGTCCCCTTCGGCCTTCTCCAGAAGCACCGTGATTACCTCGAACTTCCCATCGGGTATGGACAGGACCGTCGAGCCGCTGTACCATCCGTCACCGACCGATACCAGCTCGCTCTGAGTCAGGATCTTGTTGTACGCATCTCCTGTGGCGGAGACGATGGAACCGAACGACACCATGCCGATGTCGCTCTGGCGGATCTTCACCCCCCAGCCGTCCCCCGCATCGGCATTCGACGGATTGACCTCGAAGGACACGGTGTACGTCCCGTCGGAACCCTCGATGCCCATGTTCCTCACCCAGTCGTTCTCCGAGTCGATGGTTGCGCGGTAGTCGTCGGGCACCGACGTGTATGCGAAGACGCCGACGAGTAGCGATACGACTATGAAGACCAGACATGTCATCGCCTTGATCTTCGGAGACATGACCTTCATCATGTGAGGGATCATGTACAGGACCACTGCGATGATGAGGAATCCCAGGCAGGACCTCGACAATCCGAGGACCTCGAGGATGAGCGCGATCGCGATGGCCGCGATGATCGCTATCCTCTGCTTGGTGGACAGGGCCTGGAGCTCGGCACGGATGCCTGCGAGCCCCCCGGTCCCGCCCGTGATATTCACTGTCATCAACGTCTCACATGCCAGGCAACGTTAAAGGCTTTCCACGGACGCTTCATGCTTCCGACGATTGTTTAAGGAATGATGTCCCATCCAGGGGACCATATGGCCTACATCGTGCTGACCTGCCCCGATTGCGGACGCAGAATAGTCATGGATGAGATCGACGGCACCGGATACTGCATGTACTGCGGCGCGCGCATCGACGCGTCCGCGACCGACGCGGAATACCTAGACCCCCAGTCGGAGTCCCTCATGGAGATGGTGGTCCATGGTCCGGAGACGCAGGACCACTCCGGAGAGCCTTGGTACGCCCCCATGTCCGGGTCCGTCGATCTCCTGATGTCGGGACACCCGGACGAGGCCGCCGCGTCGTTCGCGCAGGCCCTGTCCGAATCGTCGCCGGAGAACCGGGACAAGATGAAGGACGCCATGGCCGAGTCCCTCGCGAGATGGGTGCTCAGAACGGTCTTCGACGGCGACGTCTACGGATCCGGAGTCGCCCGCATCGCACCTCTCCTGGTGATAGAGGGACAGGGCGACACCCACCCTCCGGTCCTCATCGAGGGTCTGTTCGACGCCGTATGCCAATCCCTCAACATGCTGGAATCCCCGGATCACGCGGAGAGCATGGCCGAGTCCCTTCTCCATCTGCTGTGCGACTACATGAGCACCGAACCCTCGCTGTCCAATCAGGAGATCCTAATCGACGAGTTCGTGACCCAATGCAGCGTCCTGGAGGACCTGATAGAACAGAACGACGAGGAAGCGCCGCAGATAGATTCCATAGAGAAGATGGGATCGGCTGCATCCATCCTCCTGGGATCGATGCGCGGGATATCCTCTGAACAGACGGAGGGGCGCATGGAGGAGCTCGCGTCCCTATGGGAAGTAAAAGGCATCGCCGGCATATCCGGAAAGGCCTGCAGCGTCCTGACGCGCGTGTGCGACGGATCCTTCGAGGACGACGAGGCCTCCTGGAAGAGGATCTCCGAGGATTCCGAAGCCTACGCCGAAGCCTACTTCGGACTTCCTATTCAATAAACCTCAGAAAACGAACTTCGGGGCAGAGGATCAGCGTGTTGGTCCCTGCCTCATACCGGTATCTTTCAGGTGTAGACTTCGCGTTCGACATAGGTTTATCACTTTCCTTCAGCCTTATAGAAACAGAACATGAGGAGACAAAGCCTTATTGCGTTTTTCGCCGTATCGCTTCTGCTGATTACGGCATCATCCGCATTGATCACGAACTGTGCGGAAACCGATGCGAAGACGGATGCAGCGAGCAATCAGACTCCCGAATTCAGATTCAATGACTTCATCAAGATCAGCGACGGCAACATAGACACGTATCTGATGCAGGAAACCGTCAGAACCGAAGATTTGTTCGGCAATATTCTGCCGGAGAACTGCGGAGAATATGTGACGGTCAAGGCCGCTCTGACATTGGACAAAGGGATAAGATCAATCGACATAGATATCGAGGTGATAAGCGGCGAAGAAAGAATTCTTTCCTTCAGCGACACGGTCACCGACGACGGAATCTCAGAAGAGAATGCCTGGATCTACGACGGGATCATTCCGACCGTTGCTCCGATGGGCATCGTAGCCGATGTTCAAAATGCCTGGAAACTCATTCAAGAGCTGCAGGACCTTCTTCCAAAGGTATCTTCCAACATCGTCAAGGAGAAGATCGAGAAGGTGCTTGCCAAGGCAGTCGTCAAAAAGATCGCTCTGGCGGCGGCGTCTGCCGTGATTCCTGGAATCAGATGGGCTGTAGCCGTCATAAGCGCAGGATTGGCCGTATACGACATACTTCAGTTGCTCGATGAACTGCCGGAACTTGTTGAACTTGCGAAGATCGACGTTGCCGGATGCATATACGACGAACAGAACCATACTCTGAAATTGGCGGAGAGATACGGCGGCCGTAATAATCGTGAAACTATTCCGATGGAATCTATTGAAAAGTCGGATCCTTCCAATAAACCAAACGGCCTGTTCTATATAGCATATGTTAACACAGAAAACCATATGGTATACGTTTCAAACTACACAATTGACATCCAATATGCGATGGCCATCATGAATATACCGAGCGAGGAAAAACTTGGTAGCGATAGAATAGGACTCAGCGTATACACTTCCAAAGACCATGACGCCAAAGAGATGGTTTCGATCGCATCAGGAGGTACGCCGATCAAACACGATCATCTTGGAAAGAATCTCGATATCGGCTTGAAGCATTACCACCACCCTCTGCATACAGATTCAGGCAATTACCCCGCACATGCATTCTACGGGGCACCTATAAGGTCTTGATTCTCGTGCTTCTTATATTTTCGAGTTTTCCGATGGAGGAGTTCCTGGAGATCAAAACATGGAAAATTTATCGGAATGAACCTCTGAATGCTCTGTTCCAAGGAGATTTGGCGATACTTCGTTGCGATTCCCGTGACGAGAAGAGGGTAGCATACGACTCGGAAAGACTCAACTCTCTTCTGGGAACGAATATCCAATGGCATTGCTACGAGACGGTGCCTCATCTGAACGAAAGGCTCTGCGTCCTCTTCCTTCTGATCTACAGGATCCTTCATCCTGGAATGCATATTGTTCTCTACATGCATGCATTGATGTGGTACCTGGATCCAGAGACCATGATCTCCACTATAGACATATCCTCCAAAGGCCCTAGGAAAACGCCTATGCAGGTCTTTAACAGATTCAACGAGGATACCCTGTATCATTTTGTGAATTCCAGCGGATTCGAATTCGAACATGATACAGGGCTCTTGGACAGAATCGGCGTAGATCTTAGAGCCGATGTGTATCCGTGCATCGGATATATTCCGAGAAAGACGACGACGGTGGATGATATTCTCCAATTCGCAGGCAATTTTCCAACAATGGTAACTGTGCATGATTACGAAGAATGCATGGAAGCTGCCGCATCCGTCCCTCCGGATGAAAACAATACGGCTCTCAAATGGAGATCCGGTTTTCCTAAAATGTTGGAAGCGATTGTATCTCCGGAGCTACGCGATGAAAAGATCGCTGCAGGATACACGAACATACCTATGACTACGGAGAAAAGCAAATACGGCGACAGACACGTCCATCTTTACAAGCTATGCTGCACTCCTACTCAGGACCAACTCTGCTACAGCGGAATAGGCGATGTTTACTTAGACTATGAGCAGATCTGCCTAGCGTTATTGGTTGACCTTCGATATCGCCGTACAGAATAGACCTCGCATAGAGGAGGATGATATTTCATAAAATCCGAACGGCGTTCGGAGACTGCGAAATACCGTCTTTCAGGAATATGACATATTGCTGTTCCAATCGGCAGATAGATATCCAGTCTGCCCGATGCGCATCGCATGTCGATGCTGGTCGCCTATGACGGCAGGGAGATCACCGAGAAGGCTCTGGAATACGCGATCGCCAATTCCCTGGTATACAAGGAGAAGCTGATCATCCTGTCGGTGATCGCCAGGAACGCCGATACGGACATCCAGAAGCTCCGGTCGCAGTCCCAGGCCGCCCTGGAGAAGGCTAGATCCGAAGGCGCCGACGCACAGAGCATTGTGGAATCCGGACAACCCGACAAGGTCATACTGGAGACGGCTTCGCGCTTCGACTGCGAGACCATCATCGTCGGCCGTTCCGGAAAGACGTCGCTCGACAGGGTGCTCCTCGGCAGCGTCTCGAACTCCATCGTCGCCAATGCCAAGTGCACCGTCATCGTGGTTCAGCGAAGACCGAGCGCCTTGACCAGGCTCCTTATCACCCTGTCGGGACTCGGAGGGCATCCCGGAACGAGGATCGCCGGCTTCAGGACTGATTCGATGCCGTCTTCCGCGACGTCCCCTCCGACGAACGGCCCGCCCGATATGGCGCACGCTCCGACTGCGATGATCATCTTGGGTTCAGGCACCGCGCTGTACGTCCTCTCGGCGGCCTCGCGCATGTTGGCGCACATGGGTCCCGTGACCAGAAGGCCGTCTGCATGACGTGGCGATGCGACGACCTTGATTCCGAACCTGTGCATGTCGTAGAACCTGTTGGACATGCAGTTCAACTCGACCTCGCAGCCGTTGCATGATCCCGTATCCAGCTCTCTCAACGCCACGGACCTTCCGAACATCCTCCTCGCAGACGGATCCAAAGGCCTCTCCAGCGTCTCTATATCGGTATCCGGTCCCACGACCAGCTCGCTCCTCGAGAGCGCATAGTCCGGAGCAGGACGCTCCCCTATGCACCCGCCTGGACATTCCGATACGCAGTCCATGCAGAGCACGCATCTTCCGAGATCCACCTTCCATCCGTCGTCGACGGAGATCGCCTTGGAACGGCAGCGATCGGCGCATATTCCGCATCCGGTGCATGCCGATGTCGCCATGGGCATCGTCTCGCGCTCTCCTAGCACGACGCTCTTGGGTTCCGTGGGGCGGTCGGCCCCTATTAGATTGGACAGCAGTTCGTCGAACATGATTCACCTCGCAGATCGTTGCCGCTGTAGGACAATCCGAAGCTCTTGTTGATCAGAGGGAAGTCCGGAACGACGTTGCCGGGAACGGCATGGCCCATCCCGAACCAGTTCACGAACGACGGATCCCTGACGGAGTACCTCCATATGCCGCCGTCCCTGATCTCCGCGCAATGCACCAGCTCCCCGCGAGGAGCCTCCACCACAGAGACATGGAATCCGTCCTCCGGAGCGACCTGAACGCGCACATCTCCGGGTTCCATCGACTGGATGCACTGGTGTATCATGCTTATGGACTCGGTTATCTCGCCGAACCTCACCAGCGTCCTTGAATGGACGTCCCCCTTCTCCGACGTGACGACGTTCATCCCCAGATCTCCGTACATCCCGTAGCCCAGATCCCTCCTCGCATCCGATGCTATGCCGGAGGCACGCGCTATCGGCCCTACGGCTCCGATGGCGACGGCATCCTCCTTCCTCAGAACCCCTGTCCCGTCCAGACGGTCCAAGAGAGCAGGGCTCTCCATCGTGGCGGCGAGGTCCTCTATCTCAAACTTGACTTCCATGAGGAAATCATCGAGCTCCATGAGCTTCGCATCGGGTATGTCGCGACGGAGCCCTCCGGGAACGATGCTGTTCATCAGCAGACGGCTGCCGGTCAATCCGCGGTCCATCCTGAGGAGCTCCTCGTGGATCCCTCCTCCGATGGAAGAAGGGACGCAGAAAGCCGTGTCCGTGCATACTCCCGAGACGCTCGCCACATGATTGTGGAGCCTCTCCATCTCCGCGAGTATCGTCCGTATCCTCTTCGCACGAGGAGGCACATCACGATCGGATTCCATTATGCCTGCATATGCGAGGCTGTTGGCGACGCATGTATCCCCGGATATCCTCTCGACGAGGCAGGTGCGGTCGCAGGATGCGGGACCCTCCATGAGCTTCTCTATTCCGCGATGGGTGTATCCGAGCGTGGGGACGAGCTCTATGACCGGCTCTCCTGCGACGCTGAACCTGAAATGGCCCGGTTCGATTATGCCTGCATGGACCGGCCCGACGGGGATCTCGAACACGTCGTCGCCAGTGGTGTGATTTGAGCGTATGGGGACCCTGGCCTCCGTAGTCCTGTCGTACGGGATCTTCTGGAGAGGATATCCGTTACCGGTCCTCCGATAGACGATGGGCTCGCGAGGGCCGTCATCGAAGCGGATCCCGCCCATCTCCGCCATCAGCCTCTCGAACGGAAGGGCGCCGGGCAGGACCTTGGACATCGGAACGGCGGTGGATCCG
>DATC01000125.1 GCA_002504495.1 Methanomassiliicoccaceae archaeon UBA537
GTCATGCGCGTCGCAGTATTCTACCGACTCGTTGTCGCGTATCGAGCCGCCCGGGTGAACCACAGCGGTAATCCCGGCCTCGTGCGCTATCTCAACACAGTCGGCAAAGGGGAAGAACGCATCCGAGGCCATGACGCATCCCTGCGTCGGCTCGTTGGCCTTGAACGATGCGATCCTCGCGGAATCGACGCGGCTCATCTGACCGGCGCCGATACCGACCGCCCTCTCGCCCTTCACGTAGACGACGGCATTGGAGGTGACGTGCTTGGCGAGCTTCCATGCGAAGAGCAGGGAATGGATCTCCTCCTCGGTCGGAGCCCTCTTGGTGGCGACCTTGAGATTCTTGGGATCGATCTCGACGTCCTCATCGGTCTGCACGAGCATTCCGCCCTGGATCTTCTTGACCTTCATCTCCCTGACCCTGTAGGCGGGACCTATGGGGCAGTTGGTCCTCAGGAGGCGGATGTTCTTCTTGGCCTCCATGATCTCGACCGCTCCCTCCTCATAGGACGGAGCGAGAACAGCCTCGACGAAGTGCTTGGAGATCTCCGTGGCGACGCCGACGGTGCAGGGGCGGTTCATACAGATGACGCATCCGAAGGCGGACAGGGGATCCACGTTGTACGCGGTGACGAATGCCTCGTCGATGGTGTCCGCAGAGGCCAGCCCGCAGGGATTGGTGTGCTTCATGACGACGGCTGTAGGTCTCTCGAAGTCCATGCAGATGTCCAGAGCCTTGTCCAGATCCAGGATGTTGTTGTAGGACAGCTGCTTCCCGTGCTGGAGGTGCTCCGCCCTGGCGACCGTGGCGCCGGGAGTGAACGGATCCCTGTAGAACGCGGCCTTCTGATTGGGGTTCTCCCCGTACCTGAGGTCCTCGACCTTCTCGTTGGGGATCGGGAACGACTCGGGGAATCCCTCCCCGAACCTCCTCTGCATCTGCTGGGCGATCATCGCGTCGTAGTTGGCGGTGGTGATGAACGCCTGCGCCATGAGCCTGCTGTGCGTCTCGGGAGACAGCTCCCCCTTCTCCTTCAGCTCGGACAGGATGCCGTCGTACTGGGAGGGCTCCACGACCACGGCGACGTCGTTGTAGTTCTTGGCGGCCGCGCGGATCATGCTAGGTCCGCCGATGTCGATGTTCTCGACTATGTCTTCGAGCGTTGCGCCCTCCTTGAGGACGGTCTGCTTGAACGGGTAGAGGTTGATGACGACCATGTCGACGGGCTTGATCCCCATTCCGGCTATGGCGTCCATATGGGCCTTGTCGCTCCTGCGGGCGAGGATGCCGGCATGGATCTTCGGATGGAGGGTCTTGACGCGACCGTCCAGCATCTCGGGGAAGCCGGTTATGTCAGAAACCTCGACGACGGGGATGCCGGCGTCCTTCAGCACCTTGAACGTTCCGCCGGTGGAGATGAGCTCCACGCCCATAGAAGACAGCGCCCTGGCGAACTCGACCACTCCGGTCTTGTCGGAAACGCTGATGATTGCCCTTTCGATCTTAGCCAAAGTATACCTCCTCTTCCGAGGCGCATACCACTGTATGCATCCAGTCTATCCCGCGGTCCTACATAAACAATGGCATATGGCTACGGAAATCGCTGATTTTCTACGGAATCCGAATGCTGACGGTACTCGAGTGCGGCATCTGCGATCGAGCATGCAGGAAGGATCAGCAGGACCACCCCTATGCTCCGATAGCCGACCGACATACGCGCCGATTCCATTGTCGCACCGTATGCATCGATGAGGGGCGCATCGGCCACGGAGTACCAGAGGTCCGAGCTCAGAAGCAGGATGGCACCGGCGAGATAGATGCCGGATGCTATCCTTACGACGAGCCTGACCCTGCTTCCTTCGTCCGCATATCCTGCAATGAATGAGACGGGCACCAGCGGAATCAAAGGCGCGATGTAGACCGCCGACCTCGCGGCTATGCCTCCGATGTCGACGATATGCGCATCGGGAAAAGCCTCTTCCACCTGGATCATGAGATAGACTGCGCAGACGATCGCCAGAACGGCAACGAGAAGTATCCTCGCTACGCACTTGGCAGCCTGCACCGTCGCCCGATGCATGCGCACGCCGTCCATCAGCCCCTCTCCGATACGGCTATGACGGCGGCTGCGAGCATCCTGACGACTTCCTGAGACAGTCCGATGCTTTCCCCGTCCGGGCCGAGAAGGTCGGGATCCCCGCTGTCGCGAATGGCCCGCAACGCTCCGGACACATCGCCGTCCGAAGAGACGGTCAGGGACGTCATCGGACCGGATGTCCTCACATCGATCGCGACCGATCCGCCTTCCCCGATTGCGACGTATGCACCGTCTTCCGGGACGAGCTTCTCCGACAGATTGCGGATGTCGATGCGTATCGACGAATCGGTCCTCTCCGTGCTGCGTTCCAGCTTCGTCCCCGGTTCGGACAACGGAAGGGATACGTCCGCGGATATCGAGACATCGACCGTCCTCAGGATGTAGCGGAACGATGCGTCGATCCTCAGCACCGGCATCGGATCCTCATCCGACAGGAGATCGCTCGCGAATATGGCTAGCATCGGCGAGAAGATGCTCGTGTCGATGTCGATGCGCGCGGTGCCGCGGGCTGGGATCTCCATCCCGTCGGCCTGCCAGAGGATCAGGGTCGAACCATGGGCATCGTCCGCCAGCCTGACGGAGATCGACAGTTCCGATATGGCGTACGGAAGCTTGGAGCGGACGTCGTAGCTCCCGCTGATGCGTATATCAGAGCCGTCCTGCTCCACCGACAGCGGATCGCCGTCCACCATGAGGAGATCGCCCCCTGGCATGACCACGGCCGAAAGGATCGCGACCGCGACGACAGCTACGGTCGCCGACGAGATGATACGGATGGCCCGTCTCGCCTTTTCCGCTTCCATGACACCTGATTTGAAGGCCCCCGGGACGCGCCCGGGGTTGTTTGAGATCAGCGGACCCTTCTCGCGACAATCGCTATTGCGACGACTGCTATCGCGACCAGGACTCCTGCGACGGCCCATATCCCGATTCCGTCCTCCCCGCCGTCCTCTTCGACCGGCTTCTCCGGGATGTATCCGTCGAGACCGGCCGAGTTCAGGATCACGTAGTAGGAGAAGTGGGTGGTGACGAAGGTCAGGGAATGGGTCGTGGGATCGTACGATGTGGTCTTCTTCTCGAGACGCCCATCGTCGTTCACGTAGTAGACCGTGATCGCCCTGGGGTCGTCCCCCTCCTTCAGAGTGTACGGCACGGTGATCGTCGCCGTCCCTCCGAGCTCGTGCACGGATTCGGAACCGGCGGTCGCACTGAGCCTGTACAGAGGAGCGTCTCCGACGGAAGTCCTCTGGTCGTCCCTGAGAAGGCTCCTGTCCGCCACCGAGATGGAGACGGCGACGTCCACTCCCTTCGACGCCAGGGTCCCGGAGACGTCGCTGTCGAACACCATGGACCCGACCTCCGAGGTGATCTTCAGATCGGCCTCGGATTCGGATGCCGCGAGGAATGATTCGGACGGCATCTCCACGGATGCTGTGGTGTCGTCGAAGCGGTCGGACCTGATCTCGACGGTCACGGATGCGGCGCTCCTCTCCTCCTCGGAGAGCCCGGCCGCCTCCATGGCCTCCCTGGCCTGATCGATCGCGGCCTTCATCGTCTCATGGTCGACAGACATGGCTCCGTCCACGGAAGGAGCCTTTATGGACGTGCTTATCGTGGACTTCGTCCCGGAGGATACGTCCTTGACGACCTCCATGGTCGTCGCCACGTCGCCATCCTTCGATTCGAGGTCCACCTGCGTCACGGTCCTGACCTCGTCGCCGTCGCCGTTCCTGGAGACGGTGGTCGTTGTCGATGACGATCCGCTCGAGGACTCCTTCTCGCTGGTGGTCACGGTGGTCGAGCCAACGGTGGCTCCCGATGCGTCCCTGACCGTCTCGGTGGTCTCGGTCAGAGTCTCCTTCGCCCCGTCCTTCTCCTTCGTGACGGTGGTAGTCTCGGAAGAGAGCTTCGATCCGTCCTTGTAGGTGGTCTCGGCCTCCGTCCTCTTGACGACATCCCCGTCGGAATCCTTCTCCTCGGTCTCCTTCGTGACCGTCGTGGATCCATCCGGGTTGACAACGGGCTCTGGTTCGGGTTCCGGCTTCGGTTCGGGCTTGGGGGGATCGACAGGCTCGACAGGAGTGGTCTGAACGACCCTCCAGCCTGCATATACGGTCGCCGGACCTGTGATCGGACTGTCGAAGTCGAACCTCTGGGTGCATGCGGCGTCGGAATACCAGCCGGTGAACGTGTACCCGCTCCTGTACGGATCGGACGGCACATCCGCGTAGTACCTGTAGTAGACGTCCTGCGACTGGACGGAAGGTCCGCCCCTGGTGTCGAACGACACGGTGTACTTGGCAGGCTGGTACGAGACGCGGATGCTCGAGATGCCTGCGAGATCGTCAGGGGTCAGCGTCACAGATGTGCCGGAGGAGATCCTCTTCCCGTCCGCGAAGATGCCGTCGGCGGCGAACGGGCCGAAGAATCCGACAGAGTAGGTCAGCGTCTTCCCGTCGGTGGACAGGGAATCCGTGTAGGCCCATCCGTGCCTCAGGACGACCCTGTGCACGTCGTAATCGCAGTATACGTGAGCACCGTCGAACATGACCACGGTGCTGATGGACGGGATATCCTTGCTGTACTTGTAGAAGCTGTAATAATACGATGAATCGGCAATCACGATGACATCGGGAGCGTTATAGCGGAATACCGACGAATACACATAGACGCCTTCGGGGATGATCAGTATATCGTCGTCGGAGGCGTTGTAGAAGACGGCTTCATCATCGCATATCACGAGAGAGCCTACCATGCGTACGCGATCGTTCCCTTCCGCGATCGTGACGCTCTTCAGATTTCCTCCATCCGGCAGAGAATTGGCATGGATGTGCTGCAAAGAATCGTTCAGAACCAGGGATTCTATCGTCGAATCCCCGAATGCATTGTACTCTACCGACACGGTCCATTCAGGCAGGGCGTATATCGAACCGGACTTGGCAGCAGGGTATCTGAGGAGGGTGCCATCCTTGTCGAAGAGGACGCCGTCGATCGCCCTGAAATACTCGTTACCATCCTGAACAGTGATCCTCTCGATGCTGCCATCGCGATAATACGGAACAACAGAGACGTCCTTTCCGAGCTCCAATTCGACCACCGTCGACGATAGACGATTGAGATCTTCGATATCTCCTAGAACAACCACTTTCTCGGCGGTCATCGATCTGAGCGCACTGGTCCCGATATACGATACCTTGTCCGGAACGGTGAACGTCTTGTCGGATCCGAAACAGAATGCGAGAGACACCTCATCATCATGATGGATGACGAGCGTGTACCCGCCGTAGCGCTCGATAGTGTAGTCGCAATCGGGATTCCTTATCTCGATCTCCTCGATGTTCAGCCGATATCCGAATTCCAACCGCTCCAGAGGCGCGTCTATAACGAGCTTCTTCACATGAGAGGACCCGATTTCCGCATCGATCACCATGGCCTCGTACCGATACTTCTCCGTCTCAAGGACGACCTTCCCGGGAACGGTAAACGAGTCCCCCTCGTACGATGACCACAGATGGACCGAGGCGAAGTATTCGCCGTCGACTTTCCAAAGGCAAGAACTATATCCGAGGAAATCCGCAACAACAGTCCCTCCGGGGCAATTAACGCCATAGAAAGCCGATTCGGAGATGTTCTCCGCCAATGCAACGAGAGAGAACGCCTCACCGTTCCCATCTTTTACAGCCTCCGGATCGAAAGACGATTTCATGTTGTCGAATGCCTTTCTCTCGATCGACAGCGATATGCCGTCCTTGAGTACCATCGTCTCCAACGCGGTCCCGTTGAACATCTCATAAGCAATGGTGAACGAGTTCGCGTCGATCGTCACCTTCTTCAGAGAATTGCAGGACTCGAACAATTCGCTCGCGTACCCGATATCGCTGCGGATCACGACCTCCTCCAGATTCCTGCAATTGTTGAAGGCTCCCATACCCGCATATGTGATCGTGGACGGAATGTCGACGCTGACGATGTCCTGGCAGCCGGAGAACGCATTCCATTCAATCTCCCTCAGCTCGAACGAGTATCTGCCGAATGATACAGACTCGGGAATGGCCAGATCGACCTTGCCTGTGACGGTGCCGTTGAGGAATCCTGTGATCTCCGCGCATCCATGCCCGTCATCCATCCAGGCCTCCAGGATCAGCTCGAACCCGGTGTCGCCGATCTCATGGAACATCTTCCCGCCGGGACCCTCGTATCCGGATCCGACGACCGCATAGCGGCTGATGTACCTCATCCCGTCCGGGAACGCTATGGTCACGGTCTTCCCCTCGGGAACATCGACCGCATAGCTGTCCAGTCCCGTCACGGGGATCCCGTTGATGGTCGCGGGAAGCACGATATCCACGAAATCGGATGAACCGAAGTAGGCATACTCCGACACGGTCATGTCATCCCCGTATATCCGGTACGAGACCCCTTCATCGACGTTGCCCTGCTTCTCCGGGGAGAACGCCTCCACGTGAGCGACGTTCTGCCTGATGGGATCCATCCTGTCGGCGTGGATCGTTCCTCCGTTCCAGTCGATGTAGTAGGAGGCGAGGCCTTCCGCCCTGCCGTAGTCCCAGACCTTGTGCAGGATGCCGAGGCTCTGGAGGAGATAGGGCCCAGACACGATGGTCGCCTTGACGTATTCCGACCTGTCCATCCCTATCCCGGCCGCATCCAAGAGCCACTCGACGCTGTCGTAGCTGGGGATGACGCCCTTCATCAGTCCCTTCACCATGGATGCCAGCGAACCACGGTCGATCTCGGAGACCTCCTGCTCCACTCCCGGCACGACGTCGCGGACCCCGAATGTTGAGAGATCGACGACCCTGTCGGCATAGACCCCCTCCTCGTAGTGGCGGTCGCCCGTATCGGATGTCATGCGTATGTGCGAGTACACGCGCTTGTTCAGCACCGTGTCGCCCGGATTGATGAGATCGTTCAGCTCCCGGACTGTGAGCTTGTCCATGAGCCTCAAGGAGACCTCCATGGAATGGGCCTCTTCGGACCTCTCGGAATCCGAGACCTTCACTCCGTCCGCGACGCAGCTCCAATCCATCCCGGATTCCATCCCCATCCCGATGCGGAGGTCCACGCTCTGAGGGACCTTCTCTTCGGAGAACGCTATGGTGACAGTCAACGTCATCGGGATCCTCGCATCCGCGCGGATGTCGCATTCGGTCAACTCGTCGAAACGGTCGGCATGCGCCGAAACGGACGCCTTCCATTCAGCGGCGGCCCTGAGCGTGAGGGTAGGCGATTCCACGGTGCCCCCGGTCTCAATGACGACGGTGCCTCCGGTATCCATCTTCACATCGGATATGGAGACTCCGGATCCCCTGATGTCCTCGGCCTCCATGACGAGACGGACGAATTTCGAAGCGAAGCCATCGATATCGGACGTTCCGCGTGCGGAATCGAGAATGATGCGATTGTACTCGTTCGTATGATACCCGAACCATCCGAACGAATCGGTGTAGAATCCCAGGATGCGATAGGCATCGTCCTGATCCAATGAGACTGTCGTTCCGGCGGAATTGCCGGAACTCAGATCGGGGATGTACCCCAGATATTTCGAAACATCATAGGTCTCGGATGACGGAGCGCCCTCCGCATCGACCTGGGAGGCGATGCCTCCGAACAACGCCATGCCGGCGATGAGCATCACGGCAAGAAGCGCGATGCACCGTCTGTAGGCCATCATGGATGAAGATATTCAGTCTATCTTCTATATACTATCCCCTGAAACACAAACGCAATGGCATCTGCGCATGAAGACGAGATGCCGATATCAGGCTCTTTCCGACTTCGCTTCGGACACGGCGAATCCGTCGCCGTTCATCACGGAGCCTATCCTGACCTTCGGGACCTTGTTCCAGAAGGCCATCCCGATCAGGACCACGCGGCCCTCCATCCCGTCGTAGTATCTGCGGTCGTGGATCTGCTCGAAGGCCTCGTCGACGCGGGCATCGAGGTCCTTCTCCTTCTCGGCGACCTTGAGCTCGAAGATGATGCACGGATCCCCGCGGTTCCTGGGGCTGAGGAGCATGTCCGCCCTTCCCTGGCCGGCAGGAGCCTCGACCTTCACAATGTACCGGTCGGAGAGCATGTTCATCAACGTCATCACGACCGCCTGATAGGTGCTCTCCTTGAGGTTGAGGTAACTCGCCCCGGACATTATCCTGGTCAGCGTCCTCTCCATGGCAGGGGCATCCTCTTCAAGGACCGCCCTGTTGAACTCGACGAAGTCGCTTGTATCGATGGGGTATACTTCGTCCATGAGTCCGTCGACCAGCTCCCTGACCTCTTCGTTCGGTATCGATAGCGTATAGAGCTTGCCTCTGCGGATGATTCTCTCATCAGTCGGAACGGCATTCAGATATCCGGACATGACCATCAGGCTGTAGAGAGGCTTTCCCGACCTTCTTATGGATTCATAGGGGAACGCCTCTATCAGATCCGAGAGGATCGTGCCACCAGTTACCAGCTTCATAATCTCTGTGTACTTCTCCGATGTTATACTCTTCAGCAGATCCCTGACGAGCACATCCCTGCCGCTGCCTACCCAATATGATTTCGGCTTGCACCCCTGACTGATGAAGTACATGATGCTGTAAGGATTGTAGACCTCCGCATCTCCGAAGCGGTATCCGTCGTACCATGCCTTCGCGATGTCGAATC
This sequence comes from Methanomassiliicoccaceae archaeon UBA537, assembly GCA_002504495.1. GTDB lineage: Archaea > Thermoplasmatota > Thermoplasmata > Methanomassiliicoccales > Methanomethylophilaceae > Methanoprimaticola. The sequence goes on from DATC01000125.1 coordinate 8,769, forward strand.
TGTCTCCGAAGCCGTAGTCATCGAGGATCCTCTTCACCTCGGATTCCGTGAATCCGAACCTCTCGTCGGACTGCTCCGAGAAGACGTTGTTCACGACGATGTTGTTGAGATCCGAGAATATGCTCTGCTTGGCGATCTGCATCACGCCGGTGACGTAGACCATCCCCCTGTACGGATTCCCCTTGATGGAGGCGTACATCATCGATCTGAGGAACGACATCATAGGTTCGTGGGATTCGCTGCCGAACGCGTCCGATACGGCCGCATCGTACTCATCGATGAGGATGATAGGCTTCACGCCGAATCTATCCATCAGAGTGCGGCTGAGAATAAGGATGCTTCTGATCAGAATGCTCTCGGCAGTACTCATATCCTCCAACGAATCGAACAGTTTCCTGATGGATGGTCTGAGGTGGTCATCTTCCAGAAGGTAGCGATGGGATTCGAAGCACGTGCCCACAGCCACGCGCATCCCATCTATGAACCCTTCATAGGTGTCCGCCTTGGCATTCCCGAGATCGATATGGATCACAGGGAAGGCGTTCTTGTACCTCTCGAACTCCGGATGGTCGGAGATGGCGAGCCCGTCGAACCACGTGTTCCCCTTGTATTGCATGTTGAAGAACGCATCCAGCATGGAGAGGTTCATCGACTTCCCGAATCTGCGCGGACGGGTGAACAGATAGACTCCGGAATCGTTGGTGCCGAGGATGTCCTTGATGAGGAGCGTCTTGTCGACGTAGTACTTGTCCTTCTCGCGGATCTCCGCAAAGGACAGCCCCCCGAGGTCTATCTGCTTCATGGATCAGGTATCGCATCCTGCAATGATAAGCATTCGCGGAAGAGCATGATGCACGACCATTATCAACGGAACACGCATGGCACCCCGCATGAGGAAGAGGGAGCTCGAGATGGAGCTGCAGAAGGTGCGCGGGTTCGATTCGCCGGACGTCGCCCTCGAACAGTACATGACGCCCGCGACCATAGCGGCGGACATCCTCTTCGAAGCCTACCGCCACGGGGACATCGAAGGACTGAAGGTCCTCGACCTGGGATGCGGGACCGGGATGCTCTCCATAGGGAGCTGGCTCCTCTATGCGGGGATGGTCGTCGGGTACGACAGGTCGGACAAGGCCCTCGCCGTTGCAGAAGAGAATGCGGAGTCGTTCGGCGCCGACATATCGTTCATGGGATCCGATGTGAAGGACGTCTTCGAAGGCGCCGACACCGTGGTCATGAACCCTCCTTTCGGATGCCAGAACGCCCATGCCGACCGTCCCTTCCTGGAGAAGGCGCTGTCGCTGTCCGAATGCGTATACTCCATCCACATGGCGGACACCCTCGGATTCGTGGAGTCCTTCGCGGAGAAGCGCGGAAGAAGCGTGGACTGGCACCGCACGTACGAGTACGACATCCCCCATATGTTCGACTTCCACACGAAGTCCAAGCGCACCGTGGAGATCGTCGCTGTCAGGATCGTCCGACGCGGGACAGCGTCGATGACAGGTTCTCGATCGCATCTGCGACGAACACTCCCTTCCGGGTCAGCTCCACGGTCTTCCCATGACCGTTGCTGGTCTGCGATATCAGACCGGCCTCCTCCAGCGCATCGATCTTCCTGGGCATGGTGGAGTTGTGGGACACATCGAGATAGATGTCCTTCTTGGGGCAGGACCCGCGTCCACGGACGTAGAGGAGGATCTCCATCATATGGGGGGCCTCCAGAAGCCTCAGGGCAGACGATATGGAATCGGAAGGCACGGGCGCGCCTCCGGATGGAACCGTCCGGCGCGGACACGCCGGACGTAAGGATGCCCGCGGACTCCCCAGATGAATACGAGAAGAAGGACCCGCGGACTGTTTGAGCGTGAGGTATGATAGAGCGGAAGCTCCCGCTCGCATGATTATGTGAAAAGGCCGGTACGGCCGGGATGATGCCTTCGATACTGCGCATCGGTGTCGGGAGGCCCCCTGAGGGACCTCCCATGGTTTGCTGTTCAGGTCGCTGGATTCTCCTTCGGTTGCTCACCGCGATCAGCTGCGCATCATCCTCAGGGCGACGATGGCCGCCATGATGACGATGAGCACGACCAAGACGATCAGGAGGATGTCCGTGAGGGACATTCCGTCGTCCTCGTCCTTGATG
>DATC01000079.1:0-16674 GCA_002504495.1 Methanomassiliicoccaceae archaeon UBA537
GGAGCGGTCACCACGACGAGAGGGCGCGTCGTCTTGACGAACTCGTCGCGTCCGTATCCGTCATCGGACGCTATGAGGTCCACGTTGGACGGATAGCCCGATATCGGATAGTGGCGGTACACCTTGAGGCCCAGGGCCTCGGCCTTCCTCTGGAACTCGTCGGCGGGAGCCTGCCCGTTGTAGCGGGTGATGACTATCCCGCACACCGGGATCCCCCTGTCGTGGAAGGAGTCCACCAGCCTGAGGGCCTCCATGTCGTATCCGACGCCGAAGTCCTTGCGGACCTTGTTGTGGACTATGTCCTCGGCGCTGATCGCTATTATCGCCTCGGCCTGGTCCCCGAACTCCATGAGCATCCTGATCTTGCTGTCCGGCATGAATCCCGGAAGCACCCTGGACGCATGGTAGTCGTCGAAGAGCTTCCCTCCGAATTCCAGATACAGCTTGCCGCCGGCGCTGCGTATGCGGTCGCGGATGTGCTCGGACTGCATGCGGAGATAGAGGTCGTTGTCGAAACCAGGCATGGTCCCCGTCTATGCGGAGGTTGTTTATAAGGTGGAAGTTGGCGGGCCGCATCGTCGTCCGATGCGTCTGCGGGACATGACCACGTGCGGTATTCCCCCGTCGTCGAACTCGTCCGAGATCCGGACGAACCCGAACCTCCGATAGAAGGGCTCGGCCTGGATCTGCGCCTCGATCCTTATCTCCTCGGCGCCGAACCTGTCCTCCGCCACGGCGATGGCCTCTTCCATGATGCGGGTGCCGAGACCGACGCCGCGCCTCCTGGCGATTATCCTTCCGACGGCAGGGGTATCGAACGTCGCCCTCGCCGGAAGGACCCTCGCATACGCCTCGATGCGACCGCCCTCCTCGAACCATACATGGACGGCCTTCTGGTCGAAGCCGTCCGGATCGAGATAGACGGAGTCCTGCTCGACCACGAACACCTCGGAGCGGAGCCTGAGGATCCCGTAGAGCTCGTCGACCGAGAGCTCCGCGAAATCCCTGACATGCAGGATCATTCGGCTCCCGGCCTGCGGAGGAATCCCTCCACCATCCCCGGAACCCCGGTGACGACGGGCCTCTTCCCGACATCGGCAGGATCCACCCATTCGAAGGCCTCGTTCTCATCGTCGAGGACCACATCGGATGAATCGACGGCGTACATGAACGGGAACACGCGCCATATGACGGAGCCGTCCCTCACCAGGATCGGGTCAGCGGATGCGACGGGCTCCCCGACGCGGATGCCGGTCTCCTCGAGGATCTCCCTCGGCGCGGCCTGCTCCGGGGACTCCCCCTCCTCGATCATCCCGGACACCAGGGACCAGACTCCCGGGAAGGAACGGCAGGCATCCGGCCTCCTGAGCATCAGGACCTTCCCGCCGCACATGACGACGGACGACACCGAGTCCTTGGATTCGACGTTCCTGATCTCGACCGTTCCGGCATCGGCGTCCACGACTACGTCGTCGCCGTCCTCGAAGAGAGCGATGGAAGGCACGGAATCCACCATCGGGATGGAGGATATCACCGCTCCCGTGGCCACGATGGTCTCCGCGGATTCGTTGATCACGGCTGCAGGCGCCTTGCCGTGGACCCTGAGATCGTACATCACGAACGACCCCACGGTGCTGCCCTTCCCTCTGGGGAAGACCAGAACGCGTCCGGCGACGTTCCCGCCCGGACCGACGCGGAGCTCTCCAGTCGAACCGTCCACACCTCCGAGGAAGCTCAGAGGCTCGTCCAGTCTGAGGACCTTTCCTTCGGCCCTTCCTCCCGATATCGTGCGTCCCTCTATCATCACATCACCATCTCCAGGAGAACGGAGGCATCCCTCACCATGGCCTTCTGCGAGCACAGCGTCGGCAGGTAGTTCCCCGCCTTGGCGGAATTTGTCCCGGTGCGCTGGAAGGCACCCTCGATGGGAGCAACCACCATGCAGGTGTCGGCGAGCACGGGGCCGAAGCGCTCCATGATCTCCACATCCTTCGGGCATCTCGCGCGGACCTCGGCGGATGTGCAGAACCATATCTCGATGTCCTTCCTGACCTTCTCCTTGCCGTCGAGGAACGATGCGATCTGATGCATCTCCTTCTCCGTGAGATGGGGGCATCCGATCGCTATTAGCTGCACGTCGTCGACGGTGTTGAGCTTGTCGTACGCGGCATCCAGCTCCTCCTTCCCTATATGGATCGTCTCCAGGTCGGACACATCGAAGGAGCCTGCCTCGGGGGTCGCCCCCTCCGCATGCCACAGCGCCACGGATCCCGCCGCTGCCATGGCCGCCGACAGGGTCTTGGCCTCCTCCACTCCGGGGGATATGCCTCTGAAGTAGGGGATCCCGCTGCCCATGGCCATTCCGACGGCCTGGCCGAGAAGCGAGTATGAGAACACGGATCCGTCGATGTCCGCCTCTATGACCTTCGTGGGACGCCTCTTCTCGTCAAGATGGAGCCCGTAGTTCGCGGTCTTCCCCAGAATCGCCGCGGCCAATGCCCCCGGACCTCCCTCGCGGTTGGTCCTGGCCCCTATGAACGAGTTGACGAACGACAGGGCGGACGACTCCGCCCAGGCCACATGGTCCCCGAACGAGGGGACGTTGGCCCCGGTATACGGGGTGCAGGAGCACGTCTTCATGACGCCCATCTCGCCGTAGAGGTCGATGATCCTGAGCTGCTTCTCGGCGAACTCCGGGGTGATGTGCATCTCCCTCCACCTGTCCCTGTCCATTCCGACCGGATTGAGCGTGGCCGGGACGCTCACCCTGGCGCCTCCGGCGGCCATGTCCTCGAGGTACTTCAGCCCCCCGTCTCCGATCGTCTTGTAGGATGCTCCGGAAAGATGCGCGGAGGTGATGTCTATCAGGTCCTCCGCTCCGTAGATCTTGCCGAGGGCCGTCAGAAGCTCCATGGCCTTTTGCCTGCTCTCCCCCTCTTCTCCGTCGAGGATCGCCTGCTCCTCCCTGGTCAGATACATGGACCGAGGGATGCGCGACGGGGTTATAGAACATGATGCACGGCGAGACGTTTATACGGGACTGCGGATGGCATGCGCATGGGTCTGGAATCGCTCGTCCCCTTCGCCGCCGTCGCCATAGGCGGCGCCATGGGGGCGCTCAGCAGATACGGCGTGTATCAGGCGGTCGATTCGACGTTCCCGCTGGCCACGTTCATCGTCAACATCGTCGGATGCTGCATCGCATCCTACATGATGTTCGCCTGGGGCATCCATGCGGACGGCGCGCTGAAGATGCTGGTGTTCACAGGATTCTTCGGAGCCTTCACGACCATGTCGACGTTCTCCATCGACACCGTCAACCTTCTCGCGGACGGATCCTACGGCCTCGCGGGCTTCAATATCGCCATCAACTCGCTGCTCTGCGTCGCCGGCGCCGCCTGCGGAAGATGGCTCGCCATTCTGCGAACGCGATTTGACATAGGCGCGATAGGACTCCCCCCATTCCACCATGGATGCCAGAACGGGGTCCAGAGACCTTCCGAGCTCCGTGAGGGTGTACTCCACGCGCGGGGGGATCTCGTTGTACGAGCGACGGGTCAGAAGGCCTTCCGCCTCCATGTCCCTGAGGTTCGACGTGAGGACCTTCTGCGAGATGCCTCCGATCGATTTCCTCAGCTCCCCGAACCTCCTCGTGCCGCCCATCAGATCCCTGATGATGAGCACCTTCCATTTGTTGCCGATCACGGAAAGCGTGACCTCCACCGGACATGCGGGCAGCTCAGCCATACGATTCCTCCTAGAAGGGGGAGAGGGCTCCCCCTATTTCGTTTAACGCCCTCGCTGGAAGAAGAGCCCGGCGGTCATATCGAGGTAGTTCTCCCCGGAATAGCCCGGATACGCCTTCTTCACCTCGTCCTTGAACTCGTCCGACGATGAGGTGCGGGCGGCGATCTCCTTGAGGCTCCTGATGTACGCGATCTTCGTCTCCACGTCCTTCCTGTTCTCGGGAACATAGTGGGAGGAGAGGAACAGCTCGAATCCGCGGTCCAGGTATCCCTGGAGATTCGCTATGATCGCGTCCGCATGAGCCGGTCCTGCGACTATGGAATGACAGTCGTGTCCGAGCATGTGGATGTACACGGCCTTGGCCGCCGGGATCTCGACCTCGTACGCCTCGCCGTTGGGAACGATGACGAACTCCATCCCGGCGACCTCTATGCTTCCGGGGCCGATGACGCGGGAGGCCGCGGGCATGCTGGAGTCGAAGTCCTCGCCGAAGGCCTTCGCGAAGCCGTCGACGAGGCTCTTCCCCTGACCTTCGGAGTTGTAGACGACGGCGGAATCCGTCATGAGGGTCTCGACGTCCGGACGGAACGAGGCTCCCGCGCCGTGATACGACACGAGCTTCGCGACGAGCTCGATCCCGTTCTCCGAGAGCCAGGCCGTCGCGGCCTCTATGGACTCCTTGAAGCAGGGGAGCTCCAGCGACACCGCCTTTCCGTTCTTGACCGCGAAGATCACCTGGTCGGAGATGGCGTCTCCCGTGTCGTACACGCATATCTCCATCCCGTCTCCGCATGCTATCGTGTTCATCTTTCCGTATTCCATTGATTTCACCCGTAGACTAGATTTCTACAAGATACCTGCATCTGTTTGTAATATTAGTATCTGGAAGAAACTAAAACGAAATCAAGGAACACCGACGTGACCTAGTATCCTTCAGGAAACGAACGATCGCTGCCCTTCGACCATGAATCTGAGGCAGAACGGGATCTTCTTGCTGTTGGCCTTGTGGAACTCGACGCATTCCATGCAGTTTCCGTGGCGGGGGCAGTCGGTCTTCGGGCAGTTGCAGTTGCTGTTCAGAACAGAGATTTGAGACATCGGAATGGCATCGCCCTGTTCTCTATAAGAAAGGATACACGTCGATGCGGTTCCGATCGACATCGTTAAAGCTGCTCCGGACGATCCTCGATTAAACCGGACCATCTCGATTCCGGCTCCGACGAGGTCTGAAATGAAAAACGAAGAGCCTAGGCTTCTGTTCAACGATCCGTCCCGCGGCATACGCGTCCATACGGATCTCTCCAACGAGATCATGGCCTGCGACGGATTCGAGTTCTCTGTCGCGTTCATAACGATGGACGGGCTGTCGACCCTCTACAGCGCGTTCGACGATCTCGAGAAGAGAGGTGCGAGAGGCAGGATACTCACTACAGACTACCTCGGATTCAACGAGCCGGACGCATTGGAATGGCTTCTGGAGAAGACCGGGATCGAGGTCCGCGTATGCGAGGAGCGCTTCCATACGAAGGGCTACATGTTCCATCACGGAGACCGCGCATCTGCGTTCATCGGAAGCTCCAATCTCACCGCCGGCGCTCTCTGCGTCAACCTCGAATGGAACGTCAAGGTGGATACCGTGCCGAACGAGAGGTTCTTCACGGAACTCGAGGACGAATTCGAGAGGATGTGGTCCTCCGCCGTCCCTCTGACCGGGGAATGGATCGCCCGTTACAGGGAGTCGTGGGCGCGGAGATCACCGGAGATGCCTACTATCATCGAACCGTCCGCTCCAGCCCCCAACGAGATGCAGACCGAGGCCCTGAGGGCCCTCGACGACATCCGTTCCGAGGGGAAACGGCGCGCGCTCCTCATCTCGGCGACAGGCACCGGCAAGACCTATCTTTCGGCTTTCGACGTCAAGCGCTTCGCGCCTCGCAGGATGCTGTTCCTGGTCCACAACGAGACGATCCTGAAGAAGGCCCTGGAGAGCTACCGCGCGGTCCTGGGCGACAGATACACTTACGGACTGTTCACCGGAAGCAGCAAGGAAACCGAGTGCTCAGCGCTGTTCTCGACCATACAGACCATGGTCAGGAACCTCGACTCCTTCGCAAGGGACCGCTTCGACTACATAGTCTGCGACGAGGCCCACCATTCCACAGCCTCGACCTACAGCAGGATCATCGGCCACTTCACCCCCGGGTTCCTGCTGGGGATGACCGCCACCCCCGAGAGGATGGACGACGGAGACGTGTTCAGGATGTTCGACTACAACGTGGCCTACGAGATCCGCCTCAACAAGGCCCTTGAGATGGGCATCCTCTGCCCGTTCCACTACTACGGGATAACGGACATCTCCGTGGACGGGAAGCCGATAGACGACGACTCCGATTTCAACTGCCTCACGAGCGATGAAAGGGTCCGCGGGATCATCGAGAAGTCGATGTTCTACAGGCCTCCGAGCGGCCGCACGAAAGGTCTGATCTTCTGCAGCAGGAACGATGTCGCCCGGACCCTGTCCGAGAAGATGAACGCCCTCGGGTGCCGCACGGTCGCTCTGAGCAAGGACGACGGCATCGCCAGAAGGGACGAGATGATCCGCAGGCTGAGATCTGACGACGGTGATTGCCTGGACTACATACTCGTGAGGGACATCTTCAACGAAGGAGTGGACATCCCCGAGGTCAATCAGGTCATAATGCTCAGGCCCACCGAGTCGGCGACGATATTCATCCAGCAGCTGGGCCGCGGCCTCCGCAGGACCTCCGACGCCGGCAAGGCGCTGATCGTCCTCGACTTCATCGGGAACTACACGAACAACTTCCTCATCCCCGTGGCACTGTCCGGAGACAGGAGCCACGACAAGGACGCCGTCCGCGAGTTCATGATCAACGAATGCCTCCCGGGAACATCCACCGTTGGATTCGAGAGGATTGCGAAGGAGAGGATACTCGAGAACCTGAACAGGGTGAACCTGTCTACTCTCAGCCGTCTGAAGTCCGAATACCTGTCGATGAAGGTGCGTCTCGGTCGTCTTCCGACGCTCACGGACCTCCTCGACGGAGGATCACTGGATCCCTCCGTGCTCGTCAGATACGGCAAGGGCACCAACCTGAACCGCTTCAGGGCCGCGATCAGAGAAGACCACCTCGACCTCGATGCCGAAGAAGACAGGATGCTGACGATGGTATCGAGCTTCGTCGACGGGAAGTTCCCTGAGGAGCTGGCGATCATCCGCGAGCTCCTGAAGAGCGGAGAGGTGTCTCTCGATCGCTTCGAGGACTTCGACAGGGAGTCCATGGAAACGGCGGCGGCCGTGCTGAGCGGATCGTTCTACCACTTAGGCCCTCGCTCCAAGAGTCTTGTAGAAAGAGATGGCGACACTATCAGGAGAGGATCAACATTAGAGAACCTCATTTCAGTACCCGGAGCGGAGCGGCTCATCGAAGATGTTGTGGACTGCGGTCTGAGAATCAACGCAGAGAGGTACGCCGATACGGACGACCTTGGATTCGTGAAATACGCCAAATACTCGAGAGGAGACGCATGCAGGATCCTGAACTGGAAAAAAGACTACTCATCCACCATGTACGGATACATGATCAGCGGTGGCGTATGCCCACTCTTCGTCACATACGAAAAAAGCGATTCTATCAGCGAGAGCACGAGATACGAAGAGGGCTTCGAGAACAGCGGTCTCTTCTGGTGGATGAGCAAATCCTCTCGCACTCTGGACAGCGACGACGTTCGTTCGATCATCGAAGGAAGGGTCGTGCTCCCGCTGTTCCTGAAGAAGAGCGACTCCGAGGGGACGGAGTTCTACTACATGGGTACCGTGAATCCCGTGAAAGGCGAATGGAGAGAGGAGACGATAGGCGGGAAGAGCGTCGTCAAGATGCTGCTGAGGCTCGACGAGCCTGCTCCCGACCCGTTGTACCGCTACATGACATGCGACACGGAAAGCGGCTCTCCGAAGGATGCGACGGCCCGATCGCAACGGCTTCGCTATGTCGGCGAACTGAAACTTCAACGCCTTCGGGAGGTCCGAGACCGCCATCTCGATCTGGTATCCTATCTTCCCGGCGCTGAAGTAGATCCTCTCGAGGCCTTCGGCGGTGGCGTCGAACGTGACCTTCATGGGCCTCTTGAGACAGAGCGGAGAGCATCCTCCGTGAACATATCCCGCGATCTTGAGCAGATCCGCCGATCTGATCATCTGGACGGACTTCTCGTCCACGCTGGCGGCGGCCTTCTTCAGGTCCAGATCGCCGGTCACCGGGACGACGAACACGTAGTAGCTGTGGTCCTTGGACTCCGTGACCAGCGTCTTGAACGCCTCCCTGGGATCCTCGCCCATGGCCTCCGCCACCTCGGCTCCGGAGAGAGGCTCGTCTCCGTAGTGGTGGACCTTGTAAGGGATCCCGAGCTTGTCCAGATGCCTCATGGGATTGGTCTTGACGTCCATGGTCCCCCAATCGGCAGTGACCTATTTGAACAGGGCCTCGGCGCGAACCTCCGAAGATATAATACCGTCCTCACGTTCGGGTATCCAGAGGAATAGAGATGACCAACATCTTCCACGACATCGACCCGGCGCTCATCGAACCCGAGAGCTTCACCGTGGTCATCGAGATCCCCAAGGGCAGCAAGACGAAGTACGAGCTCGACAAGGAGACCGGCATGCTGAGGCTCGACAGGATCCTGTCCACCTCCACCCAGTACCCCGCCAGCTACGGATTCATCCCGAGGACCTACGCCGACGACGGCGACCCCCTCGACGCCCTGGTCCTCTGCAGCGAGACCATCGCCCCCATGACCCTCGTCCAGTGCAGGCCGATCGGAGCCATCCTGATGGTCGACGGCGGAGACAACGACGAGAAGATCATCGCCGTGGCGGAAGGCGACCCCGACTACAAGGACGTCAGATCACTCAGCGACATCCCCAAGCATCTCGTCGACGAGATGTGCCACTTCTTCAGCGTCTACAAGGCCCTCGAGAACAAGAAGACCGAGATCAACGGAACCGTCGACAAGGCCGAGGCCGAGAAGATGGTCGTCCAGGCCAAGGAAGGCTACAGGAAGAAGTTCTGCGCCTGATATCATCCTCCCGTCCCTGACGGACGGGAGCCAAACCGTTCCGGGGCGGAACGTCTGATACCGGATGTCCGCCCCCTCGATTCTTCAGATCTTACGAGCGCGATCGCCCGCCCATCGGATCCGGGATTCCATCAACCAATCGACGATCTGCACCACTCTTATCCCGTCGATATCGTCGAACATGTACCTGTCGTAGGTGATGATGCATTTCGGATACTCGTCCTTCAACGCCTTCAACGGACGTAGCTCCCTCTCCAATGTATTCGGATCCGAAATGCTCATGCATACCTGATAGTACGACGGAGTACCCCGCGGATCGGCTACGAAATCAATCTCCGTACCGTTCACGTCGCATACAGCGACCTCCGAATACCTGAACCGGAGCTCGTTGAACACGATGTTCTCCAGAAGTCCGTCCATATCCTCCTGCCTGAACGGCACCACCTGGTTCCTGATCCCGAGATCGGTGACATAGAACTTGTCCGAAGTGCTGAGGTACACCTTCGTCTTGGAATCGACCCTCCTGGCCCTGATGACGAGGAACGCCTCGTCCATGTATCCCAGATAGTCCTCGATGGTGACGTGGCTGATCTTCACGCCTTTGGATGCGAGGTAGTCCGACGCCTTCCGGGATGATGTCCTGTCCCCTATGTTCCTCATCACGTACCGTACCAGATTGGCCATCCTCATCGAACCCGATATGCTGTGCCTCTGCTCGATGTCCTTCACGTAGACGGTGCTGTACATTCCCTGAAGGATCTGGGGTATCAGCACCTTAGCAGACGTGTCCTGAAGCTTGGCTACGGCAGGAAGCGAACCCTGTGCGACGAAATCGCGGAAGAGACGGTCCGTCGGAAGTCCGCTTCCCCTCCTGAACGAAACATACTCCCTGAAGGTCAACGGCATGACATGGATCTCCAGGCTCCTTCCGGATAGCCGGCTCGCGAGTTCGGAGGAGAGGGTCTGGGAATTGGATCCAGTTATGTACACATCGGCACCGGACGAGAAGAACGATCCGACGGATATCTCCCAGCCTTCCACGTTCTGGATCTCGTCCAGAAAGATGTACGTCCCCGGTTCCGTGCGGATCCGAGATACTACATAATCGGTCAGATCCCTGTGACTCCGAGGGAGACTCGGATCGTCCAGCTCGAAATTGAGATAGACGATATCCTCCTCGGAAACACCGGATTCCATGAGCTCCTTCCTGAATACGTCCATGAGCGTGGACTTCCCAGATCTCCTTATCCCGGTCACCACCTTGATGAACGGCATGTCCTTCGACCTCCGTAGCATATCGAGGTAGTGCTCTCTGGGTTCGATCACCCATTGTTCGTTAGCCATTGTGTAAAGTAAAATTTACATTATATTTAATTATTATAATAATATAAAAACAATTTAACAAAATTCAACCAATGACGATATATCGGATGCAGCTCACGAGAAGCAAAGGGCATCCGGAGCCGTCTGTTGTTTAACCGTGGCCGGCATATCCCCCCTCATGAGGATCGTCATCGAGGGGACAGTACAGGGAGTCGGATTCAGACCCTCCGTCTACCGTGCCGCGACCGAGGTCGGAGCCTCCGGCACCGTTCGCAACAAGGGATCCGAGGTCCTGATCGACACCGACCGCGGGGACGCCCTCCTCGATAGGCTCATGGAGACCCTTCCGCCGCTGGCCAGGATAGATTCGGTCCGCAGAGAGGACGTCCCTTACGACGGGCCGTCCGGATTCTCCATAGCCCCTTCCGACGGCTCCGGAACAGGGGCGTCCATCCCTGCCGACAGCGCCGTCTGCGACAGATGCCTGGGGGAGATGCTAGGCACCGGCCGGAGGAGCATGTATCCGTTCACCACGTGCACGGACTGCGGGCCCCGCTTCACCCTTCTCAAAGGGATCCCCTACGACCGCGATAGGACGTCCATGGACCGCTTCCCCATGTGTCCCGCATGCGGAAGGGAGTTCTCGGATCCTGCGGACCGCAGGTTCCACCACCAGACCATAGCCTGCCCGGAATGCGGACCCACCTACCGTCTGGAGACGCTCGAAGGAACGTTCAAGGACGACCCTATCGGCAGATTGGCGGAGATGCTGGACTCCGGCGCCAGAGCGGTTGTCAAGGGATGGGGCGGAACCCACATATGCTGCACATTGGACCGCATAGACGACCTCAGGACATGGTACCGCAGGGAACAGAAGCCTTTCGCAATCATGGTTCGCGACATGGACGTAGCCAGAAGGCTCGCGTCTCCGACCCCCGAGGAGGAAAGGATGCTCCTCTCCCCCGGACGTCCGATAGTCCTGTGCAGGAAGATCCCCTCCGTCGAGACGAAGGCCGCGTCCCCCGGCCTGGACAACATAGGCCTGTTCCTTCCGTACGCGGGGATGCATCACATCCTCTTCTCCCGTCTGAAGCACGACGCCCTCGTCATGACCTCGGCCAATCCCCCCGGGGAGCCGATGGCCGTCTCCGACGCAGCCGCCAGGAGCCTGGACGCCGATGCGTGGCTGCTCCACGACCAGGAGATCGTGAACAGGGCCGACGACACCGTCCTGAGGATGCTCGGGGACAGGACGCAGTACATCCGCAGGTCCAGGGGATCCGTCCCGTACAGCCTGGAGATCGGTTCCGACATCGAGGCGATCGCCCTCGGGGCCCAGGAGAACCTCACAGGCTCCGTGCTCGCAGGAGGCTCGATATGGCCCACGCAGTACATCGGCAACGGAGAGAAGATAGGAGTACCGGAATACCTGGAGGAGGCCGTCAGGACTCAGATGACCTTCCTCGGATGCGAGCCGGACCTCATCGTCACAGACATCCACCCGGGCTACTCCAACAGGAGATTCGCGGCCCGCCTATCAGAGGAGACGGGCGCGGAGATCCTCGAGGTGCAGCACCACTGGGCCCATGCCGCATCCCTCCTCGTCGATAACGAGCAAGACAATTGCATCGCACTGGCGCTGGACGGCACCGGGCACGGCGACGACGGGACCGCCTGGGGCGGCGAGGTCCTGGATGCGGACTTCTCGAGGTACGGGAGAGTCGGGCATCTGCAGGGCATCCCCCTCCTGGGCGGAGAGAAGGCGGTCCGCGACATCAGGCGGCTGGCGTTCGCCATCGACGCGATGAACGGGACGGAGAACTCGGACTTCGACGAAAGGGACGCTTCCGTCCTGATGAAGCTCATGGACCGCAGCGTCCGCACATCGTCGATGGGGAGACTGCTCGACGCCCTCTCGTACAGGCTGGGGGCGTGCTCCGTCCGCACCTACGACGGAGAGCCCGCCATGAAGCTGGAGCCTCTGCTGAACAGAGGCCGTCTCATAGAGGGATACGAGACCCGCAGCATCGGGGGAACGGTCCAGACCGCAGAGCTGTTCTCGAGGATCGATCCGAAGGACAGGCCGGAGGACGTGGCGTTCTCGATCGTGAACGGGGTTATCGGTGAGCTGGTGGCCGTGGCCTGCGAGGCGGACCCGTCCGCTCCCATCGGGCTGACAGGCGGCGTCTCCTACAACGGAGCGGTGGCCAGGATATTCGAGGACACGGTTATAAGGTCCGGTCGCGTTCCTCTCATGCACAGACGCGTCCCCAACGGGGACGGAGGCATCTCGGTCGGACAGGCCGCGATCGCCGCAAGGAGGAACATATGAGCAACATTCTCTTCGTCCTGCTAGACGGAGCGGAGGACGACCCCTGCCCCCAGCTTGACGGAAAAAAGCCGATAGACGTGGCGGAGATGCCGTTTCTGGAATCCAGGGTGAGGCATCGCTGCAGGACGACGGGGCGCGGATACACGCAGCTCTTCCTGAACGAGTTCTTCACGGGACATCCCCCGGAGATCGGTCGGGCGACGCTCGAAGCCCTCGGCCTCGGCCTCCGCGTATCGGATCCGAAGAGGGTCGCCTACCGCCTCAGCCCCGTGCGGAGGACCGGCGACGGGATGGTCCACTGGTGCTACGACAACAAGGCCTTCGAGGACGAGCTCCAGGAGCGCGTCATGTCCCATCTGGACATCCTCTCCGGCCGCGACCCCGACATCAGGTTCTTCGTCGAGGGCAGATCGGTCCTGACGATGGAGTCCGACACCGTGCCCACGACCCCCGCTCCGCCTGTGGATGCGCCCTGGATCGATATAGACGGCCCCCTCGGCGAGCTCATCGACGCTGTGGCCGAGGACATGGACGGGATCACCGTCTATCCTTGGGGGTGCGGCAGGATGGGGCGCCAGTATCCCGGATTCGAAGGCATCCGCAATCTCACCGCGTTCTCCGACAGCCCCGCCTCCCTGGGGATATGCGCCTCGCTCGGCTACGACATCGAGCTGATAACCGGTCTGGAGGACAGGTTCCCGGCAGCCCGCGAGGCCTTGAAGCACGGCGACGTCTTCCTCCACGTGGACGAGGTGGACGAGTACAGCCACCAGAAGGATCCGTTCAAGAAGAAGGCCGTGCTGGAGGAGACGGACCGTCTCATGTCCAAATACTTCTCCGACGCGGACCGCATAGTCTATTTCGCCGACCACGGAACATCGTGCGTCACGGGAGAGCACATCCTTACGGACGTCCCCGTATGGACGAGCTTCGACATCGGCGGAGAAGACGGGGAGATCCTGGATCTTCCCACCCTCGTGCCGAGGATCTGCAGCCACAGGTGATACAATGGATTTCGAACTGCCACCATCATTGAGCGTGTACGGGAACGAGAAGATCGCGAAGGACATCCTTTCCAGGATCTGGGGCGGGAGAGGCGTTTTCACCTGCACCGTCGCCAACACGAGGACGTCCACCATACCGGGCATCTCGGATGCGGGGGACACCCCCGAGCTCACCATGTTCACCGGTCCCGCGGACGCGGAGCTGCTGATCAACGGGAAGACCACCTGCATGAAGGGCATCCCGATCAACCCCGGAGGAATTCCTACTCCCGCCACCCTCACCATGGCCGCCCTGCAGCTGTCAGGGATGCCGTGCTACATAGTCAACGGAGGATGCTCCATAGAGCCCTACGTCCCCTACTTCGACATGGGCGGGGAGTGCGGAGACTTCATAACCACCGGGAAGGCGGTGAAGAACGTCCGCAAGGAGTTCGAGAAGGGAGTCATGCTCGGAAGGATGCTCTCCAAAGGCAACGACTTCCTGGTCATCAGCGAGAGCTGCGCCGGAGGAACCACCACCGCGCTCGCGGTCATGCAGGCCATGGGAGTGGTGAAGGAGAACCTCGTCAGCAGCAGCTCTCCCAACAACCCCAAGGAGCTGAAGTCCAAGGTCGTCGCCGAGGCCCTTAAGGCCGCCGGGATCGAACCCGGAGACATGAAGGACGATCCTCTCGGAGCCATCGAATGCGTCGGCGACCCCATGATGCCCGCGAACATCGGAATAGTGTGCGGTGCCGCCCCCAACATACCCGTGATCGTCGGAGGAGGAACCCAGATGGGAGCCGTCATGTCCGGCGTGGTGGCCCTTCATCCGGAGCTCGTCGGAAACTTCATGCAGGGGACGACCAGATGGCTCATGGACGATGCGAACTCCTCCATGAGGAGGATCATCGACGCCATATCCCCCGATGTCCCGTCGGTCTACGTCAACGTGGACTATTCCGGAAGCCCATACGAAGGGCTCCAGGCCTACGAATGGGGATTCATAAAGGAGGGAACAGGCTGCGGAGGATCCTCCGTCGGGGCCATCGCGGCCTCCGCGGGAAGGATAACCGCCAAGGACCTCTCCGACAGGGTCGAGGAGATCTACAGGGGAATCATGGGTTTCGATTCCCCCGCATCGGACCGATCGCGATGCGTGCGCCGGGGCCTTGCGCGGCCGATCGAAGCACATGGCCCTGGCGAACTCCAGTTCCTCCGGGGTGTTGACGTTGACCGCCAGCTCCCTGGAGGACGTAGGATACAGGACCTCGTCCAGATAGTCGCCTGCGAGCGTACGGGAACGGTCCATTATGCATAGTCCCGAAAGGACCCATTCCGTACCGTTCCATTCCCTCGTATAGGACGGGACTATCCCCAGGTCCGTGACGGTCTTCCTGTCGATCACGGCTATGGCGGAATCCATCGTCGACGGATCGAAGAAGTCCATGAATCCCTTCACCACCGCCGATGTTATGAGCGGCAGGTCGGAAGGGCATGTGAGGACGTATCCGCCCTGCATGGTCGCGAACGCCGTATGCAGATCGTCCATGAAGCTCTCGCCGGACGTGCGTATCGTCTCCACCCCGCATTCCTTCAGATGCCTCTCGGTCTCCAAGGTGTTGGAGCTCACGGAGACGAGGACGCGGTCGATTCCAGGAACGGATGCCAGAGCATCCACGACGCGGTCGATGGTGTGCATGCCTCCTACGATCTGCATCGGCTTCTCTATACCGCAGCGGCCCATCCTCGTGCCCTTGCCTCCGGCGTTGATCAGTGCCTCCATGCGATCACCACATGCAGATGGGTATGATGAGAGCCATGGCCGCGAACCTGCATATCTCGTGGGATGCGCCCAATACATCTCCGTTCACGAATCCGAACACCCTGTCGCACCTGCGGGCCATGAGGTATCCCACGACCACAGAGGCGGCGACAGCGAAGGCGGGAGCCAGAACGGCGATCGAGAACTCGGCGTACAGGACGTTCTCGCCGAATATCAGGTTGAAGACCGCGATCCCGATGACGGATATGACGATCCCCAGGACCAGGGATATGACGGAGGATCTGACGAGGGAGCCTACATCGGTCTGGGCGACCTGCCTTCCGGCCATCCCGTTGCTGGGCTCGCCGAAGGCGGCCGTGGCCACCTGGGCGTTCTTCACGGCTATCTCGACAATCGGCGCGAGGATCAGCAGGAATATCCCGGCCATGGTGTACACGGAGAAGTTGAGAAGAGTGACGCACAGGGCGACCCCCAGACCTCCCGCTCCTATGAGCGTGTCCTTCAACGCCTTGACGTGGCGCTCCTGGGATCCGGCCACTATGGAGCCGTCCCCGAAATCCGCCAGGCCGTCGAAGTGGAGGAACCTGCTGCCGACGTACACGGTGGCCAGGACGGCCGCCGCAGAGAACATGGAGGATCCGAAGACCCCCTTCATCTGCAGCCATGAGAGGATCGCCAATTCGATGAGGACGATGAATCCTATCATCGCGCCGACGACGGGCGCCAGATGGAAGTGGGAGTCCATGGCGTCCATATCCTCCTGCGTCATGTCCGTGGGCCATATGGTGAAGAACGACACCATGGCCTTCAGAGCGGATCCGGCCATCGGAGGCCTCCCGCGGCGGTCGCGAGGACAGCGACCATCCTGTCCATCAGGGCCCCTCCGTAGACAGGCTCCGTCCCCGTCATCGCCGCGAATCCGCGTACGATCATATCGGAGAGCTCCGGTCTCCCGTCGGCGGAGAGCGAATCGGCACGGTCGGCGATGAACCACGCCTCGTCGAACGCGGCAGATACATCGGGCCTGTCTGTCAGCGCATCGAGACGGGACTCCATCTCCTCGATGCCGATATCTGATCCGGATATGCGGAGAAGATCGTCCGTCCCTATGCCCATCCTCGCCAGAATCTCCGTGACGCCCATCGGGATCGGATGCTCGTTGCGGACATCCAGCGCATGCCCTACTGCGGCCGAGACCGCCCTGGCGGTCGCGATGCCAATGTCGGAGCCGGTGCCGGTCCATGAGACGCGGTCCTCTCCGATCGGCGACAGGACCGCCATCGCATCGGACGTGGTCCCGGTCTCGCGGAAGCCGTGCTCCGCCATTGCGACGGACTTTGCCTCCACCAAAGGGATCATCAGATTGATCTTCCCCTCCATGGTGAGCGGGATCGACGATATGGCGG
>DATC01000079.1:16700-19434 GCA_002504495.1 Methanomassiliicoccaceae archaeon UBA537
GCGGTCACGTTGATGGTCCCTGCGCGCATCTCCCTCGCCCTGCGGAGGGAGACCATCGCACGCTCTGGATAGTCGGTCAGCTCCTCTCCGGCCACCACGTGGTTGCTCAGACCCGCGGTCGCGACGGCGGTAGCCTCGGTCCCGTTGAACACGCAGCTCCTGGAGTTGAACACGTAGTCCACCTCGGCGGCGGTCATCATCCCGAGGGAATCCTCCGGGAGGCCCAGGGCGTCCCTGACGCGGATAGCATCGCCGAGGGGCTCGTCGCACCTGTAGTTCTTGGGAACCTGCATTATGAAGACGGCGCTGGTCCTCGAGACGCCTCCGTTCAGAACGGCGCAGCTCAAGGACTCCATCTGCTCCGTCAGCTCCGCCACGCCGACCGGCATGCCGTCGACCTCGGCGATGTACTGCTTTGCTATGTAGCTCAGAAGAAAGACCTCCAGAATCCGAAAAGAGCATCCTCCAGCCCGATCTGGACGTGGATGCCGATGAATGCGAAGAGAAGAAGGCACACGGTCAGCATGAAGATCGTCGATGCGACCTCGATGAGCCTGCAGCACCTGCGGACATCGTCCGTGGTGGGAAGAGGTCCTTCGCCCATCACATAGACCCCTTTCTTCTCCATGCTTATGCCTAGGACGGCGGCGGTCGCCGTCATGGACCAGCCGCTGTTCGGGCTGGGCGTCTTGCCGTGCTCCTTCCTGGCAGCAGGAAGCGACGCCCTCCAGTCCAACCCCATGAGGGCTCCGGCCAAGGCTATGAACAGCGGAGATATGCGCGACCCCAGGAATCCCAGGAGATCGTCGAACTTCGCCGGGAAGAAGCCGAGCCTGCGGTAGCGGTCGTTCAGATAGCCCCACATGGCATCCATCAGATTGCAGCATCTGAACATCACCGCGCCGGGAAGGCCGAGGAATCCGAAATAGAGCATCGGGGAATAGACGCTGTCCACCAGGTTCTCCGACACGGTCTCGCAGCACGACGAGGCCACATGCCCCGCGTCCATGCCCTTCGTGTCCCTGCTGACTATCATCTGCACCTGGGCATCGGCCGATTCCAGATCGCCGGAGTCCAGGGAGTCGCAGATCGGACGGCAGTGCTTCCTGAACGAGAAGACGGCGAACGTCACCTTGAACAGCCATGCCGTGGCGACGATCCAGGCGATCTCTCCCAGAAGCGGATCGACCGCAGACAGCCCGATCCTCATGAACGATGTTATGCAGAGCCCCGCTCCGCAGAATATGAAGAACACCAGGAGGTACGAGAGGAAACCCAGGACGGAGGTCCTGCGGGACGACCTGTCGGCTACCCTGCGGTCTATGGCCGCGAGGATGTCTCCCATCCATCTCAGAGGATGGTACCGGTTCGGAGCCTCTCCGATGAAGCGGTCGATCAGAAGCGCCAGAACGACGATCAGGACCGCGTCGAACAATATCCCCAAGGATGTCACCCGTTTATGACGGAGTCCACGGCCGCCACGAAACGGCAGTTGTGCTCCTTGTCCTTGACGCTGTAGCGGATGTATGACGAGAACCGAGGCCCGAAGGACGAGCAGTCCCTGACCGATATCCCCTTCTTGATCATCCTGCTCTTGAACTCGGATGCGTCCATCCCCAGGGATTCGACCGAATTGAAATAGAAGAACGAGTCGGAGACGTCTCCTGCGGGGAATCCGACATCCTTGAGGGCCGAGTTCATGACCTCGGACTCCACAGCCATCATCGACGCCGCACGGTCCACGTGCTCCCTGCAGTCCCTGAGGAGAGCTATCCCCACGGCCTGCTCCAGAGTCCCGACGTTCCATGTCATACGGACACGGTTCATGTCCTCCGCCAGATCCGGGTTCATCATTCCGAATCCCAGACGGATGCCCGGTATCGCATACGATTTGGTCAACGAAGATGCGACTATCAGGTTGCTGTACCTCCCGACCGCTCCGCAGAGCGAGTTGTCCACGTATCCGGGCACGAGCTCCAGCAGAGTCTCGTCCAGGAACACCAGGACGCCCATATCCTCGCATTCCCTGATGATCCTGCTCAGCTTGTCCTTGGGCTCTATCCTGCCGGTCGGATTGTTGGGATTGCAGATATAGACGGCCTTGGCGCCGTCGGCCTGTTCCAGCAGACGGTCCGCATCTATGCGGAAGTCCTCGTCCTCGCGGAGCTCGAACGGATCGATCTCGGCGCCGACGATCCTGCACTGCTGGGTGTACTCGGCGAAGCTCGGAGCCGGTATGACCACTCTGTCGCCCCTCTCGAAAAACGTGTTGGGGACGCAACGGATTATATCGGACGACCCGGCGCCGACCACGATGCAGTCCTCGGGGACGTCGTATGCGGACGAGACGACCTCCTTCAGCTCCGAACAGGAATCGTCCGGATAATGCCCGACCTCCGCCAACGCGCCTGCTACGACATCCGCAAGGCAGTCCGGAGGCCCGAAGGGATTGAGGTTGTGGCTGTAGTCCTCCACACCCTTGAGCCTCCAACCCTGCCCTCCGTGAACTGTCTTGGGCAGGTTCCTGATCTCGGCTCTTGGGGCTATGCGACCCTTCATGGTTGCTGGCACGGGTTATATCTATTAAAGGAACTGGATGGAACTGTATCGATGGATGCATCCCGCGCAAGGATCTGCAACTATCATCTATCGAAACGACCGGAAAAAGATGATGCGCACATCCGAAGAATCATCATTAGAAAAGAGCGGGCCCGCCGGGATTCGAACCCGGGTC
>DATC01000029.1:0-5192 GCA_002504495.1 Methanomassiliicoccaceae archaeon UBA537
CCGTGGAGCGTCCTCAACTATGTCGATTCGGACTTCACGGCCAAGCCGTACTGGTCCAACACCAGCACCAACAGCATCCTCGAGAGGCTGTACAGGACCATAGATACGGAAAATTTCACACAGATCCTCAGCCTTCTCTCCGGAGGGTCGTTCCGGACGATCCTCCGCACATCGTTCACCTACGAGGATGCCATGGACGACAGGTCGATGTACTCCCTCATGGCCATGGCAGGTTATCTCAAGGCGATACCGGCATCCGAAAAGGAGTTCGATGTATCCTTCCCGAACAAGGAGGTTGCCTCGTGCATGGAGGAGACGGTAGAGTTCATGACGGTCCCATCCATGGACACGGAATTCAAGAGGTTCTGCTCCGCCGTCATCGACGGAAGGATCGACGATATCGAGAGGATACTATCGGGCATACTTCGCCAGGGAAGCTACTTCAACCTGAAAGACGAGAGCAGCTACGAGCTCGTCGTGATGACGGCGCTGTACGCCATAGCCCAGTACTATCGCATACGCACCGAGCAGGAATGGGGCAACGGCCGTATCGACATCATGATGGAGCCGGTCCGCAACGGCATAGTGCCTATAATCATCGAGCTCAAGAAATCCGACAGAGAGGCGGATCTCGAGAAGGATGCCGCCGCCGGCCTGGCGCAGATCCACGAGAAGAGGTACTACATGGGCATGAAAGGCACGACCCTGCTCTATTCGATCTCCTTCTGGGGAAAGGTACCGTTCGTGAAGCACGAGAGGATATGTCTCGGGTGAATCCGTGCATCCGTCTTCTTCGGATTCACGGACCTCTTCGGCAAACGGTTTATCCTGGGTCCAGGATTCGCATCTATGCCTAAGGTGATCATGAACCATGGAGCCGGCGGGGAGCTCATGCAGAGATTCCTGACCGAGCACGTCACCAATCACTTCCCTGCGATGGACTGCGAGGTTCCGCTCGATTCCATGGACGACTCCGCCGTCGTGGACGACATCGTATTCACCATCGACGGGCACACCGTGAAGCCCCTCTTCTTCCCGGGCGGAGACATCGGAAAGATCTCCGTCGCCGGCACCGTCAACGACATCTCAGTCATGGGCGCCACTCCGTTGGCCCTCGCGTGCTCCGTCATCATAGAGGAGGGGACCGATATCGATGTGGTGGACCGCGTGATGGCATCCATGGGGGAGACCGCAGCATCCGCCGGCGTCCCCATCGCCACTGGCGACACGAAGGTCGTCGAATCCGGCGCGGTGGACCAGATGGTCATGTCCACATCGGCCGTAGGGAAGAGATCTGTCTATCTGGACTCCGATCTCGCCAAAGCGGAGGAGTACAGGCATGTGGATCACCGCTGGTGCACGGATTCCAACGTCAAACCCGGAGACGCCATCATAGCATCCGGGTACATGGGGGACCACGGCATCGCGCTACTGTCGTTCCGCGAAGGATACGGGTTCGAGAGCGATGTCGTCAGCGACGTCGCCCCCCTGAACAGGATGATAGCCGAAGGCCTGAAGGCCGGAGGCATAGTCGCCATGAAGGATCCGACCAGAGGAGGAATCGCCAACACGCTCAACGAGTGGTGCTCCAAGTCCCATGTCGGAATGGAGATCGACTACTCCGCCATCCCTCTGAGGGACGGCGTCGTCAACGCCTGCGAGCTTCTGGGGATAGACCCCCTGAGCATAGGGAACGAAGGCAAGTGCATCATGGGAGTCGTGCCCGAGATGGCCGATGAGGTCCTCAAGGCCATAAGAGCCACCCCCGAAGGCAGGAACGCCGCCATCATCGGCCACGCCGTGGACGGCCCCGAAAGGGTCGTTCTGAGGACCGAGGTAGGCGGAAGAAGGATACTGGAGCCTCCCGCAGGGGACCCCGTGCCCAGGATATGCTGAGTCCCGAACCGCTCATATACCGTTGCAACATGAGAGAAGCTAGGTGAACCATCATGGTGGAATTCCTTCCCTTCGAGGGCCTGAGACCCAACCTCAAGGCCGGCGAGCATGTAGCCGACCGCATATCCCCTCCTTACGACGTCATCGGACCGGAGGAGCTCGAGATGCTGAAGTCCAAGCCCTGCAACATCACCAGGCTCACGCTGAGCCCCGATGCGGACAAGAGATACCATGGATCCAGGAAGGAGCTGGAGCAGTGGATCGCCGACGGCGAGATGAAGCGCGATCCCGCCTCGTTCTACATCTACGAGCAGAACTTCGACGACCACGGGACTCCTAGGACCCGCACCGGGATCGTCGGCATCCTGAAGACCGAGAAGTACGAGGAGGGGCACGTCATCCCTCACGAGGAGACGTTCTCCAAGGTCAAGGCCGACCGCCTCAACCTCCTTCGCGACATGAAGGCCCATCTGGAATCCATATTCGGCATATTCGACGGGCTCACCCCGGAGCTGTCCAGGAGGATCAGGAACAATGCCCAGCTGGTGTACCGCTACGTCGACCCGGACGGCGTCGAGCACAGGTACAGCAAAATCTCCGATCCCGAGATCTGCAAGACCATAACCGAGGAGCTGAAGGACCAGAGGATGCTCATAGCCGACGGCCACCACAGGTACGAGACCGCCCTCAACTACGCTCTGGAGAATCCGGACGACCCGAAGAAGCAGTACGTCCTCGCCACCCTGGTCCCGGCGGACGATAAAGGGCTCGTCATATGGCCGACCCACAGGCTGATCAAGTCGGGGAACATCTCCGAGAAGAACGCCGTCAAGGGAATCGAGAAGGCCCTCAGGACCGAGGAGGTCTCCCGCGAGGAGATGATCGCGAAGCTTCCGGAGCACGAGATGGGCATCGTCTTCAGATCCGGCAAGTGCCTTCTGGCCGACTGCGACGACGCGGCCAACGAGATGCTCTCCCTGGACACCTATGCGGCGCAGCAGAAGATCCTCTACGGGGTGTACAAATCCGACGAGGGGAAGGCGGAGGTTTCGTACGACGCCGAGCTGCCGGACGTCCTCGCCAAGATGGACCGCGGAGAGTACGATGCGGCCATCGTTCTCAATCCTCCGAAGCTCCAGACCATCTGGAACCTATCGATGAAGGGCAAGAGGATGCCCAAGAAGACCACATTCTTCTATCCCAAGGTCTGGTCCGGATTCGTCATCTACGAGATGGACTGAAACACGGGGCGATCCGATCGGGGTCGCCTCATCTTCCTCATTCTATTCGGCGCTCATCGATATCCGGAAAGCGATAGCTTCGAAAAACGAAACCAAACCTCTGAATGTAGGATAACAGAATGGAGCCGCCGATGGGAATCGAACCCACGACCTACGCCTTACCAAGGCGTCGCTATACCCCTTAGCCACGGCGGCAGTTGTATTCCTGCGTATCTTCCCATCATTCATAAATGTTTGGTTTCAGCAAGCCTCTTCCAGCCAGTCGATAAGGTTGATATACTCTATTCCGTCGGCATTATCGGGCAGATCGCGATCCAAAGTCAGAACGATCCTCCTTCCGACATCCTTCAGAAGTCTGAGAGGACGCTCCTCCCGTTTGACCGTGGACGCTTCCCCTAATGTCGAGACCACTTGGAAGAATTTCACGTTTCCATCCTTCCTCGCGGTGAAATCGATCTCGTAGTCCCTGTATGCTCCGACCACCACATCGAAACCTCTGCGCTTGAGCTCGAGGAATACGATGTTCTCCAGAAGCCCTGATGAATCGTCCATCCTGTGGGCTGATGCTGCGTTTCTAAGTCCGATATCGGCCGAGTAGTACTTCGCCTTGACCTTCATCATCTTCTTTCCTATCAGGTCGTACGTGTCGACTCTGTAGAACACATAGGAGTCTTCGACGGCATCGAGATACTTCTCCAGAGTGCGACGATCCGATATGCCGGAACCGTCCCTCAGCGATTCTCCGGTGGTGACATTGCCTATGTTCGAATACAGGTACGTGGTGAGCCTCCTTATCGTCCCGATGTCCATCCCGGAGCGAACAGCGATGTCGCGACCCACGATGGAATCGTACACGCCGTCGATGATGCTGCGCCGCTTGTCGAAATCGTCCGATTCCAGATCGATTATGGGCAGTCCCCCCTCCTTCAGATACTGGTCGAACCTCTGCTCGGTGCGTACGACCCCTTTTGGAGGATAGCGGTCCAGGAACTCCCGGAACGACAACGGCAGCACGTGGATCTCCACATACCTTCCGCCTATGATCGTGGTGAATTCCGATGAGAGCACGCCGGCATTGGATCCTGTGACATACACATCGGCCCCGTTGGCGCGGATGTTGTTGACTACCTTCTCCCACCCTCTCACGAACTGGACCTCATCTATGAGCACACATGAATCGTCGGACGGCATGGATTCCGTGATGTAGCGGTGCATCTCGCGATCCGATGTGATGGCGAAGCTCAGCTTCTCCATATCCATGTACACCACATCCCGACCTTCGGATTCTAGCATCCTGCGGAACTGCGACAGGATGACCGATTTCCCCGATCTGCGAACGCCGGTCACCACTTTTATCAGATCCGGACGGTCGCGAAAGGAGTACAACCGTTCCAGGTACTCGGTGCGTATCAGCTCGTCCATGATCGGCAATGATTTTCAAAGTATATAATGTTGAAAAAATCAACAATTGAATGCTGAAAATCAACACATCACACTACTGGTTTTCAGCATGAATCTTCGGGAGAACACCGGTCTGCGGGTATGATCGGATAGAAGAACCTCCGGACGCCGTCCTGCACGGAACCCGGAGGAAGAGGGGCAGGCCCTTCGGAGAGCCTGCCCGGTTTGGATCACTGCTCGTCCTTCGGCTCGGGAACGGTGGAGTGGCCTCTCTGGAGGAACCTAGGGCCCTTCCAGCTCCACTCTCCGAGAATGTGCATCAGGGACGGGCTGACGAATCCGACCATGAACAGGCCGTCGATCAGGATTCCGACTCCCAGAGCGAATCCGAACTCCTGGAGCATGGACGAGTTGGCCAGGAGGAGGGTCAGGAACGTTCCTCCCATGAGGAGGGCGCACAGGCTGATGACTCCGCCGGCCTGCTTGACGGCCTCGTCGATGGCCGTGTCGTTGTCCATTCCCTTGATCCTGTTCTCGCGGATCTTGGTGGTGAGGAAGATCTCATAGTCCATTCCGAGTCCGAGAAGGACGACGAAGAGGACGATCGGGACCAGGAAGAGCACCGGAGTGTCCAGCGCGACATCGAACACGAGA
>DATC01000029.1:5210-5390 GCA_002504495.1 Methanomassiliicoccaceae archaeon UBA537
ACACGAGATGGGTCAGCGCGACGGTCCAGACGACGGACATCACGATGGTGATCAGGGACCTTATCGGAGTGACGTAGCATCCGAGTATCACGAACAGCAGGAGGATCAGGAGCACGATGACGACGATCCTGATGAAGCTGAACTGCTCCTCGACGGTGTTGCCGATATCCTCCATCATGG
>DATC01000029.1:5415-10999 GCA_002504495.1 Methanomassiliicoccaceae archaeon UBA537
ACGAATCGACGAAGACGTCCGAGTACACGTTCATGTACGCGTCGTCGCCGTCGCGGAGATCGCTCCTCAGATCGGTGATGAACACCATGGTGTTGTCGGACATGGGCTTCTCGGTCGTGATGATGGTCATGTTCACGTACTTGCCGTCGGTGGACAGGATTCCCGTGTAGACGTTCAAGTAGTAGTCCATGGCGTTGGACAGCGCGATCGGCATCTGGTCGGCCGTAACTCCGAGAACCTTCGTGGGCTCGAAGGTCCAGGCATCGGTGCCGGAGAGCTTCGTGAGCTGGGTGAAGACGGTGAGGACGACCTCTGCCCCTACGGGGTTCTGGGCCTTCAGCTGCTGATAGATGCCTTCATTGACCTGCTTGGACACCGTAGCGGAGACCATGGCGTCGGTCACTGCGGACACGGGGATTCCGGCGGCGGTGGCGATGCTCTGCCTGATCGCGGCATCGATCATCTCGTCTGTGACGCTGGAGACGGGTATGCCCATCTGCTGAGCGATGCCGGCGGCGACCTTGGCGGACGCCTGCTTCATTCCGAGCTCGTAGATGGTCTCCCAGGAGTTCAGGGTCGTGATGCTTCCGACGATGTCGGGATAATCCTGCGTGATGCCCGCGGCCATGGCGGCCATGGCCTTGGCGGCCTCCGCATAGTCGCTGTTGGGCAGCACATAGCCCATAGGCACCGATACCTTCTGTTCTCCGACCTGCGTGTAGAACGACGAGCCGACGTCGGCGATCTGGTTCCGGAGCTCGAGGGTCAGGTAGTTGGGCATGATGGTTCCGCCGTCGGCCTGGCTCATGATGAGGTTCAGGCCGTCGATGGCCTCCGAGTCCGGCATGATGCTGATCATGTCCGAGGAGTCCTCGGCATTGGCGTAGTAGTATGTCGTGGGGATGCACAGGAGCACGAACACGACCGCGACGGGCTTGGCGTACTTGTGGGTGAAGCGGGAGAGCCATCCGAAGTACCTCTTTCCGAAGGAGACGAGGTGCCCGTGGAAGCCCTTCTTCCCGCCGGAGACGACCTTCTCGTCGGTCGCCTTGTAGGAGTCTATGCTGCTGGGCCAGAACACCTTGTCGCCGATGACGTCGATGAGGGCGGGGATGAACGTGAGCGCCGCGAGGAGCGCGACGAGTATTCCGAGGGCCAGGATGATTCCCATGGTCTGGACAAGGGAGAACGAGCACAGCGCGAGCGCGGCGAATCCGATCATGACGGAGATCCCCGACGTGGCGACGGACTCTCCGCCCCACATGACGGCCTCCTTGAGGGCGGCCTCATGGCTCTGTCCCTTCTTGCGCTCGTCCCTGTATCTGGTGATGATGAAGATCGCGTAGTCGCAGCCCGCACCGAGCATGACGACGAGGAGCAGCACCTGGGTGATGTAGAAGATCCCCAGGAACTGGCCGATGGCGTAGATGAGAGTCAGGGTGATTCCGTAGGCCATTCCGACGACCATGGGAGGCACGAGGGCCGTGACCACGGCGTAGAAGAACAGTCCGAGGAGGACGAAGATCAGCAGGATGCTGAACGGATCGACCTTCGAGATGTCCTCGCCCGAGGAGACCTCGGTATCGTAGTTGATGGCGGAGGATCCGGTGACATAGATGGTGACATCGGAATAGGATGCCATGCCGCCCTTCGCATCGGCGACGGCGTCCCTGATCTCCCCGGTCTTGTGGGTTATATCGGAACCGTCCGTGCTGGAGATGGCGATGAGGACTATTCCTTCGGAGGATGCGGGATCCTTCTGATAGGTCCCTCCGTACTGGACGACCATGTTGTCGAACTTCTCGCCCATTATGGACGTGAATCTGCCGAGGAAGGTCTTATCGTCGCTTGGATCGCTCTCGTTCACGAGCGCTTTGAATTCTTCTTCGGAGGAATAGGGCGCGACGGCGATCTCGTCCATTCCTATGCTGAGGAAGTAGTCGCTCATGATCTGGGCGCCGGTTGTGGACTCGGAGTCGGCTCCGGACATGTTCGTCATGTCGTATTCGAGCACGTCTCCGGCGTGGATGCCCAGAGGAAGAGAGCAGATCAGCACTGCAAGCCAGACCACGACGATGGCCTTGGAGTGGCTGTGGATGAAATCTGCCATTTTTGCGAACATTTGTGTTCACCTTGAACCGCCCCATATTCCGCCTATATTAAAGCATTTTGAACATTCTCAAATTTTTGCACGAAGAATCGAGTGATGAGAAAAAGACTGGATGCAATTGTCTGGCTGTAAATTTATTATATAAAATATCGAAAAAGTTGCATCCAACATTTTTGATTCGAATCAAACTTTGAGAACAGTCAAGAATCAAATACGGGAACCGTCATGAAGACAGCATGGTCAAGGCTAGGCCCTCCGTGGAGGAGAAGCGCGAGCTCGCGCGCAGGCAGATCACGGAGGTGTCTCTGGAGCTGTTCCTCGAGAAGGGATACGAGGACACCACCACCCGCGACATCATCAACCAGGCCGGGATCTTGAACGGCAGCCTGTACAACCGCTTCAGGAACAAGGACGAGATCCTCATCAGCATCGTGAAGGAGGCCACGGAGGAGATCCTACGCAACGTCACGGAGCTCCTCAAGCGCGAGAACAACGTCCTCCTCGCGGCATCCTTCCCGGCGGCCCTGGAGCTGTACGCGTCGTCGAAATGGAGGAACGTCGCCGACCTGATGTACGAGGTCCATCGCAGGTGGGACGCCGTGCAGATGTGCAACGGGATCCTAGGCAAATGGTTCGAGGAGTTCATGTCCGACTACGGGTTCAAGAACACGGACGATGTGAAGTTCGAGATGATCATGGCCTCGCTGACCGGCGCCACGGGCGATATGATCGGATGCTACGCCCACGGGAACACGCTGCCCTACAGGGATGCGCTGAAGCATTACATGCTGCTCCTCTCCACCACCCTCCACATCCCCGCGATCAACATAGACGGGATCATCGACAGGCTGTCCGAGATCCTGGAATCCGAAGGCATGACCTTCCTGGGCTACGACCTCTCCAAGGGGCCCATGGCCCCCGACGACGCCCGACGCGCGGGCAACATCTATTATCGACATCGCGGATTGAACGTCCATGAAGAAGGAGATGAGCGCCTTCGACGTGCGCGCGATGGTCACCGAGCTGTCGTCGCTCGAAGGGGCCCACATGGACAAGATCCACCACTGGGGCGCCGGAAGCGTCCTTTTCAGGCTCAACGTGACGGGACAAGGGAAGAAGGAGCTCCTGTTCGAGAACAGGAAATGGCTCTTCTGCCCCTCCAGGAAGCCGGAGACTCCCACGATGCCCTCATCGTTCGCATCGTTCCTGAGGAAGTACATCGACAACGCCAGGATAGGCGGCGTCAGGCAGATAGGATTCGACAGGATCGTGGAGATGGACCTCTCCAAGTCCGACGGTGACTACAAGCTGGTCTTCGAGATGTTCGGAGGAGGGAACGTCCTCCTCGTGAAGGACGGGACCATCCTGAACTGCCTTATACAGAAGACCTACCGCGACGGCAAGACCCGTCCCGGAGAGCCCTATGCCATGCCCAAGTCGAGGTTCGACCCCACTACATCGACCGAGCAGGACTTCCTGTCCGCGTTCAGGTCCTCCGATGCCGATGCGGTCAGGACGTTGGCTACCGCGGCCAACCTCGGAGGCCAGTACGCCGAGGAGCTGTGCAGGCGCGCCGGGATCGACAAGTCCGCGCCGGCAGTCTCCGTGGACGACGCCACCGTATCCGGGATGTACCGGGAGCTGGAATCCATCGTCGGAACGGTCATCGGGAATCCCGAGCCCACTGCGTACCTGAAGGACGGCAGGATCGAGGACTTCGCTCCCGTGTCGCTGCAGTCGCGCTCCGACCTCGAGGAGAAGCGCTTCGGCACCATGTCTGAGATGATCGAGGCCTTCCTGGAGGAGAACAGGGAGGCCGAGGAGGACGCCTACGTCGATCCCGCGGTCGAGAAGCTCCAGAAGAGGATCGCCAAGCAGGAGGAGACCCTTCTGGACTACAGGGCGCAGGAGGACGAGAACCGTCTGAAGGCGGAGGCCCTGTACACCGACTACCAGAAGGCGGACGAGCTGCTGAAGGTCCTCCTGGAGCAGTCGACGAGGATCACGTGGGAGAAGCTCAAGGAAGGCGCGGCGAAGATACCGTTCGTCGAGTCCATCGATCCGTCCAAGCACATCGTCACCGCGGTCCTCGGGGGACAGCGCGTCACGCTCGACTGGACCAAGGGCGTGGATGCCAACGCGTCCGACATGTATCAGCGCGGGAAGGATATCGGAGAGAAGGCCAAGCGCGCCGATGAAGCCCTGCAGCAGAGCAGGGACGAGCTCGCCAAGCTCCAGAAGGGGATAGACCGCGAGAAGGCCCTCGCCGCCGAGAGGGCGCAGCCCACCAAGCAGTTCTGGTTCGAGAGGTACAAGTGGTTCATCACCTCCGGAGGACGCCTCGTCATGGCCGGAAGGGACACGCACAGCAACGACAACGTCGTCAAGAAGCATCTCAAGGACGGGGACCTCTACGCACATGCGGACGTCCACGGCGCCCCATCGGTGGTTGTGAAGGAGGGCGCCAAGGCGTCTCCCGAGGAGCTCAGGCAGGCCTGCCAGTTCGCCCTCGCCCAGTCCAAGGCCTGGATCGCCGCCATGTCCGAAGGAGGCGCGTTCTGGGTGTACCCCGACCAGGTGAGCAAGACCCCCAACCCCGGAGAGTTCGTCCCCAGAGGAGCGTTCATCATCCGCGGGAAGAGGAACTACGAGTACCATCTCCCGATGGAGCTCGCCATAGGGGAGATATCCTACGAAGGCGAGCGCAAGATCATGTGCGGACCCGTGGAATGCTTCGCCGACAGCGAGAAGTACATCGTGGTCAGACCCGGCAAGCCGAAGTCCGGAAGGAGGACCAACGATATCGCGAAGAGATTCGACGTCCCCGAGGAGGAGGTGTCCCGCATCGTTCCCCCGGGAGACCTGGAGGTCGTGCGCGAGGTATGGCCGAAGCCCGACCAGGAGGATGACGAGCGATGGCGACGATAGACGACTTCCTCAAGGTGGACATCAGGGCCGGAACGATCGTGGACGTGCAGGACTTCCCCAAGGCCAGGAAGCCCGCCTACAAGCTCACCATCGACTTCGGGGAGGAGATCGGAGTGAAGAGGTCCTCCGCCCAGATAACCGATCTGCACACCAAGGAGGAGCTCCTCGGAAGGCAGGTCCTGGCAGTTGTCAACTTCCCTCCGAGGCAGGTGGCGGACTTCATGTCCGAGTGCCTGACGCTCGGACTGCCTTCG
Source organism: Methanomassiliicoccaceae archaeon UBA537 (assembly GCA_002504495.1). Taxonomy (GTDB): domain Archaea; phylum Thermoplasmatota; class Thermoplasmata; order Methanomassiliicoccales; family Methanomethylophilaceae; genus Methanoprimaticola. The sequence continues at coordinate 10,708 of DATC01000029.1, forward strand.
GAGAAGGGCGTGGTCCTGATAGCACCGGAGAAGAAGGTGGAGAACGGGGCGAGGCTCTACCGATCGTGGACAGATGCCATCGTTATATAGACAGCTCGCGCTTGTACGTACGGATACGACCATCCTATGGTGATATCATGAAATGCGGCAACAACAACATCGTGGGGATCATCGGCCTGCTCGGTGCGATACTCCTCATCGTCAGCGTCTTCCTCACATGGACGGACATCAGCGTCAGCTCCATCATCGGAGGCAAAACCGAGTCCTTCACCCAACAGTTTCCCAATGGCGT
>DATC01000144.1:0-1389 GCA_002504495.1 Methanomassiliicoccaceae archaeon UBA537
ACTTGATGCAAGTTTTCATAGTGAACATCTCCACGACCAGCCCCGTTCTTCCATTGTTCCCGCAGTTCGATGAGCCTAGATTTGTATACGTTCCCTGCGATTGCGGATGCATGTCGAGGCAGTTCAAGGCGGTCGGGTTCGATATGGACGGAACGTTCCTCAGGACGCATGTCGACTACGCAAAGCTCGCGGATGTCGACCGTGTCGTGATGGAGCGCCACGGCATCCCGTTCGACGAGGTGGACTTCCAAGGGAGGGCGAAGCGTCTCAGGGCCCCGATCCGCGATTGGATGGAGGCGAACGGAAGATCCGACGAGTGGCCGCAGGTGTACAGGGAGATAGACGAGCTCGCCTGCGAGGTGGAATGCGAATACGTCGAAGAGGCCGTTCCGTTCCCAGGAGTCGTCGATGCTCTCGATGAGATAGAGAAGACGGGCCTCCGTACCGGTATACTCACCCGCGGATGCCGCGAATACGCCAGAAGGGCGCTTGGTCCGTTGTACGGAAGGTTCGACGTGGTGATGGGCCGCGACTACTCGTTCTACGACGATGCCAAACCGTCTCCGATCGCCATGAGGCAGTTCGCCTCCGAGCTTGGCGTGGAGCCCTGCGAGATCCTCTATGTGGGAGACAATCTTACGGATTGGATGTCGGCACGCGATGCCGGCGCGGCCTTCGCCGGAGTGCTCACGGGCTCCTGCACGAGGAACGATTGGATCTCCGCCGATCCCGGGATGACCGTCATCGACAGCGCCGCCGACGTTGTCGATCTGCTGAGAGGTCCACGATCACGATTTCCGGAGCTTCCCTTTGTCCAAGGCATCCTGGAACCCCGGAAGCTCGGACGGCGTTATCGAGACCTTCTGGCCCTTCGCGTACTTGGTTCTCGTCGCCCAGTTGGTGAACGGCTCCACCACGCGGTAGATCGTTCCCTTCTCGATCTCCTTGGCGGGCTCCGGTTCTCCCTTGAGGTCCGTGTAGTTGCCGTTGTGGCAGACGGCCTTTCCGCCGGAGACCTCGATCACCTTGTTGCAGACGTTGTCCAGGAAGTACCTGTCGTGCGTCACGGTGATGACGGTCCCGTCGTATTCGGAGAGGGCCTTCTCCATCATGTGCTTGGAGTCGATGTCCACGTAGTTGGTCGGCTCGTCGAGGATCAGCATGTTGGTCTCGGAGCACATCATCATGCACAGGGCGACCTTGGCCCTCTGGCCTCCGGAGAGCGACGACATCTGCTTCGTGGCGTTCTCGCCGGTTATCAGGAACTGCGCGAGCCTGTTCCTCGCCTCGGCCTTCCTGTCGGGTCCGAGCACGCGGAGCATCTGGGCCTCCGCGGATATCGCCAGATCCAGCCCCTCGTGCTGCTGGGAGTAGTATCCGATCTTGGCT
>DATC01000144.1:1438-1915 GCA_002504495.1 Methanomassiliicoccaceae archaeon UBA537
GTTCTCCGGAGACGGGGATCTTTCCGAGAAGCGCCCCCATCAGGGACGATTTTCCGGCCCCGTTGGGTCCGAATACCCCAATCTTGTCCCCTTTCTGGATATCGAGGTCGACGCCGGAGAGTACGGTCCTGTCCCCTCTGTCGATCGAGACGTTCTCCGCGATCACCATGTTCTTCCCGGATTTCTGGGCCGCGGAGATCTTCATGTTGATGCTCTTCTGATCCTCGGGACGCTCCTTCTCCTCCATCTTGGATGCGAGGAGCTTCCTGGTCTTGTATGCGGCCATGTAGCGACGGGCATCATGGGACATCGCCTCGATCAGATCGTTCTGCTTCTTCTTGGCGTCCGCGTACCTCTCGTACTCCTTCATCTTGCGTTCGATGGCGGCGTTCTTCTTCTCCACATATTGGGAGTAGTTCCCCCTGTACTCCGTGGACCTCCCGTTCTCGATCTCCAGGACGCGCTGCGCTATGCGGT
>DATC01000144.1:1942-2133 GCA_002504495.1 Methanomassiliicoccaceae archaeon UBA537
GTCGGTCCATGAAGTATCTGTCGTGGCTCACGATGACCACGGCGCATCTGAAGGACAGGATGAGCCTCTCCATCCATTCGACCGTGTCTATGTCGAGGTGCGAGGTGGGTTCGTCCATGAACAGCACGTCGCAATCGGATGCCTGGACGGTCACACGGGCGATGACGATCTTGGACTTCTCTCCTCCGGAC
>DATC01000144.1:2176-2537 GCA_002504495.1 Methanomassiliicoccaceae archaeon UBA537
TTCCTGTCGAGGGAATCGGACGGGAAACCCACCTGTTCGAGAACATCCAGCAGCCTGTCCCCGACCTCCGAATCGAACCTGTCCAGCTTCCCCTGGAGATCCGCGCTCTCCTCTGCGAGGGCGTTCCAATCGATGTCGCCTCCCGAAGCGTATGCGCGGTCGATCTCCTCCATCCTGCGTTTTATGTTCTCGGCGTACGAGAACGAGCCTTCCAGGACCTCCTTGACGGTGGCGTCGTCGGGGATGTCGGCGAACTGCTTCATGTAGCCGATGCGGTCGGTCCTGACTGTTATCTCGCCGGTGTCCGCCTTCTCCTCCCCCAGGAGGATCTTGATGAAGGTGGATTTGCCTGCTCCGTTGG
>DATC01000059.1:0-16748 GCA_002504495.1 Methanomassiliicoccaceae archaeon UBA537
CCAGGAAGCTGCCGGACGTGTAGATCTTGACGAACGGCTCTCCCTTGTAGCGTGACAGTGCTTGATCGAGCTGCCTGAGGAGGTCCTCCTCCGTGACGCCTCCCAAAGAGGCCTCCCTGTATCCGCACATGGTGCATCCCCCGTTCCTGACCCAGCAGCACCCGTTGGTGCGCATGATGATCACCAGGGCCCCGACCTTGCGACCGGAGGACATGTCCGATTCCTTCCATATGGCCTCGAGCTCTGAAGGGGATCTCTTGCCTTTCATCGGCCGAGCCTATCGATGCCCTGTTTATTTCAATTTCGCGATGCCGCGTTCGTCCGCTTGTGGCGAATCCGAAGGTATCGATCATGTGCCAGATCCCATAATGTCTGCAGTCTGCCATGCATCCGGCGCTCGAAAACGTCTTTATGTACGCGCGCATCACACGTCCCAGATATAATGGGCAGAAGGGTTCTCATCATCGGATCAGGAGCCGCCGGCATGTCCGCCGCCTCTGCAGCCCGGAAAGCATCGGTCGAGGCCGAGATCACAGTAATCACCGAGGACACCGACATCGCATACTCGCCCTGCGCCATCCCCTGGGGGATAGAAGGCAGGACGGGATGGGACGATATCGTCATGCACGACCCCTCATACTACGAGGCGGAGCGCGACATCAAGGTCGTCGTCCGCACCAAGGTCGAATCCGTCGATCCGGAGGCCCGCGTCGCCGTAGCCGGAGGAGTTAGCTACCACTACGACTCCCTCGTAGTTGCTACCGGAGGGACCGTCTTCGTCCCGCCCATCGAAGGGAAGGACCTCGGCAACGTGTTCGTCGTCCGCACCGTGCGCGACGGGAAGGCGATACAGAAGGCCCTCGCCGATGCGAAGAACGTCGTCATAGGCGGAGCCGGAGTCATCGGACTCGAGCTCGCCGTCGCGCTCCGCGACATGGGGAAGGAGGTCACCGTCATCGAGATGATGGACCAGGTCATCCCCCGCATAGCGGACAAGGACATGGCCGACAGGATCCAGGCCCACCTCGAGGAGAAGGGAGTCAGGTTCGTCATGAAGGCTCCGATGCAGGCAGTCAAAGGCGACGGAAAGGCATCTTCCGTCATCGCCGGAGGCGTGGAGTACCCTGCGGAAGTGGTCATCTTCGCGACCGGCGTCAGAGCCAACCTGGAGATTCCCAAGGCCCTCGGCCTGGATATAGGGCAGCTCAACGCCGTGATAGCCTCGCCGACGATGAACGCCTATAAGAGAGGGAGACTCGTCCCCGACGTCTACGTCGCCGGAGACCTCGTCCAGTGCTCTTCGGCAATCATGCCCGGCGCCACTATGAGCCAGCTCGGTTCCACAGCGGTTCGCCAGGGCGCCGTGGCAGGAAACAACGCCGCAGGAGGCTCCAAGAAGCTATTCGGCCCCGTCGCCAGCCCATGGGTCAGTCGTATAGGAGATCTTGAAATCGCAGGAACCGGCCTCTCGAAGGGACTGGCGTCCTGGTACGGAATCGATGTCGTCGAAGGAAGGGCGACCGGATTAACCCGTGCAAGGTACTACCCCGGCGGAAAAGAGCTCATCGTGAAGATCCTGGCCGACAGGACAACTCACAAGATAATCGGCGCCCAGGTGATTGCGGGAGAGGAGGCGACGGGACGCATCAACTGGCTCACTTCCGCTGCCGTCGATGGGATCACCGCCGAAGACCTCCTGACCTATGGGGAGAACGCCTACTGCCCTCCGACCAACATGGTCAGGGACGTCGTCCTTTCGGCCGCAGAGGACCTCTGCTCCAAGCTCCAGTGATCCGATGCGCTACGAGGAATACAGGAAGCTCTACGGCGAACTCCGCACCCCTGCGGACGTCGAACGCCTTTCGGATCGCTACGACCCCAGGATGCTGGACAGCCTCTTCACGCAGAAGACGACCCGCGAGGTCAAACGCAACTTCTATGCAGTGAAGAACTCGTCGAAGAAGATGCTGAAGGAGTGGCAGAAAGGCAAGTCCTTCATGGACCTCTCGAGGAAGTACGATTTTCCGCCGCTTCTCGTCGCCATGTTCGTCTTCATGGAGGACGGCGCCGGAAGGAAGGAGTTCTGGTCCTACGTCCGCGACCCGGATCTTCTGGAGAGCCCGGAGACCGCTGCCGAGGTCCGGGAGGCCATCAGGAACGACATCGTCTATTCGCCTGAAGCCAATGCGAGACAGAAAGAGAGGGGGCTCTGGGGCGAGGGGCTTCTCCATGAATGGCTGGACGGACAGGGCGTGACGTACCGCACGGAGAACGATCTGCGCGGCACCGAGTTCACCAAGACTCCGGACTGCCTCCTCGACTTCCCAGTCCTGTACGAAGGCCATGAGATCCACTGGGTGGAGAGCAAGGCCTCATTCGGTGACAACACGGAATTCAAATTCAACTCCAGAAAGCAACTGATACCCTATACGGATCTGTTCGGCCCGGGACTCGTCGTCTACTGGGTAGGATGCCTCGACGACATGGACTGCCCAGAGGACGTCTACATCTGCGACATCTCCGTGATGGATAAGAAACTGGAACGGATCCCGAAGGGAGAAGAACCCCTCGAGTGACCTATGCCGGCGGGCGGGATCGGGTCCCGCCCCCGGACTCACATGTTTTCCTGTCTGAGCTCGCCCATCGTGGCGGTTCTTTCAGCGTAGGCATCGTGCTTGTGGATGGATTCCTCGGAATCGCTGACGACGTTCACGAGCGCATCGTCGGGAAGATCGGGATAACGGGCCACAACCCTTTCAAGAACGCCTCTGGCCACATCCTCGACGAACTTCGTATTGCGATGGGCGTTTATGACTACCTGCCCTTCGTCGGGCCTCTTGAGAAGCTCGAAGGTCGGCGACGAGAAGGAATCTTCCACGAGATCGATGAGCTCCTCCGCCTCCACATAAACCCCCTCCGGAAGCGTGAGCTTCAGCGTGCAGACGTTCCTCTGATTGTGTGTCATCACAGGCATGTCGCCGCTGTATCCCAGCATCTCCGTGATGGTCTGCTGCGCACAGGGGCATGCGCTCATGCCGACTGCGCTTATTCCGATCTCCGTGGTCAGAGGGCCGTCGCGCACGATGTCCCCTCCGGCATAGAGCGTGTACGTCTCGAAGGTGTCCCTGCCGAGAGGCGTCTTGTTCGGCTTGAAGTACTCCGCCGTGATATGGACCTCCGCATGTTTGGCGTACTCGTGATGCACGAGAAGCCTGCGGCAGATATCGACCGACAGGATCTCCAGACCGGGAACCGGATTCTCCAGGCTCTCCGAAACGACCTCATTGATGACGTCTACGTTCCTCGACATATGCGACCCCTTCTGATCGGCAGGCAGATCGACATAGATGTCGAAGGAGCAGTTCAGGGTGCCGTTCAACCTGTTGGCCAGACCCTCCCTCTTCACGATCACGGGCTTGTGCACGTTGCGGACGCCCACGCGGGAGAGCTTGTATCTGGCATCCCCGGTGCCGTACTGCAGATCGCACTTCAGACTCATGGTGTGCCCCAACGACGCATTAATCTTAAAGACGTTGTAATCTACAAGGACACGGGTAGGTCATGCACTGCGGGATAGACGAGGCGGGACGCGGTTCCGTCATGGGGCCCCTGGTCGTGGGGGCTGTTTGGATCGAGAACGACGGAGTGCTATCCGAAATCGGCGTGAGGGATTCCAAGAAGCTTACGCCGCGCACAAGGGAGCGCATGTTCGATAGGATAACGGAAAGCGCGAACGCATGGTGCACCGTCATAGTAACTGCCGATGAGATCGATTCCCGTCGCAGAACCGAGTCTCTCAACGAGATCGAGCTCCGCATGTTCGCAGAGGCTGCATCCAAGAACCCCTCTTCGACGGTCTATGCAGACTGTCCCGATGTGAACGAAGCACGGTTCGCCTCCGAACTCGGATCCATCGTCGAAGGTCCGGCCATCATAGCAAAGCATAAAGCCGACGATATGTACCCTGCGGTATCGGCAGCCTCCATAGTGGCCAAGGTGACCCGCGATCGGATGATCGAGGATCTCCACAAGGAGATAGGAGACTTCGGAAGCGGATATCCGAGCGACCACTACACGATGGACTTCATCTCCGATTGGATGAGCAGGAACGGCAGTCCCCCTCCGCACACAAGGAGGTCGTGGGAACCGGTGAAGCAGCTCATCTCGGCCAGGTCTGTGAGAAGGCTGGATGAATGGTGATTCTAATGACCATGCAGCAGGAGATCCAAGGCGTTATTGACAGGTTCCGCAGGAAAGTGGAAAAGGACCCCGACCTCAAGAAAGAGATTGCCCACTTGGAGAAGACGTTCAACCTGGATCTCGGAGACGAGAGCTACACACTCAAGCTCAAAGACTCTGACATATGCTACTTCGAGCCGGGCCTCGCCGATGATGCGGATGTGACACTCGTCACGACCCCGGAGAACCTCCAGGGTCTCATCGACGGCACTCTCAGACCTATGAGGGCGTACGTGCTGAAGAAGATCCAGGTCAAAGGGAAGATCGACGATCTCCTGTTCCTGAAAAAGTTCTTCTGAACCTGAGCCCGGCTCCTTCGGGACGCCGGGCATTTCTATATTATTAATGCCCATTATTGTGCATCTTCATTGTTCATCTGCATAATCATTATATAATACCCCTTGGATGCGATGTTCATAGCGAGGTAGGGTAGCCAGGATATCCCGTCGGGCTCATAACCCGGAGACCGGTCGTTCAAATCGATCCCTCGCTACCATCTGTTTTTCATGCCAACTGGTTCATGATTATTGTACTCGAGCGTGACTAGTTCGATTCCTTGCAGACTCTGTGTCCACAATGTGATATATCGCTTCCACGCAGACTAGGTATCCTCCGCCTTCAACCGATGATCGCCTGAGACATAGAAGCGACCATACTTGTAAGCAGATGAAAAAAGAACCGGACGCACGCAAAACCGTGCATCCGGGCAGGGTCGACGGTGCGCTCAGCGCATCGATCGACCCCTGTGTTTGGAGGAATAGAACGATCGACGGAGATTACTCCGATGCTGGCGCCTCGGAACGAATCCTGATCGACTGCTCGACCGGCAGGATGAAGATCCTTCCGTCTCCGGGATGACCGGTCTCGGCCTTCGAACGGATGGTATCCACAGCGAGCTGCACCTTGTCGTCATCCAGAACGAGTTCCAGTTGAATCTTCTCGATCTCGTCCACGATGAACTCTCCGACCCTGGTCGTGAATACCAGACCCATCTGCTCCCCGTGGCCCGTCACATGGATTATGGTCATCCCCATGATGCCCACATCCTTGAGCGCATCCTTCACGCACTGCAGCCTCTCGGGCCTTATCACCGCTATCAGCATCTTCATTGCTTTCCACCTCACATCACGTATGCGGACTCGCCGTGCTCGACGAGATCCTGTCCGATCAGCTCCTCGTTCTCGGTAGCGCGGACCCTCATGAGCTTTCCTATGATCCAGATGATGGCGTAGGACACGACGAAGCAGAACACCATCGTGACCAGCACGGCGACGATGTTCCCCACGAAGAGGTGCCACTCGCCTTCGATCAGTCCGGGGACGTCGCAGTAGTTCTGGGCGAATATGCCTGTTGCTATGGCACCCCAGATGCCTCCGACCCCGTGGACTCCCATGACATCGAGGGCGTCGTCGATTCCGGACTTCTCGCGGAAGAAGATCACTCCGAAGTAGCAGACGACTCCTCCGACGAGTCCGATGATCGCCGCACTGACAGGAGTCACGTAGCCTGCCCCGGGCGTGATCGCGACGAGACCTGCGATGGATCCGGCAGCGAGCCCGAGAGCTCCGACACGGCCGACATGGATGTACTGGACGACGGCCCATGCGGCCATGGCGCATACGGCTGCGATCATGGAGACCATCATCGCGCTCACTGCCTGACCGTTCGCAGCAAGACCGGATCCTCCGTTGAATCCGAACCATCCGAACCAGAGGAGGAAGCATCCTATGAAGACCATGGGGATGCTGTGGGCCCTCTTGATCGTGTTGGGGCTCCTCTTGCCGAGGTAGCATGCAAGAGCGAGACCGGTGGTACCTGCGCATATGTGAACGACGGTTCCACCGGCGAAGTCGAGGGTGGCCAGATCGAACGGAAGGTTGGCGAGGAATCCGCCGCCCCAGACCATGTGCGCCATGGGGGCGTAGACGAGGATGGACCACACGACGAGGAACCAGGTGATGGCCGTGTACCTTATCCTCTCGGCACAGGCACCGAGAACGATTCCCGCGGTGATGAATGCGAAGGTCATCTGGAAAAGGGCGAACTCCATGCCGGGGATCGTGGATCCCTCGGAGATCGTAGTGTCCGACACGCCGTTGAAGAACACTGCGTCGAGGCCTCCGATGAAGGAGTTGCCGTCTGTGAAGGCGAGGGAGTATCCTACAGCCGTCCAGGAGATGCCCATGACTGCCATGCAGATCAGGGTCTGTGAGATGATGGATGTCATGCTCTGCTTCCTGAGCATGCCTCCGTAGAACAGGGCGACTCCGGGAGTCATTATGAAAACGAGGATCGTGCAAATGCCGACCCACGCGATGTTCCCGTAATCCGCGGGATCTTCTCCTGCGGCATGATCGGCGGATGCCGCCTGAGGCACGATCGCAAGAACGGCGATGGCGAATACCGCAAGAACCGCCAATGCGACCAACGTCTTTCTCGAACTCATTCAAATCACCATTTGTCTAATTGATTTGATTGATTCTGCGCAAACGTCTGCGATATATAATATCTTTCCAGGTTGGTTGCATAAATCGACAATAGCGACGACGAATTGAGCGTTGTACACATCCGATAGAGACAGATGAGCATATGCATCGATTCTTATTAGACATCTGTATAATATGAAAAAAGGGAAAGAGGTTTGCGGTGTGAAAATCCGTGATGTCAGAGAAGGCTCTTGGCTTCCGCTGGATCGATGTCGAGGGCCTTGAGCATGTAGGACAGGGCCTTCTTCTCGTAGGGGGCGCGCGCTGCGGGGTCCTCCATGATCTCTCCGTAGCTTGCCATCACATGGTTGTAGAACTCTATGGCGAACTCCGAGTAGAGGGACGACGACATGGACTCGTCGATCTCCGCGGCCTCGTTGTAGGCTCCTTCGGCCTCGTCGTACTTTCCGACGGATATGCAGAACTGTCCGTAGGACTGGTAGTAGTCGACACGGCTGGGATCTAGCTCCATGGCCTTCTTGTACGAATCCATGATGTCCTTGTCGTCGACCTTGGCGCCGAACATGCCCGAGGCATAGTTTCCGCATTCGGCCTTGTAGTACCAGACGTCCGGGTTCTCCGGCATCTCGACCGCGAGCTTCTTGAAAGCGGTGTAGGCCTTCTTGAAATCGCCTTCATCCATGGCCTTCATCGCATTTGCGATCTTCTTCTCCGGTGAGGCTTCTGCCATGATTCCCAACACGGGACCTCCTGTTATAAAGGCTCGTGGGAAATGTTTTAACCTGCCCTGCGGAGAGGCCTGCATGGGGAACCTGGACGCTGTCATCGAACGTCTGAGGAATGAAGGATGGCGCATCGCGGAGACGGAGAGCCCCGCATACGACGCGGATGCCGCCATAAGATGCCTGGATGCGTGCAGGAGGAATCTCTGCGGATCCTACGGCACCACATGGGCGTGCCCTCCGGGATGGACGGAGGGGATGGATGTCCTCGAAAGCAGGTACGGTGCGACGCTGATCGTATCCAGGAGATTCGAGGCGGATGCGACGGATGCGGATGCCGTATCATCGGCGGAAGCGGAACTTCGCGGAGCGATCCGTGCCTTGATCTCGGCGATGAGGTCCTCCGGGATCCCGTGCATGGGTATGGCCGACGGCGCATGCGACATATGCGAGAGATGCTCGTATCCGGGCCCCTGCATGCACCCCGGCGAACTGATACCGTCGGTGTCCGCTGCCGGCATCGACATGGGCGCATGGCTGGAATCGATCGGAGAACCGTTCGTCTTCGAGAGGAACGCGTTCACCCTGTACGGCATCGTGCTGTACAGGCCCGGTACGGCATCATCGCGCAACGGTTATGAATCGCACGCGACTATCCACGCGCGTTGAAGGTCGGTCGAATGGACAGGCAGACTGTGGAAAGGGTCGCGCACGCCGCGCACATCACGTTAACCGAAGAGGAGCTGGACAGGTACAGCAGAGACCTGTCGGACATCCTCGGATACTTCGAACTCCTCGACGAGGCCCCCGGCAGCGGAACCAGCGGCATAGACCCGATCGGCGTCGCAGACGTGGTCCGCGAGGACGAACCTGCTATGTCCTACGATGCCGACCGCCTCCTGGAGGGCATGAACACCTACGAGAGGTACATCAGGGGGCCGAGGCTCTCATGACCATGGAATCGGTCCTCTCCGGCCTGAAGGAGACCAACGGCAGATACGGTATGTTCCATGCCATGACGACCGACACGGAACCGGGGGATGCGGAGTTCCTGTTCTCGGCGAAGGACAACCTCTGCTCCGCGGATATGGAGACCTGCGCCGGATCCAGGATACTCGCCGGATACCGGCCGATATTCGATGCCACCGCCATCGCAAGGATGCGCGAGGCGGGCGGCAAGCTCATCGGGAAGACCAACATGGACGAGTTCGGATTCGGGACGTTCTCGACGAACTCGGCGTACGAGATCCCCCGCAACCCCTACGACCTGGAAAGGTCCTGCGGAGGATCGTCCGGAGGATCCGCCTGCGCGGCGGCGGCCATAGAAGGACATGTCTCGCTCGGCGTCTCCACCGGAGGATCCATCTGCTGCCCCGCCAGCTTCTGCGGAGTATACGGGATCGCCCCCACATACGGCCGCGTATCGAGATTCGGACTCATCGACTACGGGAACTCGCTGGACAAGATCGGAGTCCTTTCGGCCGATGCGAAGGACCTGCGGAAGTACGTGACCGCGATGGCCGGAAGGGACGAGAATGATCCGACATCCTGCATGCAGCCCGCACTCACGAACGAGAAGAGAATGGTCAAGAGCATCGCGGTCCCCAGAGAGGGGATCGAAGGACTCTCGAAGGATGTCGAGAAGGCATTCATGGATGCCCTCGAGGCCCTGAGGTCCATGGGCATCGATGTGGAGACCGTCGACATGCCGTCGTTCAAGTACTCGATCCCCGCATACTACGTCATCGCCACCTCGGAGGCGTCCACCAACCTGGCCAGGTACGTCGGGATGAGATACGGGGTCCAGGACGGCGACTACTCCCTGAAGTTCGACGAGTACTTCTCCTCCATCCGCTCCAGATGCTTCGGCGACGAGGCGAAGAGGAGGATACTGCTGGGGACGTTCACCAGGATGGTCGGATACCGCGACAGGTACTACGCCAAGGCCAGGCAGGTCAGGGACGTGGTGATATCGGAGTACAGGTCCATCCTCAAGGACCACGATGCGGTCCTGACGCCCACCATGCCCTTCGTCTCGCCGAGATTCTCGGACATCGACAGGATGAGCGCCCTGGATTCCTACAAGGCGGACTACCTCACCGTGCCCCCCAACCTGGCCGGCACGCCGCATATGAACGTCCCCTGCGGATATGACGGCGACGGCATGCCCATCGGGATGCAGTTCGTGGCCGACCATTGGAACGAGGACGTCCTGTTCACCATGGCCGAGGAATGGGAGAAGCAGTTCGAGATGAGGAGGCCTTCCCAATGAAGATCGGATTGGAGATACATGTCCAGCTCCCCACCAGGAGCAAGATGTTCTGCTCATGTCCTACGACCGAGGCCCCGGGACCCAACACGCATGTATGCCCCGTATGCCTCGGGATGCCGGGATCGAGACCCGTGCTCAACCGCCAGGTCCTCGTGTACGGCATCATGCTCGCGAAGATGCTCGGATGCAAGATCAACGACACCACCTGGTTCTCCAGGAAGACGTACTTCTATCCCGACATGTCGAAGAGCGTCCAGATCACGCAGTACGACAACCCCATAGGAGAAGGAGGGGTGTACATGCTGGACGGCAAGACCCCCATCAGGATCACCAGGATCCACGTGGAGGAGGACCCCGGCAAGACCAAGAGGGTGGGAGACCTGTCGTCGCTCGTCGACTACAACCGTTCCGGAGTCCCTCTCGCGGAGATCGTCACCGAACCGGACCTCAAGACCCCTGCCGAAGCCAGGGAGTTCCTGAAGCAGCTCATAGAGGATATCAGGCACGTCATAGACCTCCCCGGAGACGGCGAGAGGAGCATCAGATGCGACTGCAACATCTCCGTCGGAAAGGAGAGATGCGAGGTCAAGAACGTCACAGGCCTGAAGAACGTCGAGCGCGCGCTCACATTCGAGATGATTAGACAGACCAAGATCCTCAAGGCCGGCGGGAAGATCGACAGGGAGACCCGCAGATTCGACGAGGAGCGCGGAGTCACCATCTCCGTCAGGAAGAAGGAGTTCGAGGCGGACTACGGGTACATCGACGAGCCCGACCTGGGAGTGTACCACATAAAGGAGCTGGCGGACTCAATCAGGATAAAGGAGAGCCCTCAGAAGATGGCCGCCAGGATGACGGCCCAGTACGGGATCGAGTCCAGGATGGCCAAGCAGCTGATCGCGACGTCCGTGGGTCTCGCGGAGATGTTCGAGGATGTCGCGACGAAGCACGGGAAGGATGTCGCGATAAAGTGGGTCGCTGGCCCCGTCAGCGCTTCCTGGAAGGCCATGGAGGCCGCGGAAAGAACTCCCGAGGGGATCATCGGGATCATCGACGGATTCGTCTCCGGGAAGCTCACGGACACCGTGTGCGCATCCGAGATCAAGGCCGCGATGACCGGGATCTCCGCAGAGGCCGCCGCAGAAGCGGGAGGGAATCTCGACAAGATCGTGTCCGAATGCCTCGACGAGGTCCCCGGCGTCATAGAGGACTACGCGAAGAACGAGAAGGCCGCCAACCGCGTCATCGGGATGGTCATGAAGAGGACAGGAGGATCGTACTCGTCCTCCGAGGTCCTCGACGCCGTGAAGCGCGGCATAGAATCCAGGATGTGATGTCCTGCCCCGGGAGGCCGCCTCCCGGGGGACCCTGTCCTCGCGATCGCGGGGCCAGGGACCTTATCCTCGAATAGCCCATGCGCTTGAGGGCGACCCAGAGGACGATGTACACGGCTGAAGAGACCAGCATTATGATCCCGAGCCCGTCTACGTAATCCCCGAACATGGTGGAGCAGACCATCCCGGCTACTCCCATGACGAACATCATGAAATTGATCAGCGCGGAGACCAGACCGTTGTCGCCGTCGCGGGAGGCCATTATCAGACCCATGCCGAACGGCCTTATGGCCGTGGTCACGGTGATGCAGGGGAGGAATGCGATCAGGAACACGATATCCCCTCTGCCGCCTATCGTGAGCATCAGAGCGGATGCCAGAAGCATGACGGCCAAATACAATCCGAACGAACGGATCCTTCCGATCTTCGCTCCGATCCTGTTGAGAGGGATCATCAGCAGCGTACCTCCTATGAGCGCCATCGCGAGGAACATCGCGTATTCCATCGGAGTGAGGCCGAAATAGTCCTCGTAGATGTAGGATGAGACGGACAGATAGGCCATGAAGCAGGCGTTGAACACCGTCATCATCAGGAGGAACACGGTGAACGCCCTGTCCTTCAGTATCGTAGCCGTCTCCCCGAAGTTGCCCATGACAGAGGATCTGCGACGGTCTTCCTCGGAAACGGTCTCTGTGAGAAGCAGAGACATGACGAGGCAGATGATCCCAAGAACGGTCGGAACGATCATAGTCATTCTCCAATCGGAGACGCTGATTATCCACGACCCGAGGATCGGAGCGATTATAGGGGCGAGAACTCCCAGAACGGCACTGATGTTCAGGACCTTCTTCATCATCGGCCCCTGGAAGCAGTCCTTTATCAGAGCAGTGGAGACGGTCATGCACGCACCTGCGCCGACACCTTGCAAGACGCGGAAGAGGATCAGCACGTAGACATCCTGCGACTGGCTTCCCAGGATGCTGACGATGTTGTATTCGATAAGCGCGAATATCAGGACCGGACGCCTCCCGTACCTGTCGGTTATCGGACCGAAGATGAGGATCGATACGGCCAAGGAGAGCATGAATCCGTAGAGGACCATGTTCATCACAGACGGATCCGCGCCCAGCTCCAAGGCCATGTTCGGCATGTCGGAAAGGAACATGTCTGTAGTGAACGGCGGAAAGAAGCACAGCATCAGTATGAGAGCAATGACCGCTCCGCTGCCCAGCCTTTTCTGGCCTTCCAGATGCATGGCACCGTCGAATTCGCGCCTCTATATAACGGTTGAACGGATTGGTCTCGTCGATGTACGATTCGGTCATGATAGTGGCCCATGGCAGCGGCCCCAAGGGCAGCAACGATGCGATGGAGCGCCATGCGGGATCTCTGAGCAGGATGACGGGCGTCCCGGTGCGCTGCGCCTATAGGAGATACTCCATGCAGAGGGTCAGAACAGTGATGGAGTCATTCGCGGACGACGGGTTCCGCTCCGTAGCCGTGATCCCCGCCTTCCTGTCAGACAACATGTATGCGAGCTCCATCGAGAGAGCGATGGGCAGATCGGCTGCCGACGGCGTGTTCCGTCACGGCGATTCCGAGCTCGAGTACCGGATCGCGGGCGTCCTCGGAGAGCATCCGTCGGCACCTGCCGCGATAGCCGATGCCGTCGCATCGGAACCGGGATGCGGCGCAGTCCTGGTCGCGAAGCACAAGGACGGACGGCTTCTCGGCCTGGAAGAGCGTGCGATGGGGCTTCTCTCGTCCAAGGGCGTACCCGTGGCCAGGTGCGACGATCCGGACGATCCGGAGGCGGGAAGGAGAGCGATGGAATCCATCGGATGCGAAAAGACGGTGTTCGTCCCGGTCTCCTTCGGAAGGAGCATTCCGTACGAGCTGGAAGGAGCGGTCATGCTCCCGCCCTTCGGCAGATGGCCGGCCATCCCCGGAATCATGAAGAACGTCCTGGACGGACTGGAGGACGGTATCGGATACAGGACGCCTGCTTCCTCACGAACCAGGCCGTGAATGTCAGCACGGGCAGCTCGATCAGAGGACCGATCACCAGGGCCAGGGCGGTCAGGGGCATGTCCGGGAAGGCTGCTATCGCGATCGCCAACGAAAGAGGCGAGTTCCTGGCCATCGACGTGAAGATCAGGGCTGTCGTGTCCTCTCTCGGGAAACGCTGCAACCTGCCCGCGATACCGGCAAGAGCGAACGCCGTCGCGAAGAAGATCGCAAGAGGCGCGAACATCCGGACCAGCATGCCCAGATTGCCCACGGCCGTTTCGCCTTGGGATTCGAACATCGCGAACACCGCGATGCACAGAAGGAGCAACTGGATGCCGTCACCGCGACGATCCAGGAGCTCCTCCCTCTCGGAGCTGTCCGTGACCGTCCTGATGACGACCGCCGCGATGAGCGGGACCGCGAGAAGGACGGCCATGTCCGCTAGGAGCGGGACCGCATCCATATCGGAGGACGCTCCGAAGAACAACGAGAGGTACACAGGAAGGAGGAGCACCTGGAGGATGAGATTCAGAGGCAGGAGGGACATCCCCAGCTCCACATTCCCTCCGCCAAGCCTGGTGAAGACCAGGTACCAGTCGGTGCAGGGCGTGACCAGGAGCATCACCAGACCCATCATCATCTCCAGGGAGTCTGCGAAGAAGGCCGAGGCCAGTACGTACGACAGGATAGGAGTGGCGACGAAGTTGATCGCCAGGGCCGTGGCGGCGAATCTCCTGTTGCCGAACGCGTCCTTGAGCCTCCGCGGGTCCACGGACAGGAAGAGGACGAGGAGAAGCCCCATGAGGGGGACCTCGATCATCCAGGTCGGGACCTCTGCATGGACGACGGCCCCGATGGCGAGACCGATCAGGGCCGATGTGATGATCAGAGGAGGCTGTGAGAGTCCGGAGTCGGCCATCGCTCGTCGTTCGGACCGATAAGTTCGACGGAGACCTTCCTGCCGTCGATGTCGATGACTGCCATGCGACCTTCTTTCGCAGGCCCGGGGTTGACGAACGTGGTCCCGTTCTCCTCCACGACGCCGACGGCCTCGTGGATATGCCCGGAGAGGGCGAGTATTGGATGCCATCTGTCGGCGATCGCCTTGATCGCGGGGCTTCCGACGCTCATGCCGGATGGGATCTGGTCGAGGATGCCGTAGGACGGCGCATGCGTCATCAGTATCATGCCCTCCTCGCAGTTGCCCTCGAGACCGTCCGTGATGTCGTCCTCCTCCAGTTCGAACGGGGTATGGAATATCGTGATGTTGGATCCTCCGAGGCCCACGAGCCTGTAGCCTCCGACATCCTCGGCACGGCCGTGCATATCGACTGCAACGGATGAGATCGCCTGAGGGAAGTCGAGGGGATCGCAATTCCCCGGTATCGCGTACACCTTCGAATGGATCGAACCCAGGATGCGGGCGGCGTCGGCGCCGGTTCCGAAATCAGTGACGTCCCCCAGGCATACAACGAACTCCGCCTTGCTGCGGTCGATCACGCGGTTGATCTTCTCGATGACCGCCTCGTTCTGATGCAGGTCCGTGAATACTAGGAATCTCATGCCTTCGGAATCGACAGGCATGTACTTAACCTCAGATGGACAGGTTCCGACAACAGACTTCGCAAACTCTCTAACATGCTGCGACGATTGATCTCTGCCATGCTGTTGTTGTGAATTCTATACTCTGACGGTAGTGTTTTCGCAACTATCACGGTAGTGTTTTCTCATCTTTTAGGGGAAACAATTTACAACCATCAGGGGGTAAAAATCATAAATGAACCTGCATATGCGCGATTGATGACGCTGACTCCCGATGGATACAGGCCCAGACTCGTAGATTCAAAAATCGAAGAGTATATGCGGATATACGGAGCAGTCAGCATCGAGGGGACGAAGAACTGCGGCAAGACGTGGACCTCGCGCAATCACTCCAACAGCATCTTCGCCCTGGATGATCCGGAAGATAACAACCGCAACTTCAGATTGGCATCGAGAGATGTGAGCTACGCACTGGACGGAGAAGAACCGCGTCTGATCGATGAATGGCAGGCTGTTCCTGCGATATGGGACGGCGTCAGGAGAAGGGTCGATGAAAAGAGGGCCAAAGGCAGATTCATCCTCTGCGGATCATCGATGCCCGCCGAAAGGAATGCGGAACCGCCCATGCACAGTGGACTCGGCAGAATCGGGACGATCAGGATGCGCACCATGTCGCTGTACGAATCGGGCGATTCCGACGGCTCGGTATCGCTCAGAGGACTCTTCGATTCGGATTTCAGGAACACTCCCCCCAAGACCGTACGGTACGGCGATCTGGTCCGCCTCGTGATGCGGGGCGGATGGCCGAGCGTTCTGGATACTCCGTTGAACGAGGAGCTCGGAAGCATGCCGGGATACATCGACCAGCTGTGTGAACGCGACCTGCCGCGCGTGGATAAGAGCAAAAACCCCTACAGGATGAAGATGGTCATACGCTCCCTCTCGCGCAACGAGAGCACGCTGGCGAGCACCAGCGCCATCGCCAGGGACATGAAGGAGAACGAGGACGAGGTGATCAAGGACGCCACGGTATCCGACTACATCTCGACTCTGGAGAGGATGTATCTTATCGAGAACCAGCCCTCGTACAGCTCTAACCTGAGATCGCCGGAAAGAATAGGGAAGAAGCCGAAGAGGCACCTCACCGATCCGGCCATCGCCGTATCGGCGCTCGGCTTGACATCCCGGATGCTGGACGATGATGAGGAGACCTTCGGATTCCTCTTCGAAAGCATGTGCGAACGCGATCTCCAGATATACGCCGAAGCCAACAACGGCAATCTGTTCCACTACAACGACGGCAGACGGGAGATAGATGCGATAGTCGAGATGCCTGATAAGCGCTGGGGAGCGTTCGAAATCAAGGTCGGAACGAACAGGATCGATTCCGCGGCGGAGAACCTCATCAACGTGACCGAAAAGATGGCGGAATACCATAGCGAACCATCGTTCCTATGCGTCCTGTGCGGAACAGAATCCGCCGCCTATCGGCGCGAGGACGGCGTATACGTCGTGCCTATAACCTCGTTGAAGAACTGATACCCGGACCTGATGACGACGAAGCCCCAGTCCATGCCTCCGGAGCAGGGACGACGGCAGACGTTCTCCGGATCCGAAGCGATCCCTAGGTCTTGGTCGAAGAGGATCGGTACAGCTTCTTCCTTATGATCATGTAGTCCAGGATGTAGAACGCGACCATGTACAGGAACAGGATCAGCACGGAGATCCACGGAATGTCCCATCCCAGCGCACCGGCCCTTATGATCTCGGAAGAATGGGTGAGCGGAAGGACCCATACGACGTCCCCTACGACGGACGGCAGTGCGCTGACCGAGAATATGGTCCCGCACAGGAACGTCATGGGCATTATGACCAGGCTTGTGAACACGTTCATCGACGCGCTCGACTTGGCCAGAAGCCCTGCGGCCACGCCGAGCAGCGCGAACGTGACGCAGGAGAACAGCGTCATGACGATGACGGCGGGACCGATCACAAGGTCGTCGGTAAGGAACAGTCCGAGGCACAGGAGGATCATGGAACCGAACACGCCGCGGATGAGACCCATGACGGATTTCCCGAACACTATGGCGGAGGTGTGCATCGGCGAGAGGATGAGCTCGTCGAAGCTCGTGTGGAACAGCCTCTGAATTATGAGCTTCTGGGCCGTGGATGTGAATCCGGC
>DATC01000059.1:16821-36091 GCA_002504495.1 Methanomassiliicoccaceae archaeon UBA537
CCGTGCTCCATCTCGCCGGACCTCATCCCGTAGGCGAAGGCGACTAGGTACAGCAGGGGGCCGACCACCGCGGAGATGATCGTCTCCGGAAGATGGCGCCTCAGGAAGCAGAGATCCCCGTACGCGACGCGGAGGGCCTCGCCCAACGGATCGTACATCGGATCCTCCTCCCCGTTATCTCCAGGAAGGCGTCCTCGAGAGTGGTCTTGCGGAGGATGGTGTTGTGCTCTCCGGAATGCCTGTCGGCCTCGTCCATCGCCTCTCTCCTCGTGGCGAAGAACCTCATGACCGGTTCCTGCTCCTCGTCGACGGTGGTCACGGTGACATATCCTCCGACGGACTCTATCAGCTCCGCAGGGGTCCCTTCGGCTATGAGATGCCCGTGCGTTATCATGCCCACCCTGTCGCACAGGGATTCGGCCTCGTAGATGTAGTGCGTAGTGAGGAATATCGTCGTTCCGCGACGGTTCAGAGAGCGTATCATCCTCCAGAGAAGGTTCCTGGACTGTGTGTCGAGTCCGGTTGTGGGCTCATCCAGGAACAGGACGTCGGGATCGTGGATCATGGAGCAGACGATGGCCACGCGCTTCTTCCATCCCCCGGAGAGGGTCTCTACGAGATCGTCCATCCTGGGCTCCAGCTCCATGATCGGACATAGCTCCTCCATGCGGGCACGGGCCTGCCTGAACGAGAGCCCCTGTATCAGAGCGTGATGCATTATGTTGTCGCGAACGGAGATGTCCTTGTCGAGGCTGTGCTGCTGCTGTATGACTCCCAGACTGCGACGCGCCGCGATGTAGTCGGAGGAGGTGTCATGGCCGTCTATCCAGACCTTCCCGGAAGTGGGGCGCTCCATCGTGGTGAGCATGCGGACGGTGGTCGTCTTCCCGGCGCCGTTGGGACCTAGGAATCCGTAGATCTCGCCCCTGCGGACCGTCAGGGACAGGCCGTCCACCGCACGGAACTCACCGAAGTCCTTGGTCAGATCCTCGCAGCGTATAACGGCCTCGTTCGAACCGGAAGCACGATCGTTCACCATGAGCCACCTTCCTCCTCATCCTATTCATATTATCTAATATCATCGATAATCAATACCAGACCTTCTTGGCCCCCTTTATCAGAAGGATGATGAAGAGAGGCCCTCCGATCACCGATGTTATGACGCCCACGGGCACC
Source organism: Methanomassiliicoccaceae archaeon UBA537 (assembly GCA_002504495.1). Taxonomy (GTDB): domain Archaea; phylum Thermoplasmatota; class Thermoplasmata; order Methanomassiliicoccales; family Methanomethylophilaceae; genus Methanoprimaticola. The sequence goes on from DATC01000059.1 coordinate 17,998, forward strand.
GAAGCCGTGATCAGCTTCGTGGCGCAATCGCACAGGATGAGTATCAGCGCCCCGCATGCAGCGGAGCACGGTATAAGATACCTGAGATTGGAACCGACGAGCACGCGGGCCACATGAGGCGCTATCAGTCCCATGAACCCTATCGTCCCGGTATAGCCCACTATCACCGCCGTCATGACGGCCACGATGATCAGTGAAACGGAACGTACGAGACGGGTCCTGATCCCCATCGAAACGGCGCTGTTCTCTCCCGAAGTCATGATCGTCATCTGACGCGACAACGCAAGCAACAGAACGATTCCTGCGATGACGACAGAAGCCACGATCCATATGTTGTCCCATCTGGCCCCGACTATCGATCCAGTGTTCCAAAGGTAGAGCTGCTCCACCGCATCGGAATCAGCCATCAGAGTCATCGTGGAGGTCGCTGCCCTGAACACGTACATCACGGCCACTCCTGCGAGGATCGTGGTCGTAGGGGTCATGTTCTTACGTCTGGAGATCAGGACTATGACCGCCGTGGGGATCAATGCGAGTATGGCGGCGTTCGTGGTTATGCTGAGCGCGTATCCCGATACAGGGAGGATCACGATATCAAGCATCAGGTAGAGCGCGACTCCGAAGGACGCTCCGGATGCCACACCCGTGGTGTACGGATCCGCGATGGGATTGCGAAGCATGGACTGCATCACCGCGCCTCCGACGGCCAAACCGGCTCCGACGAAGACGGCCATCAGCGCCCTCGGCACGAAGTACTCCCAGACGATCAGATCGTAGTAGTATACGCCGTAGTCCCGACCTGCCAGATGGAACGACAGGACATCCCATGTGACGCCGAAGGAGAGACCGGTGTAATGGTTCAGGAAGATGCTGAAGAACGCTACAGCAGCGCATACGATGAGCAATGCGATTGAGATCGAATCCTTCCTCAACAGTATGCGCCGGTACGACGATTCCATCTCGGTCATCCCCGTCATCGGAATCCCTCCCCGTAGCGCTTCTTCCTGAGTATCATGTACAGGAACACTGGCGCTCCGACGATCGAGGCGATGAGTCCGACGCGCAGTTCGTCCGGATAGATCACGGTCCTCGAAACCAGATCGGCTAGCATCAGGAACAATGCGCCGCCCGCCATCGAGGCAGGGATGAGGTATCTGTTGTCCCCTCCTATCGCCATGCGGATGAGATGCGGGATCACGAGTCCGACGAATCCTATGATCCCGCAGAAGCTGACCATGGATGCGACGGCGACGGCCACCACGACCATGCACAGGGTGCGGAAGTTGTCCACATCGAGCCCGAGCGTCTCTGCGCTGTCATCGCCCAGAGCCAGAAGGTCAAGTTTCCTGCTGACGGCGATCATGAGCAGCGATGAGACGACGACCACGACGAACGGCACGACCAGATCGCTCCAGACGGTTCCGGTGAATGTTCCGATCTGCCAGAGATAGGCGTTCTTCAGAGTATCGGCATCCGTGGATACCATTATGAGGGTCTCCATCCCGCTGAACAGGTACGAGAGCGCGACACCGACCAGTATGGTGACTGCGGGACTCATGGAGATGATACGCGAAAGGAATATGATCACCAGGGCCGGAACCAGCCCGCCGATGAACGCATTGGTAACGACCCCCATGGAGCCGGCTATATCGGATAGCGTGAACCCCATCACGATGGCGGCCACCGCTCCGAAGCAGGCGCCGTCCGAAAGCCCGGTGGTATACGGATCCGCCAAAGGATTGGTCAGAAGCGCCTGCATGACCACGCCGCAGGAGGCGAGTCCGCATCCCGTGATTATAGCCATGAGCATGCGCGGAGCGTACACGGTCCATATGGAGTAGTCGTCCACCCACTCCTTGGAACCCAGCTCGTACGTCGCTCCGAATATGTGATTGAAGAAATAGGAAAGGGAGTCTATGGCGCCTACCCCTCTTCCATTGAATGAAAGGGTGATGCCCATCATGACCACGATGCCTGCGATCAGCAGCGCCGTCAGAAGGACCTTGCGTGAAGTGTACCTGTTGTAATCGGCCTCCAGCTTTTCGATGCCGTATTGGTCGTCCATCGGTCCGACCCTCCGGAGCATCGCAGACTCCGTTCGATGGACGAGGCGTGAACAAAGGATCCTCCACCACCATGAACGGCCGGCCCTCATGCATCTCTATGTGGGATTGGACGCCGTACACATGGAGGATGTTGTCGGATGTGATGACCTCCTCCGGGGTACCTACGGCATACACGCCTTTGTCGAAGAGCATGATTACGTTGTCGGAGTACTTGGAAGCCAGATTCAGATCGTGGCTGATCATGATGACGATTATGCCCTTGGTGTCGGAGAGATGCTTCAAGAGGCGGATGACGTCCATCTGATGCCTTATATCGAGATTGGCTGTAGGTTCGTCCAACAACAGGACCTCCGGCTCCTGTGCGATGCCGCGAGCGAGCATCACCCTCTGATGCTGACCTGCCGACAATTCGTTGAAGCTTCTCATCGCCAGATCGGATATGTCCATCATCCGCATGGCCTCCTCCACCACGACTAGATCGTCATGAAGGGATTTCCATTTGTGATGCGGATTGCGCCCCATCAGGACCGTATCTATAACGGTCATCGGGAACGAGTCCCCGGACGTGTACGGAACGTATCCGATCTTCTTGGCGAGCTCCTTCGGCTTGTAGTCATGGACATCCGCTCCGTCGATCATCACCGTCCCCTTGATCGGAGAGAGGATGCGGTTGATGCAATGGATCAGAGTGGATTTCCCGACACCGTTGGGGCCTATTATGGAAATGAGCTGAGGACCTTCGATGGATATGCTCACTCCGTCGAGGATGAGCTCGTTGTCGTTGTATCCGAACGACAGGTCCTCTGTCGAAACGCCGGTCATATCTGCGGATAATGAGGGGGATCGAACCCCCCTCTGTTTGATCAGGCGATAAGCGCCTTGATGTCCTGCGTGGTCCACATGTACTTGTCGCCGCTCGCATCGTAGTCCTTGTAGCCAAGGAACTCGTTCATGTACTGCTCCAGAAGAGACTGGCTCCAGTCTGCGTCGAAGCAATCGGAATACATGATCTGAGCGGTGAGCGCGAGCCTCACAGGCAGAGGCAGGACTCCGTTGATGACGTAGTATTCCTCTGCCTTGTAGGCGGCGGTCTCCTTGAAGTTCTCCGCGATGGCCTTGAGGGTCTTCGCCGCAGGAGCCTCGTTGTAGGATGTGGAGGAGTAGTGGATAAGATACTGAGGGTTGTACTTGGGGTCGAGAAGCCAGGTGTTGTCGCTTCCGTCGGGGAACTTCTTCGTGGATGCCTCGAAGTCGGCGAGGTTGTTCCCTCCTGCGAGGATGGTCATCTGGTAATAGTCGCCGCTCGTCCCGTTGACGGAGTTGGTCATGACGACGTCCATCACAGTGGCGGAACCGTACTTGTCCCCCTCGTTCTTCTTGATGGTGTCGACGATTCCGGTCAGGAACTCTATGTACTCTCCGGCCTGCGCCTCGGATCCCACCAGGATGCCGAGAGTCGCCATCCCTCTGAGACTGGAGGCGTAGCTGTCGAAGGTGAACTGGATCAGGCTGGCTCCCTTGGAGGCGTAGAGATCCCTGAAGCTCTGGGATGCATAGTATTCCATCCCGCTCTCCTCGATGATCGCGACCTGGAAATCGGTGTCCGCGAGCTTCGTCTGGTCGTCGGATGTGGCCTTGGACGAGATGACGGTAATCGTTCCGGAATCCCTCAGCTCCATGAGCTTTCCATCCATGGTGGCGGTCATCTTCTCCGCACTTCCTGCGGCGTTGGCGGTCATGATCTTCGTGAGGTCCAGAACGGAGATCGCGGTACGCATGTTGGCTCCGCCGCTGACGAAGGCCTTGGTTATCGGGTAGTTGCACGCAACGGCATCGGCACCGGACTCGTCCTTCACCCACACCGTCATCGATTCCTTGTTGATCATCCTCTGGACCATGTCGTAGTCGGCCTGAGTGATCTGTCCGTCCCTGTCCGCATCAGCGAAGGGGTAATCGGTCTCGGCCACTGCCTTCCCGATGTTGGATTTGATTATATCGAGATCCGAATCATCGAGGAGGCAGTTGCCGTCGGCATTGCCGTAGACCAGACCGTATTCGGAAGCAACAGCAGGCGAATCTCCGCCATTGTTATCATCACCGTTCATGACGACGACCGCGCAGGCGGCCGCGACAACGACGATGACTGCTATCACCGCGATGAGCTTGCTTGAAACAGCCATATTAGTCACCTCTTAATTTTATTAGGTTAACCTAATCTGAATCGGATATATAATCCAATCCTGTACAAATCCATACAGGGAAGCGAACAAGATACAGGAACAGGTTGGATGCGACCTCCGGCTCCTGTGAAAGAGCGACAGCGGCGTATAATAATCAAGGAATTCCCAAAAAGACGGGGCCGAAGCCCCGCCGGTTTCAGAATCGGTTCTCCTCGGACTCGTCGAGATCGCCGATATCGAGATCCCCCGCGAGGGAGATGATCTGCAGCTCCTCGAGCTTGTCGTCGGGGACCTGCGACGGAGATCCGTCGAGAAGGGAGACGGCCCTCTTGTTCTTGGGGAACGCGATGACCTCCCTGATGGTCTCCTTGTCCAGCAGGATGGCGCAGAGCCTGTCCACTCCCAGAGCGATGCCTCCGTGGGGAGGCGCCCCGTAGCTCAGGGCCTGGACGAAGAATCCGAAGTTCTGCTCGATCCTCTCGTCGTCGAGTCCGAGCTTATGGAACACGGCCCTCTGGAGATCGGCGTTGTGGATACGGAGCGATCCGGATCCGAGCTCGTTGCCGTTCAGGCAGAGGTCGAAGCAGGCGCCTCCGACATAGTCGTCGTCGAGGTCGTTCTGAGGCAGGACGAACGGGTGGTGGAACGCGTCGTACTTCCCGGAGACTGGATCGATCTCGAACATGGGGCACTGATCCATCCAGAAGAACATGAACTCGTTCTTCGGAACGATGCCGAGATCCTCGGCGACCTTCTTCCTCAGGAATCCTCCTCCCTCGTAGGTGGCCTTCCATGGTCCGGCGATCAGGAACAGCAGGTCCCCGTCCTCGGCGCCCATGGCCTCCTTGATCCTGTCGAGGATCTCGGGTGTGAAGTACTTCACGATGTTGCTGTTGAGCTTTCCGTCCTCGCACCTCATCCAGGTGAGTCCCCCGAGACCGACCTTCTTGGCGTACTTGATGTACCTGTCGACCTCGTTCCTTCCGATGGCGCCCTTGGAGACGGACGCCTTGATGTTCATACCGGCAACGATTCCGCCTTCGGAGAGGATGTTCTGGAAGATCTTGTACGGGACGTCCCTGACGAGATCGGTCAGCTTGACGAACTCGAGACCGTACCTCATGTCGGGCTTGTCGGATCCGAAGCGCTCCATGGCATCCCTGTAGGCTATGTGGGGGAACGGCGTGGCGAGCTCGGTTCCGTAGAGGCCCTTCCACACGTACGCCATGAGCCCCTCGATCATGTCCTGGATGTCCTTCATGTCGACGAAGGACATCTCCATGTCGAGCTGCGTGAATTCGGGCTGCCTGTCCTTCCTCGAATCCTCGTCGCGGAAGCATCTGGCGACCTGGTAGTAGCGGTCCATGCTGCCGACCATCAGCATCTGCTTGAACAGCTGAGGGCTCTGAGGCAGAGCGTAGAACGTTCCGGGGTGGACCCTGGAGGGGACGATGTAGTCCCTGGCGCCTTCGGGCGTGGACCTTCCCAGCATGGGGGTCTCGATCTCGAGGAAGCCGTTCTGCTCGAGGTAGTTCCTGGCGAGGTGGATGAGCTTGGATCTGAAGACCATGGACTGGACCATCTCGGTCCTTCTGAGGTCCAGATACCTGTAGCGCATCCTGATGTCCTCGTCGGGCAGGACGCCCTCCTTCTGGTCCCCGATCTCGAACGGCGGGAGCTCCGACCTGTTGAGAAGCGCGGCATCGGTGATGAGCACCTCGACGGCCCCGGTCGGGTTCCTCGCATCCTCGGTCCCCTCGACCCTGTTCCTCACGGTGCCGTGGATCTCCACGCAGGACTCGCGGGAGAAGGAGCGCATGGTCTCCTCCAGCGCGGACGCGTCCACTCCTGCGGGCAGGGCCTCCGGATCGAAGACGACCTGGGTTATGCCGTACCTGTCGGCGAGATCGATGAACGCCACTCCGCCGTGGTCCCTGGAGAATCTGACCCATCCCTGAAGGCATACTTCCTTGCCCAGGTCTGACGCCCTGAGCTCTCCGCACGTGTTCGTTCTTCTCATAAGAGAGCCTCTCTGTAATGGCTCGACCATTCCGCACCTGTTATTTATAAGGCGCGCGAGAGGCTCCGGACACGTCCGGACAGCGACGGAGAAGGGGATGGCCGGCACGGAGCCGGCCGGAATAACGATGCGTTCCTCGGAGGGATCGCTCGGTTTGATGCTCCTGCTGGCCTCCGCTCATGTCGAAGGCTATCAGGCGGTTGAGCTCCACGGCGTACTCCATGGGCAGCTCCTTGCTGAACGGCTGGAGGAATCCCATGAGGATCATCTGGGTCGCCGCCTCCATGTCGATTCCGCGGCTCATCAGGTAGAAGAGCTGGTCCTCGCTGATCTTGGAGACCGATGCCTCGTGCTCGAGGAACGAGGAGGAGTTCTCCACCCTGTTGTTCGGGACGGTGTCGCTGAAGGAGCGGTCGTCGAGGATCAGGGTGTCGCACTGCTCGTTGGCACGCGAACCGAGCGCATCCGGCCCGATCCTGATCTGCCCGCGGAAGTTGGCGGTCCCTCCGCCCCTGGCGATGGATTTCGATATGATGCTGGAGGTCGACTGGCGGCCGTAGTGGAGCATCTTGGCACCTGTGTCCTGGAACTGCCCGGGGCCCGCGACCGCTACGGATATGACCGACCCGTGGGACCTCTCTCCGCGGAGGACGCAGCAGGGGTACTTCATGCAGGTCTTCGACCCGATGTTCCCGTCGACCCATTCCATGAGTCCGTCGTCGTCGACGATGGCTCTCTGGGTGACCAGATTGAGGACGGAGTTGGACCAGTTCTGGATGGTGGTGTACCTCATCTTCGCCCTCTTGCCGACGAAGATCTCAATCACTCCGGAGTGCAGCGACTCCTCGGAGTACATGGGCGCGGTGCAGCCTTCGACGTAGTTGAGCTCCGCATCGTCGTCGACGATGATCAGGGTCCTCTCGAACTGCCCGCTGCGCTTGTTGTTGATCCTGAAATACGCCTGGAGGGGATTCTCCAGCTTGACCCCCTTGGGGATGTAGATGAAGCTCCCTCCGGACCAGACCGCGGCGTTGAGCGCGGAGTACTTGTTGTCCTTTATGGGGACGAGCGTTCCGAAGTACTTCCTGAAGATCTCGGGATGCTCCCTGAGGCCGGTGTCGGTGTCGGTGAATATGACCCCCTTCTCCTCCACCTCCTTGAGCATGTTCCCGTAGACGGCCTCGGACTCGTACTGGGCGGTGGCTCCCGCCAGGTACTTCATCTCGGCCTCCGGGATCCCCAGCTTCTCGAACGTGCTCTTGACCTCGTCGGGGACGTCCTCCCAGCTGGTGGCGGACTTGTCGGAGACCCTGGTGTAGTACGTGAACTCCTGGAAGTCTATGTCCTCCAGGGACGGACCGAATCTCGGCTGGTGGTGCTTGAAGAACTCCTCCAGCCCCTTCAGCCTGTACTCCAGCATCCATTCCGGCTCTCCCTTCACCTGGGAGATCTGCCTGACGATCTCCTCGTCGAGGCCCTTCCTGGTCTGGAATATCGCCTTGGCATCGTCGCGGAACTCGTATTTCGCACGCTCGTCGCTGTCGAACAGAACCTTTTCGTTGCTCATTCGCGGACCTCCTGTCCCAGGGCCTTGCGCATGCCCTTCCACCCGATGCGGGCGCAGCTTATCCTGGCCGGCTCCTTGGGGACGCCGGCGAAGCAGTCGGCCTCCTCCAGGGAGTCCTCGTCGCACGGCTCCATCTTCATGAGCTTGTCGAAGGTGTCGGCCAGCGCGAGGGCCTCCTCCTTCGTCTTGCCCCTGAGGAGCTCCGTCATTATGGAGCACGATGCACCGGAGATCGCGCATCCGACGCCGTGCCAGCAGGCGTCCTGGATCCTGTCTCCGTCCATCTTGACCTGGATGTAGACGTCGTCTATACAGCTGGCGCTGTCCATATGGACTGTCTCGTATCCTTCGCCTTCGGCCTCCCTCTTGTTGCGGGGGTACTTGTAGTGATCCATCAGGATCTCGCGCATGAGTTCCGGATCGTCAGAAATAGACATTGAGGAAATCCTCCGAATGGGATGCTGCGTCGATGAGCGCATCGACGTCTTCTTCATCGTTGTATATGTAGAACGAGGCCCTGACCGTGGCGGGAGCCCCCGTGTAGATGGGCAGAAGCTTGGAGCAGTCCGTGCCGGAACGGACGAACACGCCCTTGCTGCCCAGGAGGGTTGCCATGTCCTGCGCGAAGACGGTCTTGGAGTTGAACGCCACTATACCTGCGTCCGCATCGGGATCGTAGATCTCGATGTCCTGTATCGCCGAGAGCCCGTCCACCGCGCGCCTGCGGAGCTTCTCCTCGTGGTCGTGGATGTCCTTGTATCCTATGCCGTCGAGGAACCTGCAGGCCTCCGCGAGGCCCATGGCGCCGGAGACGTTCTGAGTGCCGGCCTCGAAGCGGGACGGCGGATCGTCGAGGGTGTAGGTGCCGTCGGCGTTGAAGCGGGCGTTCATCTCCCCGCCCCACATCAGAGGCTCGAGCTCGAGCAGGAGCTCGCGCTTGCCGTACATGACTCCTATCCCCGTGGGGCCGCACATCTTGTGGCCCGAGAAGCACAGGAAGTCCGCATCCGTCTCCCTGACGTCGGTCTTCTTGTGGGGGACCGACTGCGCCCCGTCGTCCACGTAGATGGCTCCGACGGAATGGGCTATGGCGGCCATCTCCTTCACGTCGATGGAGTATCCGAGGACGTTGGTCGTGCTGGCCAGGCAGACGATCCTGGTGCGCTCGTTCACGACGGACCTCAGTGCGTCCGGGGTTATCCTGCCCCTCTCGTCGAGGGGGACGTAGACCACCTTGGCGCCGGTGCGCTCCGCGACCTTGAAGAACGGAAGGACGACGGAGGCGTGCTCGTGGTACGAGACGACGATCTCGTCGCCGGGCTTCAGCCTGTGCGCCATGCCGAAGGCGACCTGGTTCAGGCCCATGGTGTCGCCGCTGGTGAAGCACACCTCGTCCACGTGGGCGTTGATGAACGACGCGACGGTCTCCCTGCTCTCGTCATAGGCGACGTCCGCGGCATGGGCGAGGGCGTAGTCCCCGCGCTTCGTGTTCGCGGTGATGTCGGTGTTGTAGCGGTCGGCCGCATCGATGACGCACTGCGGCTTGAACGTGGTCGCGCAGTTGTCCAGATAGTGGAGCGGAAGGTCCCCGTACATCCCGCCGCGGGAGTACATGGGGAACTGCTCGCGCATCGCGATCGGATCGATCATATCTCCAACGCCTCCAGGGCGGCCTCGGTCTCCTTCGCGAGCTCCCTGTCCTGCATGGAATCGATGACGAAGTTCATGCTTCCGAGGGTGATGAGCTTCCTGCTCTCCGCCTCGGTGAGCCCGCGGCTCATCATGTAGTACATGGCCTCGGGATCGTACGCGCCGAGAGCGGCGCCGTGGCTGGCGTCGACGTCGTCGTCCTTGATGAGCAGCGCGGGGGACACCTCGCTCCTGGAACCGGGCGACAGGTTGGTGATCCTCCCCTCCTGGCGCGTCTTGGAGCCGTGCGCGCCGTTGAGGATGTCGGAGGTCCCGTAGAACAGCTGGGTGCCGTTGCCGGCGTTTATCCCGGCCATCCTGACCTTGGAGACGGTCTTGCCTTCCAGATGGATCGTGTCGAACCTGAAGACCTTGCGCCTTCCGGCGGGGCACACCGACGCCAGGTTGACCAGCACGGAGGCGCCTCTCATAAGGCTGATCCTGATGGTCGCATCCACGTCGCCCTCGCTGAGATCTGCGATGGTGAGGATGAGCTCTCTGCCCTCGTCCACGGTGTACTCGAGGCTCGCCTTCCCGCCGGAGCCGCTCCCGGAGAGCAGGCAGTCCACGGCGAGGCTCTCCCCGATCTCTCCGCCCTCGAGCTCGCTGAGATCGCGGACTATCGTGTCAGATTCCCCCGAGGTCGATTGCGCCCTGCGGTCCGCACGACGGTGCGGCAGGCCTCTTCTTCTTGACGCTGATGCCGTACTCCTTCTCGATGAACCCGTAGCCCTCGGAGGAGATCTTCTCGGCGAGCGAACCGTCGCCCTCCACGGCCACGGCGCCGTTCACTATGACTGCGGTCCTCGTGGGCTTGACCATCTTGAACAGACGGTCGTAGTGGGAGATGATTATGAAAGTCGTGCCCTGCTCGCGGAGGTCGTTGATGGCCTCGGATATGAGGGCGAGGGCGTCCACGTCGAGACCGGAGTCGATCTCGTCCAGGAAAGCAAGCTCGGGCTTGAGGAGCAGCATCTGGAGGACCTCGTTCCTCTTCTTCTCTCCTCCGGAGTATCCGTCGTTGAGGTTCCTGGATGCCAGGTCGGGGTTGAATCCGGTGCGGTGGCAGGCCTCCTCGAGCTCCTTGCGGAAGGCGTACGCCCCCACGGGATCGGCGCGGCGTGCGTTGACGCCGGCCCTGTAGAACTCGGATGCGACGACCCCGGGCACCTCCGGAGGCGACTGGAACGCCATGAACAGCCCCTTGCGGGCCCTCTCGTCGACGGAGAGCTTCAGGAGGTCCTCCCCGTTGAGGGTCACGGAGCCGCCGGTCACCGTGTACTCGGGGGAGCCCATGAGCACGTTGAAGAGGGTGGATTTCCCCTGGCCGTTGGGACCCAGAAGAGCGATGCAGTCGCCCTTGCGGACGGTGAGATTGAGATGGTCGAGGATAGCCACTCCGCCTGCCGAGGCCGAGAGGTCGGAAACAATCAGTTCTTCCATTTCGGTATGCTCCAATGTGAATGCCCTCGGCATTCTGTTTGTTTATAATATCGTTTACGTCGTTAACCGAAAGGGACCGGACGGCCCCGATCGGAACGATCGCTTCTCTCCCAGGATAGGAGGGATGTATGAGAACGGATCCTTGGTTATGTTGAGAATGACGGCGGTGTTGGTCTTCCTCACGTCGGGAATGGCGTTTATCTCCTTGACGACGTCCGAGAACTCGTCCCTGTCGAGGCATGCGATCCAGACTATGCAGTCCGCCTCCCCGGTGACATCGAAGACGGAGACCACCTGGGGGATCTTGGAGATCTCGCCCTGCACCGTCTTCACGTTCTCGGCGTAGACGCTGACCATTCCCATGTACTCGAATCCGAGCTTCATGTAGTCGACGCTTGCGCGGTATCCGTTGATTACGCCCTTGGCCTCGAGATTCTTCACCCTCTGGATGAGCGTGGTCGGATGGACATCGAGCTGCTTCGCGAGCTGCCTGTACGAGCCCTGGCTGGACCTGCAGAGCAGTTCGATTATACGTTTGTCCAGTTCATCGAAGTCAGAAAGCGACATATGCACCGTAGGACCGTGATTCTTGAGCGCACTTATTAAGGTTGTGCGACATCCGCCGTTCATGACCGACAGGATATACAGACGCGACGGATACGGTTCGGAGTTCCAGGCCACAGTCCTTTCCGTGGAAGGGGACGACGTCGTCCTCGACAGCACGGCGTTCTACCCGGGCGGCGGAGGACAGGTCTGCGATCTCGGAACCGTCCGCGGGCTCGCCGTGACCGATGTCCACGAGAACAAGGACGGCGACATAGTCCATGTCATCCCCGGAAACGACCTTCGTCCGGGCGAGCAGGTGTGGTGCAGCGTGGACTGGGAGAGGCGCTACGACCTCATGCAGGGGCATACCGGGGAGCACCTCCTGTTCTGCTCGCTGAAGAGGCAGTGCCCCGATCTCGCGATAACCAAGATCTACATCTCCCCGGAGAGCAAGTACGTGATCGTCAACCACGACCTGGAATGGGACCAGATCGAGGCGGCCGTGCGTTTCGCCAATCAGGCCATAGCAGACAATCTCCCGGTGACACACACCACCATGGACCGCGACGATCCGGAGCTCGTGGAGAAGGTCAGGATCAAGCTGGACCGCATCCCCGAGAACGAGGAGATCACCGTCGTCGCCATAGGGGACATAGACTACTCCGCATGCTCGGGAGTCCATGTGATGGAGACCTCCGAGCTCGAGCTGCTCCTGGTGGACAGGAAGGTGTCGGCGGGGGCGGAAGGGGTCGCCATACACTTCAAGGTAGGGCGCGCCGCCAAGGATGCCGCGATAACCCTCGCGACTGTCGCGCTGTCCGTCACCGACGCCATGGGGTGCAAGCTGGAGGACGCTCCCAGGGCCGTGTCCAATCTCAGAACGGAGGATGCCGCCAAGACGAGGATGCTCAAGAGCGCGGTGCGCAGACTGGCGGGATCGGTGGCACCGGAATCCATAGGCGGGATCCCGGTCTACGTCGCATCGCTCCCCGGCTCCGACAGGAACGCCCTCAACGATCTGGCGGAGAAGGCCAGGTCGGAAGGCGGGGTGGCGCTGATCGTCGGACAGGGCGACACGCTCTCCGTGATGATGTCGTCGGGCGATCCCCGCATCGACTGCAGGGCGCTGCTTCCCGCGATCCTGAAGGGGTTCGGCGGACGCGGAGGCGGCAAGCCGGAGTTCGCCCAAGGAGGAATTCCGGATCCGGAGCTGGAGAACGAGATTCTGGATGCCATGAAGAAGGCCGTCTCCGACGCGCTGAACGGACCCGGGGAGCGATGCGAACGAACGCACCCTTAATTATGATTATAGGAATCGCGGGAACATGGGCGGAATGAAGGTCAACAACCGTCAGATGAAGCAGGCCATGAAGAAGATGGGGATCTCCCAATCCCCGATCGACGGCGTGACCGAGGTCGTCATCAGGACGAAGGACAAGGAGTTCGTCGTCAGGAACGCGGACGTCATCCGCATAGAGATGGGAGGCAGCGTGAGCTACCAGGTCACGGGCACCACCGAGGAGCGCGCCATCGGCGCGGACGGAGAGCCTGTGAAGACCTTCCCTGAAGCGGACATAGAGCTCGTCATGGCGCAGACAGGATGCGCCCGCGAGAAGGCCGTGGCCGCGCTGGAGAAGGCTGACGGACAGCCCGCCGAGGCCATCATCGGCATAATGTCGGAGTGATACGATGTGCTTGGCGATACCGGGTAAGATCGTCAGCATAGACGGCGACATGGGAGAGGTCGATTTCGGCGGAGCCACCAGGAAGGCGAACCTTTCGATGGTGGATGCCGAGGTCGGCGACTGGGCCGTCGTCCATGCGGGCTTCGCCATACAGATAATGGACGAGGAGGACGCTCAGGAGACCATCAGGCTCTGGAACGAGGTCCTCGACAGCGATTCCCTTTCCTACAACTGAGCCGGCCGGGGCCCGACGGCCCCTCCGGCACTTTATTCATCTCTTCTTCTGGATCTTGCCGTCTTTCTTCTGACGCACGACGGAGATCCCCTGGTTGCTTGCGACCTCCTTCGCATAGGCCTCGGCCTCCGCCTTGGTCTTGAACTTCTTGAGCGCCTTCTGAGCACCGGTCCTCTTGACCTGCCATCCCCCGTCCTGATGAGGGGAGACGAAATACGAATCGTTCCTCTTCTTCGTCTCGGCCTGAACGGAGCCTGACGTATCTGCGGGATTGACTTCCGCCATTTCATTCACCGCACCTGAATCCCCTTGACGGATATAACACCACGATGCACCGAAAGAGCCGTCAGTTCGTGCGATTCGGAGATTCATGCAGCGGCCTGCTGTTCCGGAGCACGGACGCGTGCTCATGGACGGCTCGGAAACGGTGAAATCCGGCCTGTTTTCATCAAAATCGTGCATCTGATCGGAACCTGAAAACTGATTAATAGAAAGTATTATATAGTTTGTAGATATCCTGAGTTTTGGTAAGACGGCCAAAGCGGCGGTGTAACACCCGGTCCCATTCCGAACCCGGAAGTAAAGCCCGCCCACGTACCTGTCTGTACTGTAGTGCGCAAGCCTACGGGAACTCAGGCACGCTGTCTGCCATTTTTCCATTTCATCTCTTCAGCCGAAAGGCTCGCTCCGACCATTTGGAACGCGGAACCTTCCGAACGTCAGTCGCTATATACGTCGACACCATCGTCCGAGCGATGATACTGATCAAGCTTGGCGGGAGCGTCATAACCGACAAGTCGCAGTACAAGAAGTTCAACGAGGAGCAGGCCGCGAGACTGTGCAGAGAGATCGCCGAGTCCGGGCGCCAGTGCATCGTCGTCCACGGGGCGGGTTCGTTCGGACATGTTCTTGCGAAGAAGTACCGGATCCAGGACGGATTCAGAGAAGGGGAGCAGATCGCGACCGCGGCTGAGGTCCATCACGACGCCATGGAGCTGGGGATGCTCATGACATCGGAGCTCATGAAGGCAGGAATTCCCGCAGCGTCTGTAGCTCCCGGAAACTGCTTCGTCCTGGAGAACGGCAGGCTCATCGTGACCGACGACGAGGCCGTGCGCAGGATGCAGACGATCGGAATAATGCCCGTCACGTTCGGCGACGTTGTCATGGACCGCGTGAAAGGGTTCGCGATCGTCTCCGGGGATCAGATGATGGAGTACATGGCGAAGGTGTTCGAACCGGAGAGGATAGTGTTCGTGTCCGATATCGACGGCCTCTACACGAAGAATCCGAAGCTCCATCCCGACGCCGAGCTCATACCCATCGTGACCGAGGAGACCATGCGCTCCGTCGGAACCGAGGAGGACGTGGCCGACGTGACCGGCGGAGTGAGGAACAAGATGGAGGCCATGCTCAGGATGTGCGCGCCCGGGAGGGACTGCATCCTTGTGAACGGGACCGTTCCCGGAAGGCTCCTCGCCCTGTTGGAAGGAAAAGACGTGCCGTGCACCGCGGCGAGGCTGTGATCCCATGGAAGAGATCAGAGAGAGGAAGGCGGATCACATAGAGATCTGCATGAAGGAGAGGATCGCCCCGGAGCACTGCTTCTGGAACGACATCAGGCTGATCCACAACGCCCTGCCGGAGATCGGCATGGACGATATAGAAACGTCCTGCACCCTTTTCGGCAGGAAGCTGGAGATGCCTCTGGTGGTCACCGCCATCACGGGAGGATTCTCCGGAGCGGTGAAGATCAACTCCAACATAGCCGAGGCATGCGCCGAGGTCGGTGCCGGAATGGGCGTAGGAAGCGAAAGGGCCGGAATCAACGGCATCTGCCCCGAGAGCTACGCGGTCGTCAAAGAGTTCGACGTCCCGTTGGTGATCGGCAACGTGGGCGCCCCCCAGCTCGTCCGGCAGAGGAGCAAGGACCGCTTCGACCGCGCCGCGGTCGAGAAGGCCTTCGAGCTCGTGGACGCGGACGTCATGGCCGTGCACCTGAACTTCCTCCAGGAGGTCGTGCAGCCCGAAGGCGACACCAACGGAGCCGGAGTGAGGGATGCCATCCGGGATCTGGCCAGGGACCTTCCCGTGATCGTGAAGGAGACCGGCGCAGGGATCTCCCGCGATGTCGCCGAACGCCTCAAGGGTATCGGGATCCGCGGAATAGACGTGGCGGGCATGGGCGGGACCAGCTTCTCCGCGGTCGAGCTCTATCGCGCCAGAAAGGCGGGCGACAAGGTGCGCTCCTCCATGGGGGAGACGTTCTTCGACTGGGGCATACCGTCTCCCGTATCGGTCATGGAATGCAGAGGATGCGGCCTTCCGATCATAGCATCGGGAGGGATCCTCAACGGACTCCATGTCGCGAACGCGGTGTCCCTGGGCGCGTCCTGCGCGGGACTCGCCAACCCCGTCCTCGAAGCGGCCGTCGAATCTGCGGATGCTGTGAAGGAGAAACTTCTCATGATTAAGGAGGAGCTGCGCGCGGCCATGCTCCTGACGGGGTCCAAGGACCTCGAAGCGCTCGGAAAGGCGCGCCGCGCGATACTGGGACAGACCAGGGAATGGATGGAATCGATATGATCAGCGCAGAAGAATATCTGAAGAGGATGTCCGCCGAGCTCGACGGACCCATAAAAAGCTACATCGGGAACGAGGAGCCCGCCAACCTCATGGAGGCCAGCAGGCAGTATCCGTACCGCGGCGGCAAGAGGATGAGGCCCGCCATGGCCGTCGCCTGCTGCGGAGCGGTCGGAGGAGACAGGTCCAAGGCCGTCCCCCTCGCCGTGGCCGTGGAGTACATCCACAACTTCACCCTGGTCCACGACGACCTGATGGACGGCGACGAGACCAGGAGGGGCATGAGCACCATACATGTCAAGTACGGCATACCCACCGCGGTCCTCGCCGGTGACGCCCTGTTCGCCAAGGCGTATCAGATCATCTGCGACCTGGACATTCCCGCCGAGAGGATGAGGGACGCTCTCAGGTACGTGAGCCAGGCCGTATGGGACCTCGCCCGCGGGCAGCAGATGGACGTGAACAACGAAGGGAGGATCGTCTCCGAGGAGGTCTATCTCGAGACCATCAAGCTGAAGACCAGCGTCCTGTTCGCGGCCGCCGCCGCCGGCGGAGCCATCGTCGGAGGAGCGGATGCGAAGACCGCCGAGGCCATCCACGAGTACGCCATCGAGACCGGACTGGGATTCCAGATCTTCGACGACTACCTGGGCATAGAGGGCGACCCCACCAAGACCGGCAAGTCCAACAGCAACGACATCAGGAAGGGCAAGTGCACCGTCATGGTCACCCACACCATCGAGATGCTGAAGGACGAGCCGGAGAAGCTCGCGGAGTTCAAGGCGGTGCTCGGAAAGGCGGACGCCAGCGAGGAGGAGTGCGCCCGCGCCAAGCAGATCATGATCGAGGCGGGATCCATCGACTACGCCATGGACATGGCCAAGAGCAAGGTGGAGAAGGCCATAGAAGCCATCGGATTCCTTCCCGAGAGCGAGGACAAGGAGTTCATGATCGCCCTGGCCAGATACTCCATCGACAGGGACCACTGAGATATGACGGCCTACGGACTCGGGATCGACGCGGGCGGAACGTACACCGACACGGTGGTCGTGGATCTCGGGTCCGGAAAGGTGGTCTGCGGCAACAAGGCGCTGACCACCAGGGAGGATCTTTCCAAGGGCATAAGGGAATCTCTCCTCGGCCTGAATGCGGACATCCTCCCGCAGGTCTCCCTGGCATCCCTCTCCTCCACGCTCGCCACCAACTCCGTGGTGGAGGGAAAGGGATGCCGCGTAGGGCTCCTGTGCATCGGCAAGGAGTACGGCAGGAAGGGAGAACCCGACTGCTACGCGTATGCGGACGGCAGATTCTCCATGGGAGGGAAAGAGGAGGTCCCTCTCGACGTCCGTTCGATAAAGAGCGCTCTCGAAGAGATGAAGGGGCGCATCGACGCCCTGGCGATATCCGGGTACGTGAGCGTCAGGAACCCGTCGCACGAGGAGCGCGCCGCGAGGATGGCCGAGAGGATCCTCGGCGTGCCCGTGGTGCTCGGCCACGAGCTGACATCGAGGCTGGGATTCGATCAGAGGACCGCCACGGCCGTGATGAACGCCCGTCTCATACCTGCGATCAGAGAGCTTCTGGAATCCGTGAAGGCCGTCATGGCGGATCTCGGGCTGAGATGCCCGCTGATGATGGTGAAGGGGGACGGGGCCCTGATGAAGGACTCCACCGCTCTGAGAAAGCCGGTCGAGACGATACTCTCCGGACCCGCCTCCAGCATGATAGGGGCCATGGCCCTTACGGGAATGAGGGACGCGATGGTCATAGACATGGGCGGAACCACCTCGGACATAGGCGTTCTGAGGAACGGCCGCCCCAGGATAGAGCCCGAAGGGGCATGCATCGCCGGAAGACGCACCAGAGTGATGGCGGCGGACATCGCCACCTTCGGGATCGGAGGAGACAGCCGCATCCTCGTGAACGGGGACGAGCTCCTCCTTTCCCCTGTTCGTGCGATACCGCTGTGCATCGCGTCTTCCAGATGGCCGTCGGTCAAGAGGGCCGTCATGTCTCTGGCGGAGGAGGACGCACGCGCTCCTGCCGACAGATGCGATATCGAGGACATGGTCCAGGACAG
>DATC01000027.1:0-1837 GCA_002504495.1 Methanomassiliicoccaceae archaeon UBA537
CTCCTCAAGAACATCGAGGACGGCGTCGTCTTCAAAAAGGACAAGGTCACGATGTGGAAATGCAGGAACTGCGGCTACATCCATATCGGCGAAGAGGCCCCGAAGGTCTGCCCCGTGTGCAAGCACCCCCAGTCCTTCTTCGAAGTCAGAGCCACCAACTGGTGATTCGATAAAACGCCCCCTTATCGGGGGCAACTTCCCAACCTTTTTCCGTTTCTCATTGCTCATGTGTAGTCTGATGAGCTTACAACATGCAACAACATGTTCAGGATATTAGTTCTAGGAATTATGGATAGTTCGAGCAACATGACGGTTTCCGATACCACCAGGGCTCCTAACATCAGCAAGAACGAACTCATCTGCCAGGTGCTCTCATACCTCCAGGTCCACGGTGAAAGCATGATCATAGAGATTGTCAACGAACGTCATCTGACAAGAAGGCGTGTGACCGAGGCCCTTATGGAATGTTCGGAATACGGTCTGGTGGAATGCCGGCTGCGTCTGCATTCGCACAAGGCGCTCCTGTACAGACTGACCGAGGTCGGTGCCGGATACCTGGCGCTGCTGAAGATCCAGAGGTTAATCGCTCCTTTCGACGGGATCCGCAAACCCATAGCTTCGGCGGAGACGGAGGACGATGAAGAATTGATGGATCTCCTGAAGAGGGCGAGAGATATCGTTTCAGGAATCGATATGTAGGCCACCGTCGGCACCGGAGAGTATCCTGCTGATCGCGACGATATGCTCCGCGACTTCGCGCCCTAACGGAGTAAGGGCTATGAATGTTCTCCTACCGTGAACATCCTGCGATATCAGCCCAGCATCTTCCAACCTGTCCAGCTTGACCGGCATCATGGCGCTGCGTGCGACTCCCGAATAGAGGTCGGTCTTCATACAACTGCCGTTCAAGAGAAGGAACGCCAGTATCCTGGCGGAATGGCTGTTCTCTATGACGGAGAGCTCGATGAACTCCCCTTGTTCCGACTCGGCACCCTCCATGCCACTAAAAGGTTTCTAAAGCTTATAATACCGACTGATGTCCAGATTGACGAACATCAGTCGGTATGTCGGAATCATCTCAACCGGATGGTCTCAAGATTCTGAGGGGCCTTCGTCTCGATTCCGTACTTCTTATAGACGGAGGATGCGAGATCTGTGCACTTGCGATCGTCACCGTGCCCTATGATGATCTTGTCCGGCTTCGGATCAAGCGAGGATATGTAGCGCATCAGCTGCTTGCGATCCGAGTGCCCGGAGAATCCATCGACGGTCTCCCTCTGCATCTTGATCTTCAGATTTATCGGCTTTCCGCGCATGTTCAACGTGATCTCGGGCCTTCCTCTCTGAATAGCCCTTCCTATGGATCCTTCAGACTGGTATCCTACGAAGAGAAGCCAATTCTTCTCGTTGTCCGCCCATTCGCGGAAGTACTCCATGACAGGTCCGCCGGACATCATACCGCTTGTCGCCAAAACGATGCACGGAGTAGGATCGTGGCATATCTCCTCGCGCATATCGGCGGTCTCGACTCTCTTGAAGATCGGCGAGAGGAAGGGATTGTTGTTCTGCTGGAAGATCTGGGTCCTGAGCTGGCTGTTGAGATATTCCGGATACGCGGTATGAATGGCCGTAGCCTCCCAGATCATACCGTCGAGCCAGACGTTCATCTTGGGGATCTTTCCGGTGCGCATCAGCTCCTCTATGACCAGCATGACCTCCTGCGACCTTCCGACAGCGAATACAGGGATCAGAACATGGCCGCCCATCTCGACCGCCTGCTGCAGATAGCTGCCGAGCTGTTCCGATGCATCGGCTCTCGACGGCTGCAGATCGTTGT
>DATC01000027.1:1873-3839 GCA_002504495.1 Methanomassiliicoccaceae archaeon UBA537
CTCCATGACGAAGGTCTCAAGACGAGGGAACTTCGTATTGGCGGGATTGAACAGCCAGGTCTTCTCGTACTTGGTATCACCGGAGAAGGCGACGTTGTGGAGCCCCTCTCCGATATGGAAGTGGGCGATGGCCGAACCGAGGATATGGCCGGCGTTGTAGAACGTGAGACGGACGTCCGGAGCGATGTCCGTGACCTCGTTGTATTTCAGCGGGATGGTGTGAAGGATCTCCTGCCTGACGTGCTGGGCCTCATAGGGGGTCCTCTTGTTCTCACCGAATCCGAGCTTTATATTGTCCAGCTGGAGAAGGGCCATCAGATCGCGTGTGGGAGGGGTACAGTACACGGGCCCCTTGTATCCGTATTTGAACAGCGCTGGAAGGGTCCCGCAGTGGTCGAGATGGGCATGGGTAATGACCACGGCGTCGAGATCGGCGAGAGGCTGCGCCTCTGGGATGCCGAAATACGGCGTCGCATCGGAAGAGGGGTCCAGTCCGCAATCGATCAGGATCTTGCTCTCCCTAGTGGTCAGCAGGGATGCTGATCTGCCGACCTGCCTGAAACCTCCCATGGCGGTCACACGGACCCACTGCTCGCCCTCCAGCTTGGGACGTGCGATGCGCCTGGCGACGTAGGTCAGCATATCCTGGCGCTCCTTCTGGTTGGCACGGAGGTATCCGCGCACGTCGGAGACGGTCTTGGAAGGTATCGGCGGCGCACGGATGACCTTGACGTTCCAGCCGGTCTCCTTGCGGATGTTGGCGAGCAGCTTCCCCTCCTTCCCCACGACCTCGGAAAGGTTGATGGCCTCCACATGGACCTCGCCCGTCTCCTCCAGGAAGTTGATATCGTAGATCTCAGCCTTCTCAGGGATCATGGAGCGGATCTTCTCCTCGACCTTGGATGGATCCTCGAGGCTCCCGGGATCCGGGCGGATGTCGACCCTGCGGTGGATGGCCTGCGCCAACGTTCTCGCGACGGAATCGTTGGCAGAGACCTTCTCGTAGTCGTCCGTGTACACGACGACGACGGGGCCTTCGAACTTGATCGCCTTGATGCAGATGTCCTTCGGCATCGCACGGACGACCTCCTCCTTCAATGAATCGAACATCCTATCGACATTCATGTGATGACCTGCTTGTATATGATCGACGAAAACGCCGCAAAGGTAATAGAAAAGGGGTTTGGAAGAGGTTTGTATTGATCTCAGTTGGGGAAATTGAATCCGAGCTTCGAGCAACGGGACACGATCTCATCATGAGAGATGGATTCGTAGCCGTCAGGCCCGATGTAGGACACGAGCATCCCGTCGCCGGTGCAGTTGTCTCTCTTCCTAGCGGAGTTGAGAGCAGTGATAGCGGCATCGATACCCTCGTCCTTCGTCATTCCGTCCTTGTAGACGGCCTCGAGAGCACCCAGTGCGAAGACCGATCCGGAACCGACGGACATGACATTGTCCTCGATGTATCCGCCTGCACCGTCGATGCTGATGACGTGGCCTCCGGTGGAATCGTACCCGCCGACGATGGATCCCATATAGAATCCCTGCCTGATGACACTGGCCATCAGCGTAGCGGCTGCATTGACCGACATGGGCGCACCCTTCTTCATAGAATAGATGGCGATCTCGCTCTGCATATAGCGGACCATGAGCTGCGCATCTCCGACGACACCGGCGATGGTCATCCCGAGGTTGTCGGCGAGCTGATAGACCTTCTGGACATGGCTGTGAGCGATGATATTGCCCATGGTGGCCCTCTGGTCGGAAGCCAGAATGACACCGTCCTTCAGTTTGAGTCCAATTGTGGTCGTGCCCGTCTTAAGAGTGTCCTCAGTCATGGTCAGTCTCCTATCTAGTGATGGAAAAAGGCACCGTCCTCGACCGTGCTACGCACCAGAACTCAACTATGATATATGAAGATTGGCAGATTGCTGTTTGATTTGATCGCTCTTTAGCTTTGAGGGTT
>DATC01000087.1:0-5412 GCA_002504495.1 Methanomassiliicoccaceae archaeon UBA537
TCATCGCGAGGAGCATGAGGAGGAAGCCGAACGGAACCACGAATCTGCGTCTTTTGTCCGGATCGTTCAGCATCTTCTTGACTATGTAGAACGCGCCTTCGATGCCGGGCGCCTGCTTCACATAGACCTTCCTGACGGAATCCACATGGATGCGCGATGAGATAATCGGGTAGATGTATTCGTCCTCGGCGCCGTCGCCGACCAGGACGAGGCTGTCCGGATGCACGGCTTCGAGGACCGCTTCCAGCTGTTGGACGAGGGCCAAGTCTGCGATGTGGCCGACGTTCTCATCCCCGCAGATGAGCGCTACATCGGCGTCGATCCCCTCATCTTGGATCTCCAGGCACGTGCTTATCGCGCAATAGAGGGCGTTCAGATCGGAATCCTCGGGATCGGCGATGCCGAATGCGTTGGCGGCATCGAGGCAGTTCTGCACACCGATGACCGGCGTGTTCACCTTCCCCTTGACACCGAAATCGTCGTCGCGATCAACGACGAGAACCAACGTCCTCTTCATGGTACCGCAATCGCGACGGAGATTAATTAGTGTTTTCGGAATCAGTAGAGGACCAGGGCATCCTCGACCTTTCCGATCTCTATGGGCGTACTCTCGTCTCCGATGACGGCACCCTTGGAATTCGCCAGGATTCCGGCACCCACGAACCGCACTCCGTGGTTCACGGTGGTGCGCAGCGCCTCGACCTTGAGGACGTCCTTGATGAGCTCCAGTTCCTCGTCGGAAGCGTCCATATGGCAGGCACATCCCTTGTTCGTCACAGCACAGGCAGTCCCGACCGTGTTGATGCCTCCTATGGACGATTTGACGACCTCAACGTCGAGGATGTCCGAGATCATCTCCACGGCGGAGTCCGGGTACTCCGGATTGACGATCGCGCCGTGATCGTTGACAAGTATGTTGTTTCCTGCGGCGTTCAATCTGTCTCCGAGCCTTGCCACGGGAATCTTGGACGAGATCTTCGACAGCTCGGAATCGTCGGAGAGCTCCGATACCAGAGCACCGTTGGAGTTCATAGCGACGAGGGATCCGACGACGAACGAGCCTCCTACCGAAAGCAGAACGGATTCGACGCCGAGCGCATCTTCCACGGTTCTGACGAACTCCGGGGATGCGTCGGCGGCGATAAGAGCGAGGCTCTCGCTCGCTGAAGCGAAGACGGCTATGTTGGGATTGCCAGAATAACGCGAGAGCCTCATCATTGGAATCACTCCGCGAGAGAGACCTCGACGAGTCCGTCCTCGAACTTGACGGCCTTGACGGTGATCTTGTTGGGAGGGTTGCGCATTCCGTTCTCCCAGATCTTCTCATTGACGCTGGCGTCGATCCAGACGTTGTCCTCGGAAGCCCTCATGTGCCTCATGACGACCTCTCTGACCTCCTTCACGGCGCGCTTGGCCCTTCTGGTGCGGGGAGCCTGCTTGGTCGCCCTGAGCGGGATGACCATAATTCTCTCGATTTCATCTGCCATCCGAATCACTCCTTAATCTTGCTCATGCGCCACGACCTTCTCTTGGGGTGGCGGAGGAACTGCCTGCTGGTCCTTATCATGACCCACGCGGGGACGCGACGGTTCTGCTTGACCTTCTTGTTCAGCCTCTGCTTCATTGCGGGGGGCTTTGTGCTTGACATGATTATCTCCTCTCTATGGTGATCTCCCTGTGTTGGGGGGCGATCTGGGTCAGGATGCTTCTTAGCATGGCGTCATCGATGACTCCGGCAAGCCTGCCGCTCTGAGCCAGCTGGATGAGCTGGTTCTCCACGGATGCCGCCGTCTGGGGATTGGCCAGACGGATGTTGGCGAGCCTGTCACGGGCTTCGGGCGTGAGAATCTGCCTCAGTGCGTTCTGCTTCTGGGCTTCGTACCTCTGCGCCTGCTCCTGCTGCGCGGCCTGATTCTGCGCCTGTTGCTGGAGCTCCGCCATCCTCTTCTGTCTTAGAGCCATCAATTCAGGATCTTCCATGCCGAACGCCTCCTCAGGCCCTCATTTCGTCATAGACCTCTTTCGCGGTGTTGTCCAGGAGAGACTGCCCCGCGGGGCTGATTCCGCGACCTTCTTTGTCTTTGGAGACAAGGTAGCCGGCGGCCTCGAGCTGCATCATGCACTTCCTGGCGATGTTGCGGCTTCCCTTGACGGCTNNGCTCTGTTGGGCATGGAACCCTTGTCGGCGTAACCTCCGTACTCGGCTGCGAGCTTGGAGGATCCCATGGGACCCTTGACATACAGCTTCCTCATGATGGAAGCGGCCCTGGTGTACCACCAGTCATCTTGTACAGGGGCCCTCTCAGTGTGCCTGCCGGTCTTCACAAACTCCGCCCACTCAGGGGGAACGATGTTGGGGTTCTCCTTGAGCTTCTGGGCCGTCTTGAGTATGAGTGCCTCGGCGGGAACGTCGTAGACGGTAACCATATCGATACCTCGTACCGAACCGCACTCGAGGTGCAGATCGGCTACGTAGCCCCTTTAATTGAATTTAGTATATAAGCATTGCTAAATGCCAGATATACTGTGTAAAATCGACTTCGTACGTTCGACCCGAGGTCCCCGTGCGACATGGAGGAGAAATACCTCCCACGGCAGTAAGGCGTCGCCTTCTGTAATCCGTAATTGCGAGATGTCGGGATTCTATATTAACATTACTGGTTTCTCTCGATCGATACCTGTCGCAGCATGCAATATCGTTTTATCAACTGCTCGGATTCGAACATCATGGAGGAAAAAAGGTTCTGCACCAGATGCGGAGCGAATCTCCCAGAAGGTGCGTCGTTCTGTTCGGAATGCGGTGCATCGGTGAACGGGGAAGCGCCACTTCATGTCGATACGGCAACGACCGGCAGGTGTCCGAGCTTCGCGGTCATGTTCCTGTTGTACGGTGCTTTCGCAGCCATACTCGGCGCCTTGGATGCTGTGAGCAATTTCTCTTTGACAGAGGCTGGCTACAACGAGCTTATCGACGAATTGACATCCATGACCGGCATCGATATGTCCGATCTGTATCCGCCGTGGTCCGATGATATGCCTCTTAGGCTTGGTCTTTCGATGGCCTTCATGACGGTCAGCGGGCTCCTCTCCATAGGTTGCTACTTCATGTGCAAGATCAAGATGAAATGGAAGGAGTCTGTCATCCTGTGCGCGGCGTCATCCGTTTCATGTCTCGGGATGCTCTGCTCCGACTTCTACGGTATGCTCGGCGTTTTCATGTTCGTCATCGGGATGCTGTTCACAGTGCTTCTCTACACGTCCAAGAACAGGATGGGGGCCCGATCCGGCCTCCGATGATAATGATAAAGGGTTTATGCTCGGGGGGGTAACCCCCGGGCGGTCTCAGGTGATGGTCGCTCTCTGTCCTGTGACCATGTAGCTGACTTTCTCGGCCATCTTGCATGCATGATCGCCCACGCGTTCCAGGAATTTGAGCACGGAGATGTAGTAGATGCACACATCTGCGCTTCCTTCGTTCTCATTGATGAACGCGACGATCGCTTGGATATCGTTCTTCATCGAGGCGTCCAACGAATCATCTCTTTCGGCGATCGTGTCGAAGCCGTCGATGCTCGAATCCCTGAAGCCGTTGACCACCAGCCTCACGAGGCCCAGCGCCTTCTCCGCTACCGGTTTTATCAAGGCCAATGGAGGGTACGACGGCTTGTCCTCCAGATATTTCGTCGCGACTGCGATATTGGCAGCGTACTTGGCTATACGCTCCAGGTGCGTGATGGACTTCAGGACGGCGGCCACTGTTCTGGCATCACTCGCCGTAGGCTGGAACCTGCAGAGGATCTGCAGAGCCGCATCTTCGATCTCATCATCCATTCTCTCTATGCGTTCCAGATCGGCTGTTATGCTGTCCGCCAGACAGGAGTTCTCCTCCGTGATGGCTTCTACCGATCTCTCCAGCATGCTGATGGACAGGTCCGCCATCGCGCACGTCTCTTCGACGAGAGAATCCATATCCTCTATCATAACCTGCATGGTATCATCCGAATCTTCCTGTCAGATAGCGTTCTGTCATTGCCTTCTCGGGTTTGTTGAACATGCGCGCAGTCTCGTTGAATTCGATCATCTTGCCGAGATACATGAATCCGGTGTAATCGCTGATCCTCGAGGCCTGCTGCATGTTGTGGGTTACGATTGCCACAGTGTAGTTCTTTTTCAGTTCCACCGCAAGATCCTCGATCTTGGATGTGGCGATCGGATCCAAAGCCGAGGTGGGTTCGTCCATCAGGATTACTTCGGGATTCACCGACAGCGCACGGGCGATGCACAACCTCTGCTGCTGTCCGCCGGAAAGTCCTAGGGCAGATGTGTCAAGACGGTCCTGGACCTCGTCCAGAAGAGCCGCCTGGTCCAGACATCTGAAGACGATCTCGTCCAGTTCCTTCTTGTCCTTGATCCCATGGATCTTCGGGCCGTACGTTATGTTCTCACGTATGGTCATGGGGAACGGGTTTGGCTTCTGGAATATCATTCCGATCCTGGTTCTGAGGGAATTGATGTCCACGTCCGGAGAGTTGATGTCCTCGCCGTGGAACTTCATGGATCCTTCGATCCTGCATCCTTCGACGAGGTCGTTCATCCTGTTGATGCTCCTCAGCAGAGTGGACTTGCCGCATCCGGAAGGTCCTATCAGAGCGGTTATGGACTTCTCTTTCACGGGCAGATCGACCTTATACAGCGCCTGCTTGGCCCCGTACCAGAGGTCCACTCCCTGGATGTCGATGCACAGATCCGAAGGATCTATGTGGACTTTCAGCGAATCGCTGTTCGATGCCCACTCTGCATAGTTCTCGTCCGATACGTCCGCGATTCCTTTGGAGACGGGCGTCTCCTCTTCTTTTTCTTTCTTCTTCAGAAGATTAAGCATTTCACCACCTGACCTTCTTGTTGTAATGGTTTCTTATCAGCGATGCGACCACGAAGAACGCCAGCACCACCGCCATCAGGACCGTAGCCGTGCCGTACTGGTAGGCGGTGGTTCCAGGCAGATCCATCGCAAGGTGGTAGAGGTGCAGCGGCAGAGCCATGACGGGGTCGAATATGGATTCGGCCAGGCTCGGCTGAGATATGACTGCAGCAGTGAGCATGATCGGTGCGGTCTCTCCAGCCGCACGTCCTATGGACAGTATGGATCCGGTGATGACTCCTCCCATGGCCGCCGGAAGCACGACCTTGTAGATCGTCTTCCATTTGGTGGCACCCATGGCGCGCGAAGCCTCACGAAGGTCCATAGGTACTGCCTTGAGTGCTTCCTCCGTGGTTCTTATGACGACCGGCAGGATCATGAACGCCAGGGTCAGCCATCCTGCGAGCAGGCTGTACCCCATGCCGGCGTATCTGACGAACAGAATCATGCCGAACATTCCGAACACGATGGAAGGGGTTCCGTTCAGCAGG
>DATC01000087.1:5481-5647 GCA_002504495.1 Methanomassiliicoccaceae archaeon UBA537
CGCGTATTCGTTGAGGTATATCCCGGTCATGATTCCTATAGGGAATGCTATGGCGGCGGTTCCTGCTATGAGTTCGAGGGTTCCGACTATCGCAGGGAATATGCCGCCGGTCTTTCCGCCCGGTTCTGGGGACTGGGTGAGGAACTCCCAGTCGATCACCGGGAGG
>DATC01000087.1:5719-7728 GCA_002504495.1 Methanomassiliicoccaceae archaeon UBA537
GGTCACTCCGCCTATGCACACCTTCTCCCTGACGGATGAATCGGACTGCTCTATCGCCTTGGCCAGTAGACCGATAACCGAGACAACGACCAATGCGCCTACCAGGGCGATGATGCCGCTAGTAAGCAATGATAGGAACATCCAGATTATGACACACATCAGAAACAGGAATCCTCCTTTCATCAGGATGTCCTTATGCTCCGAGATCAGGCTGATCAGCTTTCCAATGGAGTTTGCAGAGTATACCCTTCTGGTCTTATCCATTGCGGATCTCGATACTATGCGCTTTGAAGCTACATTGATGACGAGGACCATTACCATCAGGATCACACCGAGCTCGAACAGAGCGGATTGGGCAAGGGATCCTGTCACAGCCTCAGGAAGCTGGAGCGCTATCGTTCCTGTCAGCGTGCTTATGAGCGAGAACACGTTCCAGAGAGGATCCGGAATCACGGGCGAGTTCCCGGTCAGCATCAGCACGGCCATGGTTTCGCCTATTGCCCTTCCGATGCCCAGTATGAAGGCGGCTGAGATACCTGATATCGCAGCCGGAACGACGACCTTGGTTATAGATTCCCATTTCGTGGCGCCCATTGCAAGTGATGCCTCGCGGTAGGAGCGGGGGACCGCATGCAGGGCATCCTCCGAGACGGAGATGACCGTAGGCAGAGCCATTATTCCCAGTATGATGGATGCGACCAACCAGGAGCTGCTGAACAGCTGCTGATCCGGGAAGATGACCTTGATGACGGGGATGAAGACCGTGATTCCGATGAATCCGTAGACCACTGAAGGTATCGCCGAAAGGAGTTCGACGACAGGTTTGATCGACCCGCGGATCTTTGCGGGAGCGATCTCCGAGATGTAGATGGCGCACGCCAAGCCCACGGGGGCGGCGATTGCCATCGCGCCAGCGGTGACGAGAAGAGTGCCTGCTATAAGCGGCAACGCCCCGTATTCGTCTGCCGACGGACGCCAATTGCTGCCGAACAGGAAATCCACGAGCCCGTTCTCTTTGAACGAGAGCGCGCTGTTCGACAGCGTGAAGATGATTATAAGAAGGACGATCAGAACGGCCAGCGAAGAGATCCCCAGAAGGACCCATGACATCAACCGGTCGCTGTCCGTTCTGCGACCCTTCTTCAAGCCGTACTGATCGTTGGTCATTATTGCTCCCTCAGAGCGAGCCGACCATTCCGATACTGATGTATCCGATCGAACCCTCGGTGGTCTGCACCTGGGCGACGACTGTTCCGGTGGACTGGCAGAAGGCGCATCCGGTCATGAGAGACCAGCCGCTCTCCGCAGCCTTCATGGCGTTATCGAAGCATTCACGGGTTCCGGATCCGTCCTCACGGGAGATGACGAGGATCTTCTTGTCGGGTCCGCCGACCTGGTTCCAGTTGGTGTACTCTCCGCTGAAGATCTTCGCGACCTGCTCGGTGGTGAGGTTGTCGACGCCCTTGACGTTGACGATGACGGCGACTCCATCCTGACCGATGGTGATGGGGACGAGGTTGCCGACGTACTTGCTGCCCATGTCTCTGGAGAGCATTCCGATGTCGAAATCTCCGGCATCGCATCCCTTCTCTCCGACTCCGGATCCGCCGCCGTTGACGGTGATCTTGATGAAGCTGTATTTCGCCATGTATGCCTTGGCGAGCTTCTGGGCGGTATCGCTGAGGGAGGTGGACCCTCCCATGTTGATCGTAGTCTTGCCGTCCGCTACGGGAGCGATCTCGGTGGTGTACTTGTCGAGCTTGACGAACTCCTCTCCGAGGATCTTCTGACCCTCCTCGCTGGTCACCCAGCTCAGGAAGGCTGCCACGTTTCCGGTGGGCTCGCCTTTGGTGACGAGGACGAGATTCCTCTTGATGTCGTATGTTCCGTTGATGACATTGCTGTCTTTAGCCTCAACTCCGTTCAGCTTGACTGCGTGGACGGCAGGAGTCTCCTCCGATCCGCCGTGCTCGTTCTTGTTGAGCGAACCGACCATTCCGATACTGATG
>DATC01000106.1:0-3980 GCA_002504495.1 Methanomassiliicoccaceae archaeon UBA537
ACTCAAACTTACGAAGAGCCGTATAATCCGACTTCGGCGCCCTCCGTCCAGGCGCACCTTTGCAGAAGAGATGCATAGATCCGGACCGATCAGGCTCTCGGGACAGATTCAGGTTTCGATCGATTCACCGAGTTCCTAGCCGAACATCGCAAGGATACCATGCAACGATGTCGGAATTCGTTAATACGACGGAGTTCCATCCATACCATTGGATTCGGATGTTCGACTACGAGAAGGCTGACGAGGTCATCGAAAGGATCGTCGTTGTCTTCGCTCCAGAATTGATCATCATCTTCGGATCGGTAGCACACCACGAAGCAGATGATCATAGCGACCTGGATCTCCTGGTGATAATGGATACGGACCTCAAAGGTGCAAAGCGCGCTGCCGCTATCCACAACCAAACGACCGATATCATGATGCCCCTGGATGTGCTGGTGCTGACGCCGTCCGAATACGAGGCAAACAAGAACAACAGGTACTCCTTCGCAAGCGAGATCGTCCGCACAGGAACGGTAGTCTACAAGGCTCCGTCTGATCGATCGACGCGACATCAACCAGTCCAAGATGTTCCTATGGATGATCCCGTCCCTGCCCAGATCCGTCTCGTCCATCGACAGCACGTACTTCGGATAGTTGTCCCCGATGGATGCGAGAGGGCGGAACTCGCGCTCTACAGTGGATTCCGATGCGAGGAGATACGATACCTGATAGTACTCCGGCCTCCCGTCGCGTTCCGCTACGAAGTCCACCTCGCTGCTCCCGACCTTGCCGATCGAGACATTGTACCCTCTGTGCCTCAGCTCATTGTACACTATGTTCTCCAGGATCCGATCCATGGATGCCGTGTTGCTGAAACCGCAGACCTCCCTCATCCCGTGGTCTGTCAAGTAGTACTTGTGATCGATCTTCATGACCTCCCTGCCCCTGATATCCTTCCGAAGGACCTTGGACAGGAGCATCGCATCCTCGGCTGCACCGAGATACTCGAGCACGGAATCCGCGGAGGCCTTCTTCCCTTGGCTCTTTAGATAGTTCCCGACATTGGACGAGTTGATCACATGCCCGGTCTCCGACATGGCGTACATCATGACCTCTTTGAGCACGGCGATGTTGCGTATGCCCCTCCGCTCCGCGATATCGTTGATGACGACGGAATCGTACATCGCCCTCAGGATGGAGCCCGTGACGAACGGATCGTAGCCCCCCGCGACCACGATGGGCATGCCTCCATAGCGGATGTAGGTCATGAAGAGCTCCTTCTCGGACATCCCGCAGGTCTGCCCTATATAGTCCGCGACCTCGGAGAAGGAGAACGGCATGACCGGTATCTCCACGTATCTTCCGGCGAGGTGGGTCGCCATCTCGCCGGAGAGCATCCTGGAGCTGGACCCTGTGACGAATATGTCCGCATCGAGATCCGTGAAGAGCGCACGGACGCATCTGTGCCAGCCATCGATGTTCTGGATCTCGTCCAGGAACACGTATGCATGGTCCTTTCCAGAGGCCCATGTCATGACGGCATCGTACAGAGACTCCCAGTCGTCGAAGCGGGGAGTCCTTCCGGACTCCATGTCGTACTTCAGGATACGGGACTCGGACACGCCGTCCTGCACCAGTCCGTCGATGATCTGGTCCATCAGGGTGGATTTGCCCGTGCGCCTCATGCCCGTGATGACCTTGATCAGGTCCTTTCCGATGAGACTCCCGACCCTCGTCAGGTACGTACGTCTGATGTAGGGGCTCTTCGACATGAAGGATGGAGGCATTGCATGTTTATAATTTCGATTGTAATCGAATTGTTTCTCTATAATCATGATATTTCGATTACGGTCGAATGATGAAACACGTAATCGATGACGGGTCCGGCGCATTCGGTCAGGTC
Organism: Methanomassiliicoccaceae archaeon UBA537; assembly: GCA_002504495.1. Classification (GTDB taxonomy): domain Archaea; phylum Thermoplasmatota; class Thermoplasmata; order Methanomassiliicoccales; family Methanomethylophilaceae; genus Methanoprimaticola. The sequence continues at coordinate 1,886 of DATC01000106.1, forward strand.
GATCCGTGCAGATATACCGAATACAGCCGCGAAGCCGTCGCACTCCCGCCGACAGTGAAGAAGTCGTTGCCCGCGTGGGCTAATGGCCACCTTACCGGCAGCCACCATACAGGTCTTACTCCGACCTGTAGCCCATCGACCAGTCTGTATAAGAACCCTCCAGAATCGATGCGGTCTGCTTGAGACTCGATGCAGCATACGACCCGAACGGCAACCGATAACTACCTCCACTCCATGGACTGGACAATGACCCTCGTCTCCCCGTCCATACTCTCTGCCGACTTCTCCAGACTAGGCGACGAGGTCGCCCGTACGGCGGCCTCCGGCGCCGATTGGATTCATCTCGACGTGATGGACGGGATGTTCGTCCCCAACATCACCTTCGGACCTCCCGTCGTCAAGGCCGTGAGGGATCGCACCGACCGCTTCTTCGACGCCCACCTCATGATCGAGGACCCCGCCAGGTATATCGCCGCCTTCGCCGATGCGGGTTGCGACGCGATCACCGTCCATATCGAGGCGGAGGGAGACATCCGCGCAGCCATCGAGGATATCAGGGGACGCGGGCTGAAGGCGGGCATCGCCATCAATCCCGAGACCCCGGACGATGCCCTCGACGAGTGGCTTCCTCTCGTGGACATCGTCCTCGTGATGACCGTGCACCCCGGATTCGGAGGACAGTCCTTCATCCCGGAGTGCGTCTCCAAGATCGAGCGTGCCAGGCGCTGGGCGTCCGAGCACGACCCCGCCCTGATCGTCTCCGTCGACGGAGGGATCAACGCCGAGACCGGGAGGATATGCGTGGATGCAGGCGCCGACGTCCTCGTCGCCGGATCCTACCTCTTCAAGAGCGAGGATATGCCCTCCGCGATATCCGGCCTTCAGACCCTCTCCCGCACGGGGGCCTGAGGGTGGGAGTAAACCTATCCCCTATAGTCGAAGCGACTCCCGTCGAACTCTCCGACCTCCGCGGAAGGACCGTCGCCGTCGACGCCTACAACACGATCTTCCAGTTCCTCTCCATCATAAGACAGCCGGACGGCAGGCCCCTCTGCGACGAGCAGGGGAGAACCACGTCCCAATTGTCCGGCCTCCTCTACAGGACCGCCAACCTCATCGAGAACGGGATAGAGCCGTCCTTCGTCTTCGACGGGAAGGCCGACGCCAGGAAGGCGGACACCATAAAAGGGCGCATAGAGCGCAGGGAGAAGGCCCAGGCGGAGTACGAGGAGGCCCTCGCCGAAGGCGACATGGAGAGGGCGTTCTCCAAGGCGCAGCAGACCTCCAGGATGACGCCGGACATCCTCGAGTCGTCCAAGAGGCTCCTCGGGCTCATGGGGATCCCCGTGGTCCAGGCCCCGCACGACGGAGAGGCCCAGGGGGCGTACATGTGCAGGAAGGGCGATGTCTATGCCGCGGCATCGCAGGACTTCGACTCCGTCCTCTTCGGAGCTCCCGTGCTTCTCAGGAACCTGACGATCTCCGGGCGCCGCAAGATGCCCGGGAAGAACGTCTACAGGACCGTCACACCGGAGATAATCGACTCCGCCGCCGTCCTGGAATCGCTCGGGGTGACCAGGGAGCAGCTCGTCGACGTGTGCATCATGATGGGCACCGACTTCAACCCCGGGGTCTCCGGGATCGGCCCGAAGAAGGGGCTCAAGCTGATCAAGAAGCACGGCACCCTCGAGAACGTCATCGCCTCGGAGGGATTCGACATCCCGGACTACGACGAGGTCCGCGCCATATTCCTCGACGGAGAGGGCTCCGACGACTACAGCGTGACGCCCGGACCGATGGATCGCGAAGGCGTCCTCGACATGATGACGGGATACGGATTCTCCGAGGAGCGCGTGAAGGCGGTCCTCGACAAGATGTCGTCCTCCCGCAAGGCGGAATCGGACAGGAAGAAGCAGAGGTCCCTGGACGCCTGGTTCCGATCGGGCTCTTACAGCGAGGTCCTCGATTCCGCGGCCGTCGGCGTACATGCGTCCGTAGATGTCCCTGCATCTCCTGAACGCCCTGAAGCGCTTCTCGGCCTTCTCCACGTCGCCGTAGACCTTCCAGCATCCGATGCATCTGCAGCATCTCCCTT
>DATC01000106.1:4026-6730 GCA_002504495.1 Methanomassiliicoccaceae archaeon UBA537
CGACGTCCTCGAGAGGATAGTCCAGGAAGATGCCGACCTCGGGGGGCATCGTAGGGCAGAGCGCGAAGCGCGCGGTGAGCTGGGAGACCATGGATTCGGGGGTTCCGGCCTCATAGCCGTACCTCTCCATGAAGGACATCACGTCACGATCATCGAAGAGCCTCTCCAGCATCCGCGGGCGGTACACGTAGACCAGCGAAGACGTCCTGTCCTCGCGGATCGTGTCTATCGCGACCCCGAAGGGCTCCAGAATGACGCTGAGCTCCTCCAGCTGATCGCGGATACCATGAAGGTCGGATCCCGCTCTGAACATGCTTCCGCACTTCAGACCCGCCAGTGTCGGCGAACAATGGCGGACCACGCAGGCCTGCAGATCGGGCACGGAGGTTTCTACCCGCCCCGTGCATGTCTCTAATAACGGGCGGGCAGGCTCATGGATCTCTGTCTGGTTGTCGGAAAGTCCTCTTCCGCATCCTGCGTTGGCGTAGCTGTCCGACCTCATGGTGATTAGGACATCCTAAACTTCCTATTTAATATTTAGGCAGACCTAATTTCCATCCCAACGATTATTCGTCCGGACCCGTTCCCGGAATCATGCAGCCGTTCGCGGACGCCCATGCCCATCCGGGGGAGATCCGGGATCCGTATCCGGACTACGGAGAGGCCGGCATCGTGCTGGGATGCTCCTCCCGTCCGGAGGATTGGGGGGCGCTGAAGGCCGTCGACGACCCGCGCGTGCTGCGCTTCTACGGAGTCCACCCGTGGCATGCGGATTCGTGGTCGTCCTCGGTCGAAAGGGAGTTGCGCGCGATGCTGTCGTCGGATCCCCGCGCAGGAATAGGGGAGATAGGCTTGGACTCGAAAAGAGGGGACCCGTCCGTTCAGATCCCCGTCCTCCGCAGGCAGCTGGATATCGCCTCCGAGATGAAGAGGCCGGTCGCGATCCACGGCGTCGGATGCGCGAAGGCTCTCCTGGACATCCTCAGGGACGTCCGCCCGTCGTTTCCGGTCGTCCTCCATTCCTTCTCCGACGAGTCCTACGCCAGGCCGTTCGCCGGACTGGGATGCTTCATGTCCATCAATCCGCGCATCCTCGCCCGCTCCGGAAAGAGGATCCGCAGGCTTGTTCTCTCGATTCCGGAGGACCTCCTTCTCCTGGAGTCCGATGCTCCGTGGACCCCGGAAGGGTTCTTAGGGATGCGCGCCTTCGCGGAGCATCTGTCGGAGGCCACAGGCATTCCCGCGGCGGATCTCCTGAGGACATCGTACATCAACGCCGGGAGGATAATCGGATGGAGGGCATGAGCGAGAGGACCTCTCTGCTCGTCGGAGACGAGGGGATCGAGAGGCTCAGGAACGCATCGGCGATCGTCGTCGGCAACGGAGCCGTCGGCGGATACGCATTGGAAGGGCTGGTCCGCGCCGGGATCGGACGCATACGCACCGTGGACGGGGACGTGTTCTCGGCCAGCAACATGAACAGGCAGATCCTGGCCACGACGGATACGGTGGGAAGGCCGAAAGCCGAGGTCGCGTGCGAGAGGGCGAGATCCGTCAATCCCGACATAGACATCGAGCCCCTGATGCTCCATGTGGACGAGGATACCATCCCTGCGATCCTCGACGGGGACTTCGATATACTGATCGATGCCATAGACACCGTGAGATGCAAGGTCATGCTGCTCCGCGCCGCATCTGAGAAGGGCATCAGGACGTTCTCGTCCATGGGGGCGGCACGCCACATGAAGGTGGACACCGTCCGCATAGGCCGCCTCTCGGAGACCAGCGTCTGCCCCGTGGCGGCAGCCGTGAGAAAGGGCATGAGGGGCTTCGATGTATCGATGATCACATGCGTGTACAACATCGAGCCTCCGATAGCCTGCGACGGAGGCCGGGACGATCACGGCAAATCTGTCCTGGGATCGATGCCGACCGTTCCTGCGGTGATGGGCATGACCCTTGCGAACGAGGCGATCTCGTTCCTTCTGGGTCGAAGACGGCGCCGAAACCCTCAATGGTTTCCAGCCAAAACCCTCAATGAAACCTCGCCGAAAACCTCAATGCAACATCAGGAAATAGGTCGAAGGCGTTACGTCCTCATGGAGTACATCCCCCGTCTTGCGGACAAGGAGCTGGCCGCCGACCTGAAGATCTTCGGAGCCGTCGTCATCAGCGGACCGAGATGGACGGGGAAGACCGCGACCGCCGCAAGAGTCGCAGGAAGCGTCCTGATGATGCAGGACCCCGATTCAGGTTCCGCATCGCTTATGACGGCCGAGCTCAAACCATCCAGACTCCTCGAGGGAAAGACTCCGAGGTTCATAGACGAATGGCAGGAAGCGCCCCAACTGTGGGACGCCGTCCGTCTGACCGTGGATGACAGGGACGAGCCGGGACAATTCATCCTGACTGGATCCGCCGCGGCCGACCGCAGGAGGATACGGCATTCCGGCGCGGGACGCTTCTGTGAGATCAGGATGGGCACCATGACGCTCTTCGAATCAGGCGACTCTAGCGGAACCGTGTCGCTGAAAGGACTGTTCGACGGAGGCGTCGCAGATGCCGTCTGCGACAGGAGCCTGGAGGAGATGGCGCATCTTGTCGTACGGGGCGGATGGCCAGAAGCCGCGGGGCGCGACACCGGCGCGGCCATAAGGATCATAGATGGATACTGCGACATCCTGACCTGTCCGGATGCGACCGG
>DATC01000106.1:6747-8979 GCA_002504495.1 Methanomassiliicoccaceae archaeon UBA537
CCCCGTCCGAACGGCATGACGGATCCAGGTTCGCCGCGGTGATGCACTCCCTTTCGAGATCCGTCTCCGCTCCTCTGTCCAAGACGGGGATCATCGCGGACGTCTCCTCTAAGAGATCCATCAGCATATCAGAGAACACGCTGAACGCCTATCTGGACGACCTCGGAAGAACTTACATCCTGGACAATCTTCATGCATGGCACCCCATCCTCCGTTCCAGGACTCCGATCAGAGTCGCGGACACCATCCATTTCTGCGACCCGTCCATAGCGGCCCGCCTCCTCTCCCTGTCGCCGGATGATCTGCTGGACGACCCCCGCACTTTCAGCTCTCTCTTCGAGTCCCTGGTCGTCAGGGACCTCCGCGTCTACGCCAGAACGCTAGACGGAGAGGTCTTCCACTACAGGGACAAGAACGGCCTCGAAGCGGATGCGATCATCCGTCTGAACGACGGGAGGTGGGCCGCGATAGAAGTGAAGCTCGGTGATGCGTGGGTGGACGAGGCCGCGCGGAACCTGAAGAAGCTCGCGGAGAACGTGGATACCGACAGGATGGGCAGACCCGCGTTCCTCGCCGTGGTCACGGCTACAAGATACGCCTACACGCGCCCAGACGGCGTCCATGTGATCCCTCTAGCCGTGCTCGGCCCATGACCCCTCGCCCAGATCGCTGCATCCTAAATCCTACTCTGTATGGATAGAGTTGAATGGAATGGTATCATTCTTCGGCTCGACTGAACAGAATGGCTTCGAGAATCGGATCTGCAAAATCTGGACGGACTATAGTCCACGGGGATGAACGACGATGTATTGAGAACGTAGACCCTGCCTTCCGAGTCCATCATCCGCTCCTGCTCAGACAATATATCATTTCCATTCCATGCAAGATAGGAATCGACATCAGGAAGCGTAGAATCGCTGTTCAGAATGTTGTTGGTCTTGCATAGGTTCAAGCGTATAATTTCAACGAACGTCTCTTCCGTGTACTTCTCCAACTGCCTGAAATCTTTGTCGCATTCGCTGTCAACGACCGATTTGTACCTACGCAACGCGTCTCTATCCATACCCACAATTCTGTGCAGATACTCGGCATCGTTGTGCATTTTCAGATGCTTGTACGACTCCAACATGAGATAGTTGAGGTACAACTTACCGTTAACTGTAGAATCATCGAAAAAATTGACAGCCTTTTCGAGAAGCCTCCTGTTGTATTTTTGATGATGCGGATCCATGTCGAACACCAGGTAGACATCCGAAAACTCTTTCGCCAGCATGGCCCTCAGATTGTCATCCGTTTCTTTTTCGCGAAGAACCGATACGACATCGAGGCCCTCATCATCGTATCCTTTGGGAAACATCCTCTCGAGAAGATCGTACACCACAGTCTCATAACTGTAGATGTTTTCTACCTTCGTTCCGAACAGAACTTGATGCATTCTCTGAAGGAAACGCGGTTCACCGCGCTTACCTTCGACGATAAAGAGCACCCTGCGTTCACTCATCAAATTCTCCGCCACGAAGCAACTTCTCGAGATTGTGACCTTCTCTGATCTCCCTGTCCGTAAGCTCCGGCAATGGCGTTATGCCCCGAGAATCGAGAAGCATGTAGCAATCCGGCCTGAGTATCCTGTTGCTGACAAGTGATGTATTATGAGATGTGAAGACGCATTGAATGCCCTGCACGGAGGACAGCCTCAGCAGCACCTTTTCAGCAAGTTCGTAGTGATAGTATGCATCGAATTCGTCGAGATACAGGAACGTCACCTTATCCAGATGCTTGATCCAATAATAGTGCAGCATGAGGAGTCTGCTACCACTGGATGCGTACCCGTTGAAATCTAGAAGTTTGTGTTCCGTTTTGAACACTAGCCTCTCTTGGGCACCTTCTGCTCTCAGAACGCCCAGTTCTACATTCAATCCTGCCATTTCTCTGAGTACATCTCCAAATTCGTTTGCCAGCCCATTGCGAACGATATAATCCTGAAGAGGTTCGGATCCTCTTGTAAGACCGATATAGGTGTTTCCGTCTTGGACCGATCTTACGTACAACATCCCTTTGACGAAATCCATTACCGTTGAAATCGGAGATCCGTCCGGCTGATTGGTGCTGTTGGCTATGAACCTCAGAACTGATAATGCGCCATCGCCGATATCGATATGGAAGTCGGCAGAACCGATCGCGGAAAGGCCAGAATAATCTGTCTTATCCCTATCCAACAGTTTCCCAATGGCG
>DATC01000019.1:0-5104 GCA_002504495.1 Methanomassiliicoccaceae archaeon UBA537
TCGACCTTCATGCCGCGGATCATTCCGGCGACCTCGCGGGCGAACTTGGGGGAGACGGGGATCTCCCTTCCGAGGGCCTTGGCGGTCGTGTCGGGGTCGGCAGTTGCAGTATATCCTGAAACCATGTCCTACACCTCACTTCAGCGGCATGAACTTGGAAGACCTGGTAGCACCGACTCCGGGTCCGGAGTGCACTGGAGGCTTCCTGGTGATGACGAACTCGCCGAGGAAGCATCCGATCATCTCGGGCTTGATCTCGACGTCCTTGAACTCTTTTCCGTTGTAGATGCTAACGGTCTTGCCGACGAACTGGGGGATGATGGGCAGGTCCCTGCGGTGGGTCCTGACGACATCCTCAGCGGTCATGAGCTTGTCGAACAGCAGCTGCTGCTCGTAGTTCAGGCCCCTGTTGTAGGTCCTTCTTGCTCTGGAGGGGAGCAGGGTGAGGAACTCGTCGAACGGCATGGCCAGAAGCTGCTCCATGTTGTACCCGCGGTACAGGAACTCCTTCTTCCTCCTCGCCTGTATCGCCGATGCCTTCTTCCTGGACTTTCTCCTGGAGGCCTTCGCCGATCCTGCGATGATCTTCTTTGCCATGATATCACTTCTTTATCTTCTTCTTAGGAGGCAGGAATCCTACCTTCTGACCGGGAGATGCGGTCCTCTTCTGACAGTTGGGTCCACCGACGTGGGCGTGGCTTCCACCGCCGTGGGGGTGGTCGACAGGGTTCATAGCGACACCCTTGGTCTTGAAAGGCGCAGTGGACCTGGACCTGAGGGTGAGGACGTTCTTTCCCGCCTTGGCGAGGGGCTTGTCTCCCCTTCCGCCTCCTGCGATGACGCCGATTGCGGCGCGGCAGTCGGGGCTGAACTCCTTGAGCGTTCCGGAGGGCATCTGGACGATGACCTTGTCTCCCCTGGAGACGACGGTCCCGAAGGATCCGGCGGTCTTGACGAACTTGCCTCCGTCCCCGGGCCTGGCCTCGACGTTGTGGACGAGGGTACCCTCGGGGATCTTGTTCAGCTGGGTGATGTTCCCGGCGACGATCTCGGTTCCGCCGATGACGATGGTCTGTCCGACCTTCGTTCCTTCGACGGCGAGCTGGTAGTCGGTTCTGCCGTTGAGGTCGAGAACCGCGAGCGGGCAGGTCCTGCCCGGGGCCTGGATGAGGTCCTTGATGACGGCGCGTCCCTCGGACATGGCGGGGAGCCTGACGTCGTCGACGTGCCTGAAGCTGGGGGAGCGGTAACGCTGCGTTCCGCTTCCGCGCCTCTGGGGGATCAATCTCTTTCCCATGTTCACTCACCTTCAGAAGACTCCGACGCGCGCTCCGACATCCTCGGCGGAGTATCCGTCCGCGAGCTTGATGATGGCGTGCTTGCCGTCTTTCTGGATCCTGACCCAGACCTTCTCGACCTTGACCTCGAAGCGCTCCTCGAAGACGGTCTTGATCTGGTGCTTGTCCGCGTTCCTGTTGACGATGAACTCGATCCTGTTCCCGTCCTTGAAGGACTGCGTGGGGGTTCCGGACATGTGGTTCATGGCCTTCTCTGTGACGTACGGCCTGATGAGGACGTCGCTCTGCTTCATTGTGTCCACGCTCCGATTGCCTCGATGGCGGATTTGGTGTAGACCGTGAGCCTTCCTGCGTCTCCACCGGGAGCGAGGATGCTGGTGTTCAGGGACTTGACCTCCTCGACGGTAACTCCGGGGATGTTGGATGCGGACTTGAAGATGGCCGATCCCCTCTCGTCGTCGCTGACGACGATGAGAACGGAGACGGGGGTCCTGTACTTCCTGTTCCTCATCTTTCCCCTTCCGGCGCGGATCTTGCGTCCGTCGGCGGCGCGGTCGAGATCGTATCCGATTCCGATCTTCTCGAGAACGGCGATGACCTCCTGAGTCTTCGCGATGTCCTTGATCTCGTCCTCGACGACGATGGGGAAGGACACGGAGTCGTCGAACTGGTGGCCGCGGGCCTTCACGCAGTCGGCGCAACCGGTGGCTGCGACAGCGGACTGCCTGGCGATCTTGGCCTCCTTCTTGTTGATCTTCTGCTCCCACTTCCTCTCGGGCACGGGGGGATGAGCCCTCCTTCCGGAGACGTTGTTGGGGGATTCTCCGGCCTTTCCGAGACCGTGGATCCTCTGGTTGCGGGCGGAACCGGTACCCTTTCCGCGGGTGCTGACGGCGTGCCTCATTCCGGACTCCTTGGAGGGTCCGTAGGGCTGCCTTCCGTTGGCCGCGGCGGCGAGGACCGCCTTCTTGATTATGTCGGGCCTGTAGGGGGTCTCGAACGCCGCGGGAACATCCACGGTGCCTGCGACTCCTCCGCGGACCGAGTAGACATTAGTCTGTGCCATTCTCATGCCCCCTGCTTGGACTCGGTGGAAACGTAGGTGACGTCGAGGGCCTCGGTGTCGGCCTTCTTGGGCATCCTGGTCGCATCCCTGAATCTGATGAGCCTCTGGGTAGGTCCGGGAACGGAGCCGTAGACGAGGACGTAGCTGTTCCTGACCTCGCCGTAGTTGAGGAATCCTCCCTTGGGAGTGACCTCGGAGCCGTCCGCTCCGACCTTGATGATCTTCTTGTTGAACTCGGTCCTCTGGTGGTATCCCATCTGACCGGATCCGGGGACCGTGGACCTGACGTAGCCGGGTCTCTTCGGACCGAGGTTACCGATTCCGCGGCGGTGCTTGCTGTTCCTGTGGGACAGGAGCTTGACTCCCCAGCGCTTGGTAACACCCTGGAATCCCTTTCCTTTGGTGACCGCGATGACATCGGTCAGCGCGCCGTCGACGGCGAAGTCGGTGAACGCGACCTCGGTGCCGAGGATCTTCTTCGCGTACTCGACGCGCTCCTCGATCGTTCCGCCGGCGATCCTCAGCTCCATGAGGTCGGGGACCTTCTTGGGGACTCCGGAGACCATCTTGGGCTGGGTGTAGGCGAGGATGCGGACATCCTCGATGTCCAGTCCGTCGTATTTGGCGAAGGTGCTCTCATCGTGGTTCTTGGGGACGCAGAGGCGCCTTCCGAGAAGGGGATCGAGCTCCTTGGCCCAAACCTCTCCGGCGGTCTTGAGACCGACGATGCTGCTCTCGTAGAACCTGACGGCCGCCACCCTCATGGGGGGGATCTCGACCACCGTCACGGGCACCTGGACCTCCATTCCGGAGGTGGTGCTCTTCGCGCGCTTGTCGACGACGAAGGCGTGGGTCATTCCGGCCTTGTATCCGGCGAATCCCTGAATCTTAGGGGCTCCGCTGATCTCGGGCCACGAATCCAGCCTGGGCGTCTGCGACTGCGCTCTCTTCCTAGGGCCGTATGCCCTAGATCCTCTCTGAGGACGTCTTCTTTGCGGCATGCTATATACCTGCCTGCGAGGGTGTCTTCGCTAACCTCGCGATATAGACGAACAACGTCTAATGCTCCGACCGTGACGCCATGACGTCCGCAGAACCCCGAGGGGATGACGGGACGATCTCTGGGTTGCTCTCGCATTGCCCGATGCGTCTGGTCGAACACTAATTTGTCCAATCTAGGCGCTCGTATACTGGTCCCGTATATAACCCTATGCCCGCTTCTATTATAGGGTATAAAGAGAAAGGAAAGGGTTTGGGAAGGCTGTTCAGAGCTTGCCTTCCTTCGCCTTCTTCTGGGCGCGTTTCATGCGGGCCTTGGCATCGAAGCCGGTGGCCTTGAACGCGAAGTCGTTGAGCCTGCGCTTGCTGTCGAGGATGGCCTCGTCGTCCGACTCGCATCCCGTCTTGTTGACGGTGACGATCTCAAGCTTGTCCTTGGACAGCACCTTGACCTCGATACGCTCGAGGACCCCGTAGGAGGAGACGAGGACGTCTCCGTCCTTCTCGACGTTGCCGAAGACCTCGGACATCATGTTCTCGAGGAGGTCTCCGTCTATGTTCTTGAACCAGCCCTTCTTTATGTCGTACTCCATGAAATCACATCCTAAGTGCCAGATCGTTCTCCAGACCGCGATCGAGGTCCGCCGGCGTGCCCAGGATGGCCTCGGAGTCCATGTAGCTCCTCCACCTGCTCCTGCACGCGCAGTCGACCTCCAGGTCCTTCGGGTCCTGGCTGTAGCTGAACCTCTCCACCGCGTCGAGCGCCCTCTGGTCGCATTCGCCGCAGTTGTGAACGCCTCTCGACGCCCCGCCTCCGGAAGGCGAGGACATGAGTCTGGCAGAGACAGTGCCAGACAGCTGATTGAAAACCTCTATGAGAGACCAGATCCACGGCGATCTGAAATCGCCTCTCTTCCACAGCCTCTCCACATACGTCCCTCTTTGGACGTTGAGCGGATTCACCGAGATCTCATCCGAGAACCCGTCGGCGAACCTGGCGGAACGGACGGCGTCCTCGATCGCCGCGGCCTCGGTCATGAACGGAGGCTTCAGGAGAAGATAGGTCCTGACTCCGTACCCCAGCGACTTCAGGAGCGTTCCGGCTCTGAGGATGTCGTCGGGAGTGAACCCCTTGTGGACGGCCTTCTCGAGAACCTCCGGATCGGAGCTCTCCAGCCCCAGCGCCACGGTGACAGTCTTCGGAACGCCGGCCAGGGACTCTTCGGTTATGAACTCGGGACGGCTCTCGAAGAGGATGCGCTCGCATCCGGAGAACGCCTCGAATATCCTGGATCTCACCGACGGCGGGACCTCGTTGTCGTCCAGGAAGCTCCCGGAGGTGTAGATCTTCACGAATGGCTCCCCCTTGTAGCGGGACAGGGCCTGATCCAGCTGCTTGAGCAGATCCTCCTCGGTCACACCTCCGAGGGATGCCTCCTTGTAGCCGCACATCGTGCATCCGCCATTCTTGACCCAGCAGCATACGTTGGTGCGCATGATCATGACCATCGCATCGACCTTGCGGCCGCCGGACATGTCAGACTCCTTCCAAACGGCCTCCAGCTGGGACGGGGACCTTTTCTCCTTCATCGCCCTTCGTTATCCTGCTTCAGATAATAATCGTTTCCAGTCGCCCTTTTGCCAGGATCTCGATGTGCCAGACATCATCGCTCCATCCAATCCCCCATACCGTTCGCACGCGCAAACGTCTTTATGTGCGCGCGCATGGGGTGGTCGATTT
>DATC01000019.1:5170-5312 GCA_002504495.1 Methanomassiliicoccaceae archaeon UBA537
CGCCGGAATGTCCGCCGCCTCGTCCGCAAGGAAGGCATCGAAGGACGCCGAGATCACAGTCATCACAGAGGACAGGGACATCGCCTACTCCCCCTGTGCTATCCCATGGGGCATCGAAGGGAGGACCGGATGGTCCGACATC
>DATC01000112.1:0-653 GCA_002504495.1 Methanomassiliicoccaceae archaeon UBA537
TCACCAACCTGCTCCAGGACGAGATCCTGGACATCAAGGACCTGCCCATCTACTACACCGCGTACCTCCCCTCCTTCAGAAGAGAGGTCGGCAAGCACGCCGACACCAGGGGGATCATCAGGGTCCACGAGTTCAACAAGGTCGAGATGGTCAACTTCGTGAAGCCCGAGGATTCCGCCGCGAGGCTCGAGGAGCTCAGGAAGAACGCCGAGGACATCATCAACGCCCTCGATCTGCCCTACAGGGTCCTGCTCCTGTGCACCGGGGACATGAGCTTCTCCTGCAACAAGTGCTACGACCTGGAGCTCTACGCGCCGGGAAAGGATGCCTGGCTCGAGGCCTCGTCCTGCTCCAACTTCGGAGACTTCCAGGCCAGGAGGGCCAGGATCAAGTTCAGGAGGGAGCCTCACCTCAAGAGCGAGTTCGTCCACACGCTGAACGGATCCGGTCTCGCGCTCCCCAGGACCATGGTCGCCATCCTGGAGAACTACCAGAACAAGGATGGAACGGTCACCGTTCCCGAGGTCCTCAGACCCTACATGAGGGGTCTCGAGGTCATCGACGGCCACAACTGACCGTCGCAAACATTCCCGGGTGCCGGGGCCCTTCCCGGCATCCGTTCTTCTTCATCGCATCGTCCGAGCATCCCCATC
>DATC01000112.1:692-4757 GCA_002504495.1 Methanomassiliicoccaceae archaeon UBA537
GGATCTTCAGCGCGTCGAACTGCTTCAGCAGGGACCTGCAGTCGATGGCTCCGCCCCTCTCCTCCAGCTTCTCGCGGATCCCGGCCTCTCCCTCCCTCAGGGTGTTGGACGAAATCCCGTACCGTCCGGAGATGAAGGCCTCCATGTACGCGCACATGAGGTCGCAGCTCTTCAATCCGAATCCGTCGCGTCTTCCGAGAACAGGGTCGTCCATGTCCTCGAAGGGATCGAACACCATCCTGCCGAACTCCTGGCGCCATCCCTCGTCCAGAAGAGGCATGATCTCCGATTCCACCATGTCGCGCTCTATTTCCTCCAGGAGCGATGCCAGCCCGTCCACGCTGGTCTTGATGGGGGTTATGACGTCCTTGGTCAGAACCTCGGGGAGGTCGTGGAACAGCCCGGTGTAGAAGTCGTTGTACATCTTGCGGTCGTCGGCTCCGGAGTCGATGTCGTGGAGGAGCATCATGTCCGCCACCAGGAGCGAGTGCCCGAGCACCGTGGTCTTGGGGATGCGGGGCGTCCTGGCCCATCTCTGCTGGAATCTCAGCTGTCCGACGAGGTCTATGAAGTTGAACGCGTCTCCGGTCGCGAGGACCTTGCGCACTCCGATGAGATCGATGTGCTGCTCGATCTCCCTGTCGATCTCCTCCCTGGTCCGGTCTATGCCGTAGAGGGAGCGGTTGGAATCGTAGATAAGACGGAACTCCCACCTGGTGGCGAGGTAGTGGGCGGCGCGGACTATCGCGTCCTCCTTGGAGTCCTTGGGGGAGTCGAGGTACTCCGACATCCTATCGATGAAGCGCGGATCGCAGTCCGGGACGAGGCGCAGGAGCTCCTGCATCACGAATCCGTTGACCTCCCTGCTGCGCTCGGCGGTTATGCGGTGGAACACCTGGGGCTTGAGATCGGTGAGAACGGATCTCTGGATGAACGAGAACAGGGTGCGTTCCATCACGGCCCTCCAGTCCACCGGGTTGCCTGCGGATTCCTCGAACTTCCCGAGGACCCAAGCTATGGCCGCCTTGTGGGCCTGCTTGTCGAGCTCCGTGAGATCGACGGGCCTCATGTGGTCGTTCCACCTGTGCATGTTGGCGGAATCGAACAGCAGGTAGAGCATATCGGCGTCGAGGACGGTCATCTCGCTTCCTCTGGAGATCGGTGATGGTCGCCTCCATCGGAGCCTTCTCGCCGTCCATGTAGTAGGCGTATCCGTCGACCGCCTCCTTCTCGGCGATCTCGGCGAGCTTCGCATCGATGCGCTTGGAGCTGAGCCACAGATAGGCGTAGGATCCGACGAGCATCGCGAGGCCCAGAACGAACACGCCGGTGTAGACGTTCGCGCATGTCCTGACGTACTGGACGTATCCCGCCGCCATCAGGACGAATCCGACTGCCGAAGACAGCACCGCGGTCGACGTTCTCTTCATGCCTGTCTCGATGCCTTACGAGTAGATAAACGGGCGTGCGGGCGTCGGCGAACCGCCCCGTGGAGGAGCACGGTGCGCCTTCCGGTCTTCGCATCGAGGGTCAGCTCCGCATCCACGGAGAACACCTTGCGCATGTTCTCCGCCGTGAGGACCTCCTCGGGGGTCCCGCAGCACATGACTCTCCCTTCATGGATCATCGCGATCCTGTCGCAGTACCTGGCGGCCATGGACAGGTCGTGGGACACGATCACGACGGTTATGCCCTTCTCCTCGGAGAGCCTCTCCACGAGGTCGAGGACCTCGAACTGCATGTTCACGTCCAGGTGGTTCGTGGGCTCGTCCATAAGCAGGACGCGCGGAGTCTGGGCGAGCGCCCTCGCTATGATGGCCCTCTGCCTCTCCCCTCCGCTGAGCTCGTTGATCGGGCGGTCCTTCTTGTCCAGAAGTCCGACGTCCGCCATCGCCTCCCTCGCCAGCTCCAGATCCTCGGATGACGATCCCTCGAACCTTCCTTGGAACGGCATCCTCCCCATGGCCACGATGTCCTCGACGGTGAACGAGAACCTGATCTCGTTCCCCTGGGGGACCGCGGCGACGGTCCTGGCGATCTCCTTCTTGGTCATCCCGGACACGTCCTTTCCGTCCAGGAGGATGCATCCTCCCATGGGGGAGAGGTTCCGGTTCAGATTCTTGAGGAGGGTGGTCTTCCCGCATCCGTTGGGGCCGAGTATGCCTATCATCTCGCCTTCCCTGATATCCAAGGAGGCGCCGTCGAGCACAGGGGCCTCGCGGTACCGGTATTCCAGGTCCTTTATCTCAAGCATCACGACCATCCCACCTCGTTCTTCCTTCTCCTCAGCAGATAGATGAAGTACGGAGCTCCGACCAGGGCGGTGAGGACTCCTATGGGGAGCACCCCGTAGTCGGGAGCCACGGTCCTCGTCAGCCAGTCGCACATGATCAGGAACGCTGCTCCTCCGAATGCGCTGACGGGCATCAGGATCCTGTTGTCGGGTCCGAGGAGGATGCGGAAGATGTGCGGAACAATGAGTCCGACGAAGCCTATGGATCCGACGAACGACACCGCGGCGGCAGTGACGAGGGTGGAGGCCAGGAGGATCCTGAACCTCGATCTCCCGACCTCCACTCCGAGGTCCATGGCATGGGCGTCGCCGAGCATCATGGCGTTCATCGTCTTGCCGTAGGAGACGATGAAGAGTATCCCGATCACGATGAGCGGCACGACGACGGCTATCTGGTCCCAATCGGCCCTGGAGAGGCTGCCCATGCTCCAGAATACGATGTCCTCGGTCTTCTCCCCGGCTATGAACGTCAGGAACGAGACGATCGCGGACATCATCGAGGACACGGCGATACCGGTGAGGAGAAGGGTCTCCGTCCTGGACGAGCCTCCGACGCGGGATACCCCCCACACCAGAAGCATGGTGAGGAAGCATGTGACGAACGCGAGCACCGGGGTGGCGATCGCTGCGGGGATGAGCGGTATGGAGAAGAGGAGCCCTATCGCGGCTCCGAGGGATGCTCCGGAGGAGAGGCCCAGGAGATAGGGGGAGGCCATCGGGTTGCGGAACACGGCCTGCATGGCGCATCCGCACACCGCCAGCCCGGCTCCGACGAAGCCGCCGAGCATCACGCGTCTGGCGTTGTCGTCGACCATGATGCTGGCGGCCCACGAGCCGTTGCCTTTCGCCACGGCTACGAGGTCGGACAGGGTGATCCTGAACGTGGCCCATGTGAGGTCCAGCAGGATCCCTGCGATGAGCATCGCCGCAAGGACCGCCGACACCGCGGCGATCCTCCTCCTCTTCCCGGAGACGTCTCCCATCTTCAGATGTGTCTCCTGATGCGGAGAAGGGCGTACGCTATCGCGAGGACTATCAAGATGCCTACGACGATCCCCGCATAGAAGAACGGTCCGCGCTCTCCGGAGTCCGGGTTGGGCTCGGTGTAGGGCTCGACGGTTCCTTCGATAGCGTCGGGATGGAGGACGTGGGCGATCTCGACCAGTCCTTCGGCGGATTCGGGATCGTAGTTGTTCCAGGTCTTCTGCATCTTCACGAGCTTGAGGTTCTTGAGATTCCCGTGGAAGAAGTCGTCCACGAACTTCTCGAACGTTCCGTCGTAGGTGTCGAAGTACGCGTTGTCCATGAAGATCACAGCGTTCTTATTTTCTTCGAGGTCGAGGAGCCCTAATATCTTGGACGAATCGTAGACCACGCCGGTGGATCCGATCTGGAGACCGAGGTTGTCTCCTCCGGCGGCGGTGATGAGAGATCCTCCGATGGATCCGGAGGTTCCGATTCCCCATCCGTTGACGGACGAGTATCTGAGGAACACGGCCTTGGTCTTCTCAAGGCCTGCGACGGCGTTCTGGACGCGCTCCTTGGTGGCCACCATTTCGGAGGCGAGGTCGATCTCGCTTCCGGAGATAAGCTCCAGGTCCTTCACGATCTTCACGACGTCGTCGTACTCGTAGACCGAGCCGTAGAAGAGGACATGGGAGAAACCGATGTCGAGGAGGTCTCCGCGGAGGCCGGAGTTCTTGTCGGCACCGACGAAGACGGTGGCGAAGGTGGTCAGAACGATCGTGCCGTTCTCCTTGTCGAATCCGTCG
>DATC01000135.1 GCA_002504495.1 Methanomassiliicoccaceae archaeon UBA537
GGACGATTATCGCTATGGCCGGGACGAGAGCGCCGATGAAGGCGTTGACCACGATCCCCGCCTCCCCGGCGACCGATGAGAACGATATGCCGGTGACGATAGCGGAGACGGCTCCGAAGCACGCTCCGGACGATATGCCGGTGCTGTACGGATCCGCGAGCGGATTGACCATCAGCGCCTGCATGAGCACGCCGCATGCCGCAAGACCCGATCCTGCGAGTATCGCCGCTACCACATGAGGCATGGCGGTGTTCCATATGTAGCGGTCCGCCCACCAGCACAGCGACCTGGGCTCGTACTGGTTGCCGACCAGATGGTTCCAGATGATCTCGTAGGTCTGCCTCAGGGAGACTCCGTCGTACGTTGCAAGGGAGAAAAGGCCGATGAACAGCACGATCCCCCCGATGCAGACGACCAGGAGCACGAGCTTGAGGAAGAGCACGCGACGATAGTCCGCGGCGAACTCCGTCCTGTCGATGGAACCGTCCTCCATGCGAACACCGGATGCTATATAGAATAAGGATGGGGCCGTGGCCCCGTTTGGTCTCAGGCCTTGCAGGCCTGGTACTTGGCGTAGTCGAAGTACGGCACGAGCTGGTCGATCGTGTATTCCTTGAGAGGCTCGAGGCCCATGTCGATGCACTCCTGGAGGATGCCGTCCGCCCACTCGAAGGAGAAATACTCTCCATAGAGCGCCGCGGCGGTGTAGGCCAGCTTGGCGGGTCCGGGAAGCAGGTTGTTGATGTAGGTGAGCCTGTCCTCGAAGCCCTTGAAGTATTCGGAGGAGAGGCCGCCCTTGTTTTTGTGGTCCCAGGTCTCCAAGATGGTATCATTGGCGGCCTTTGCATCGGATACCCAATCGATGGAACGGATATTGACCAATGCATCAACGTCCTTGTAGTTGGAAAGCGCCTCCACTGATTCCATTGGAGTGGAATTGTTCTGATACTTCGCGGCGAAATCCGCGTTGACCTCGCTGTACGGTTTCCCATGCGCAGTGAGAGAGGTGGAAGCATACGTCGAATCCGGACCGCAAACATAGTAGTACATATTGAAGGCTATGAACGTGGTCCTATCGACATCGGAAAGAGACGAAAGCTTTGAATCAATCTCGGATATCACTTTGTCTCTGAGCTGTGCGTATTTCTGTCCAATATCTTCAGTATCGGTTCCAAAAAGGTAAGAAAGGGTCAGCACAGTAGCACTGTCCACGACGGAATCGGCTGATTTGTAGGACAGCATGGGTATTCCAGCCGCCTTGAGGTCTGCATCCCTAGCCTCCGTAATCTGCGAGATTCCGCTGTAATCAACGAGGAATGCGCCTATCCCCTTCTCGAGATCGGCATCGAGCTTGGTGAAATTGGCCCAAGATGCATCAGTTATCTTCCTTTTGTCCCCTTTCAGATCGACCGCTTTATCGGTTATCGAGGACTGAGCATTGTCGTAGGAGAGGTTGAAGTAACCTGCCACATACTTTCCGCCACCGGCGTACACAAGAGGCATCTCCATGTTCGTTCCGTAGGTGACAACGTTCCTGAGAGGGTAGTCGACAGAGACATTGACCTCGTTGCCGAGGCGGTCGAGGGTGACCACGTAGACCTTTCCGGCCTTGCGGTCGATCATGTTCTGGAGTATGTCGATATCGTTCTGGGTGATTTCGCCGTCACCGTCGACATCGGCGAGAGGATAGTCGTCGAGGGATTTGGCTCCGCTCTTGACGTCCTTCACGATCTCCATGTCTTTGCTATCGATGGTATAGTCGTTGTTCGCATTCCCGCGAATCATCAGAGAGGACTCGATCTTCGCTTCGGAATCGTTCTTCCCGTCGTCTCCCGAGTTCAGGAGGACGGCGCATGCGGCAACAACGACGATGATTACGGCGATTATGGCGCCGATCTTGATCATCATCGGTTTCTCCATGTTATCTAGATCCTTGAGCAATTGGCTCATACATCCAATTGTTATAAACGATTCGGATATATCATCCAGTTTAGGATACGCTAAAACGATTCTGTTCCGGAAAACTGCGCAAACACCTCGATTACGCCCGCCTCAGCCGTGCTCTGTGCCTAGAAGAACTCCCTGACGCACATGGATCGTATGGGCCGCACTTCTCATGATGCTCTATGGCTTCGACTGGGTTGGCACCCGCATCGGCATGTCGATCACCAAGGGTTCGTCGAATGGATTGATAGACTGATGACCGCCCTCCCAGCATTCCATGCTCCATCCTTGTGATCCATCATCGAATCCCGGATGGCGTAAGGCGGAATGAACCATATCGATTGAATTGTAATGCGTATTTATGCACAAGAGTTCAATACAATTATATCTCCTGTAAGCATCATCCGATCCATATGGAGATCAAGAGAGACCTGTATCTCGAGAAGCTGTGCTCCCGCAGGTGGAACGGCATGATCAAGGTCGTGACGGGCATCAGGAGATGCGGGAAGTCGTACCTGCTCTTCACCATCTTCAAGAACCGTCTGCTGTCGGAGGGCGTGGATCCGAAGGATATCATCGAGATCAAGCTCGAGGAGATGGAAGCCGTCTCTCTGAGGAACCCCGTCGCGTTGTACGAGCATGTGAGGTCTCTGACTTCCGATGGGAGAAGGAGATACGTGTTCATCGACGAGATCCAGATGGTCCCGAGAATCAAGAATCCGTATCTTGAGGGCGGAGAAGACATAACCTTCTATGAGCCGCTGAACAGTCTCCTCAACACAGGATATCTGGACATCTACGTCACAGGCAGCAACTCCCATATGCTCAGCTCCGATGTTCTTACGCAGTTCCGCGATCGCGGCGACGAGATACGTTTGCATCCGCTGTCGTTCTCCGAGTATCTCGCCGCTATAGGCGGAGACAGGATATCGGCGTACAACGATTATCTCACGTTCGGGGGCATGCCCCGGGTCCTTTCCATATCATCGGACAAGGACAAGGCGGATTATCTGAAGAACCTGTTCGCGGAGACCTATCTGAAGGATATCCGGGAGAGGCATGCGATCGAGCATCCCGAGGTTCTGGAGGGATTGATAGATTTCATCAGCTCCAACATCGGCTCCCTTACCAATCCCAAGCAGATCGCCTCGCATTTCAAGAATGTGAGCGAAGGCACCGTCAGGACATACCTGGATTATCTCAAGGACGCGTTCCTGTTCTCCGAATCGCAACGTTACGATGTGAAAGGGAGGAGATACTTCTCCTATCCTCAGAAGTACTATTGCGAGGACCTCGGCCTGCGCAACGCTCGTTTGAATTTCAGGCAGCAGGAGATGACCCATCTGATGGAGAACGCGATCTACAACGAGCTCAGGTCGAGGGGATACTCCGTCGACGTGGGCGTGGTGACGGTGAACTCCAGGAAGCCGGACGGGAGATCCGTGCGCATCCCCAAAGAGATCGATTTCGTAGCGAACAGGTACGATGAGAAGGTGTACATCCAATCTGCCTTCGCAATTCCGGATGAAGAGAAGCTGCATTCGGAGACGGATCAGTTCAGATACACCGGCGACTCGTTCAGGAAGATCGTGGTCCGTGCGGATGTCGGGAACAGATGGTTCGACGATCAGGGGGTCCTGCACATCAACATCATCGACTTCATGACGGATAAGAATCTGATTTGAATTGTAGTGCGTAAATACGCACTACTGTTCAATCATCACCCCGTATCGGTACGGCAAGGCGCAAGGCTGTCCCTCCGATGCTTCTTTCGGATGCGATCTGCTATCTTGCAAAGTACTATCCTATCGATTAGCAATTTGCATACATTATATACTATCATACTCATGACGCATCATGTTCTACGGACGCGAGAACGAGCTGGAGGAGCTGAACAGGAGGTACTTTTCCAGCGGATTCCAGTTCATACCCGTCTACGGTCGCCGCAGAGTGGGGAAGACGGCACTCATCGACGAGTTCATCAAGGACAAGACGGCGATCAAGTTCACCGCCGTGAAGGGGTCGTACAACACCAACATGCGTCTCCTGGCGTCGATCGTGCTGGGGGTGAGGAACGCTCCCGTCATGGAACTCGAGGACATACTGGAGGTCATGCACTCGAGGTTCGGAGAAAGGAGGTACGTGTTCGTCATCGACGAATATCCCTATCTGGTCGGAAGCGACGAATCCGTGACCGGCATACTCAACAACTTCATCGAGAGCCACCTCGATTCAGAGGCTTTCATCGTCCTCTCAGGTTCGTCCATGAGCGTCATGAAGAACCAAATCCTCGGTGTGAAGAGCCCGCTCTACGGCAGGCACACCGGCCAGATCAGGCTCAGCCCCTTCCCGTTCGCTGAGATAAGGCATTTCCTTCCGAGCTATTCCGATGAGGAGCGTCTGATCGTATACGGGCTGGTGGGAGGCATCCCGTGGTATCTCGGCTTCTTCGATGACAGGAAGAGCCTGAAAGACAACATCATCGAGAATCTGATCGATCCCCTCGCTGCGCTGAACAGGGAAGCGACGCTCCTGTTCGCAGAGGGGTCCGGATCCCCTGTCGCGTATCTCGATGTGATATCGTCCATAGCCAAAGGACACGACAGGGTAGGAGAGATGGCTGCAGATGCAGGATTGGAGACGTCCCGGATATCTGCACTCCTGAAGGACCTGATCCTCCTGGAGATAGTCGAGAAGATCAGACCGATAGACGACCCCGGATCGAAACGCACCATATACAGGATTAAGGACCACTACCTCCGTTCGTACTACAGATTCATCTATCCGGGCAACGTCGAGGTGGAGAAGAGCCGCTATGAGGAGGCCTACGACGGCATCATGAAGGATATGGACACGTATCTGGGGCATGTGTTCGAGGACGTCTGCTCCGAATACGTCGGAAGGAGCTGCCGCGAGGTAGGGACATGGTGGGGCACCGACAGCTCCCGCCGCACGAAGGAGGAGATAGACATCGCCGCGTTAGGAAAGGGCCGCATGGTGCTGTGCGAATGCAAATACCGCTCGGAACCTGTGGGAAAGGATGTCATCGATACCCTGGTCAGGCGGGCAGGACTGGTGAAGAGCGGCCTTCCGAAGGATCTGATGGTGTTCTCCCGTTCGGGATACACCGAGGAGGCGGTGAGAGAAGCGGAATCCGAGAACGTCGTCCTTCATACGTTGGAGGATGTCTCGAAGCGATGGTCGATCGAGAGTTTTGAACAACCGATCGCCCGTGTCCGGACCTTTGTTTCCTGATTGAACGGAGACTTTGCTCCCCTTGAACATGTTCTCCGATCTCCTCACTCCATAAACGACACGGTCTCCGGGTTCGAACCCCTTCTGTATGACATTCGCCGCAATGATAATAGAATCAGTGACCTTGATGAGAGTATCGTGGATCTGTTTGATGGTATCGCCGGTATTGATTACCGCATCGGCCAGTATCACGGTGGATTTCTTCAGAATGTCCAAATTCTCGTTGATGAAGCTGTTGTTGCAATCATTCATCTTCCAACGGTTATCATGCTTCTCATCCAAGAACAATAGCGAGCAGTCCAAGACATCGGCGATACCCTCCCCGAAAGGCTCACCGGAGCGCAGAAGGCACACGACGGCAAACCTGTTCTCATTCGGCCTATCCGTGATGATCTCGTTTCCGATCATCTGACCCGATCTGCGATGAGCTTCCCTCAGTTCCCTGCCCTGCACACCCGAATCGCTTTTGCAAATCGAAATCAGATTCCGAAGCTCCGGGCGGTCCGAACATTCATTCAATATCTTCATGGATCGAATTCACCTCCGTCACGCCGTCGAATTTCACCCTGTTGTAGCAAGGCTGTTTCAGTTCCGTTCCTTTCAGCAGTATCTTTTGAAGAGATGCGTTTCTCTTCTCGTGTGCAATGACGTAGCCCCTGTCGGCTTCTTGGAGCATGTAGTAATCCACAACGTTGTCTCCGACAGCGATGACCTCGCGTCCCGCCGAACGGAGATAACGCACGATGAGGGCTTTGGCCAGCTGCGACATGTTCTAAGAAGCGTCCGTGCTGGATCCGACAGCCATATCGAACGTGCCTATCCGATTGACGACCGCCTCCCAAAGCCCTTCCAGTCCCGCAGAGACTACGACACGGTAACCGTCGATTGCAGACAGGTCGTACAGGAGATCTCCCTCTACATCCGCCTCCTCCGCCACATCTTCGAACAGATGTTCCGGATCGTCCATGGAGGCGAAGACGCGGTAGGCGAGCCAGAACTGATAGGTGCTGTATCTGTCTCCGTAGAATATGTTATCGTTTGCATCGAAGCCAGCGCGCGCAGATAACCTCTTGGTCAGATCAGATGACGTCAGGGTCTTGTCCCCATCGCAAAGGACGATCCGTCCCGAACTGGATGACGACAGTATGCGTTCGACGCTCCTTTCAGCGATCTGAGGCGCAGTCAGGATGCGCCCTTCAATCATGCCCTCCATGAAACGGAGCACGTTTTCGATATCGTCATCCAGGATTAGGAATTCCTTCCCTCTCATCATGCATTCGTTTCTGAGCCCTTCGATTTCGAATCCCTTCCAGGCTTCGATCCTCTCCACGGAAAGATCCGCATAAGTCGAATTCTTCTCTGAGTCCAAAAGTCTTGAATGAATGATCTCAGACGGAGTGTCCAGATACGCAAAGACATCATAGCAATCACCGTCATCCTCCGTGAAGACGACAATGTAGCCATCATCTGACGGGAATGCATAATGTCCGTCAACCGCCACATCTCTGTCGGAACACGAACGAATGTAACCGATGAATTCCCTCCTCAAGACATCCTGTTCGTCCGACGGCAATTCCCTGAATTTGCCTGCAGAGCGGGCATTGAGCCATTCGGAACCCTTGATGTGTTCGATGAAGGGCATCCTGTCGAGCATGAAATCCTTGCCCGAACACGACAGCCCGTAGAGTGCTATTCTCATGGAGCTAAACCCTCCGATTCGTAGAAGCAGGAGCCGTCTTTAACTGGGACCAATCTCTCCATCCTCCGTTCCACATCCGAAAGATCATCGGACCAGCTCCCGAGACGGTACATCTCGATTCCGGAGAATCTGCCGCACGGATAT
>DATC01000011.1:0-6741 GCA_002504495.1 Methanomassiliicoccaceae archaeon UBA537
GCCGTCCTTGACAGGCTGGTCGTTCTCGTCCAGGATCTCGATGTATGCGAGGTCCGCCCATACATGAAGACCTTTCTGCTCGGAGCACTCGAGGAACATCGGACCGTACATCTCGCTGGCGCCGTAGCAGTTGTGGACTCTTACGCCGGTGCGGTCCTGGAGCTTCCTGCGCATGCTCTCCGACCATGGCTCTCCGCCGGCGATGGCGAGCCTCACCTTTGTGTCCCTGCGGATATCGATGCCCTTCTTGTCGCAGGTGTCCGCGATATGGAACATATAGGACGGAGTTCCGGCCCAGGCGGTGACGGGGAGGTCCTGCATCAGCTGGATCTGCCTCTCGGTGTTGCCGGTGCTGATGGGAAGCACGGTTGCCCCGATCCTCTCGGCGGCGTAATGGACTCCGAGGCCTCCGGTGAACAGACCGTATCCGTGGAAGTTCTGGAGCATGTCCTTGCGGGACATCCCGAAGGAGGTCATGCCGCGGGCCAGGGACCTGGTCCAATTGTCCAGGTCGTTCTGCGTGTATCCGACGACAGTGGGCTTCCCCGTGGTCCCGGAGGAGACGTGGACCCTCACGAGGTCGTCGTAGGGGACGACGAAGAGGCCGTCGGGGTAGTTGTCCCTGAGATCGCTCTTCTTCATGAACGGGACGCGGCGGAACGCCTCGAAGCTGGTGATATCCTCGGGTTTCACGCCGGCCTCGTCCATCCTCTTCCTGAAGAACCCCGACTTCTCGTACATCTCGGCGACCTTAGCCCTGAGCATCTCCAGCTGCATGCTCTGCAGCTTCTCCTTGGGCATGGTCTCGATCTCCTCTTCCCAGAACGCCATAGTCAACCACTCTGCGATGTGCTATCAATGAGCACGGTACACGAGGTTATGCGGATCCTGTTATAAATCCTACCTGGAAAAGCCGATGCAAAGCGGAAGAACGATGCCGATCGAACTGCGAACAAGGGGTTATATCACTTAGACGGCATCAACCGAAGAGAAGAGATGGACATAGAGAACCTCGACATGGAATGGAAGGAATCGTGGTCGGACAAGTATTTGAAGACCATCGCCGCGTTCTACAACACCAAGGGCGGCCGCATGATCGTCGGTCGCAGGGACGACGGCGAATACATAGGCGTCCGGGACGTGAAGGGGACCGTCAAGACCGTCTCAGATTCCATCCGCAACAAGCTCCATATCATCTCCGAGACCCGTGTGCCGTGAACATCGAAGGCAGGGACTGCATCTTCATCGATGTTCCGAAAGGGGATGCGATAGTCGACTGCGACGGCAGGTTCTTCTTCCGCGTCGGCAACACCACCCAGCAGCTGGAAGGCAATCCGCTCAAGAGGATCCTTCTGGACGAGATGGGACTCCAGTGGCTTGATCAACCCTGCAGGATCGATCCCGAAGACATCTCCGAGGACGCGTTCAGGTTCTTCATGAGGAAAGGGAAGGAGGCGAAGCGCATCCCCGATGATGCTCCTGAGAATGACATGACGCTCGCCTTCAGGACCATGGGCCTCCTCCATGACGATGGGCCGTCGCTCACCGCGGCGCTGCTCTTCACCAAGAGTCCCGACAGATACGAATACGGGTCGTATCTGAAGATAGGCCTGTTCGACGGCAAGGACTGTCTCATGAGGGACGATATTCTGGACAGGATCCCTCTGGTCATGCTGCCGGACGAATGCATACGCGTTCTCGGCGACAAGTACATCCAGCCCACCTACAGATACGATACGGGCACGGCATCCAGGGAGCTGGATTACCAGTATCCGATGGATGCCGTGAGGGAGCTCGTCGTCAATGCCGTAGTCCACAAGGACTACAGCCTGCAACAGGAGATCGCCGTGTACGTCTACAGGGACAAGCTAATGGTATACTCTCCGGGACTTCTTCCGGAAGGGATCACGCTGGAGAACCTCAAGGGCTCCCACCCTTCTGTCAAACGCAATAGGAGATTGGCAGAGGCGTTCTACGCGATGAGGTACATCGAAGGATGGGGCCAGGGAATCAACAGGGTCTTGAACGCCTGCAGAGAGAACGGCAACCCGGAGCCGGAGTTCTCATACATGTCCAACGGGCTGCTGGTTACCCTCCGCCCCAAGGTGCGTCATGCTGTCGAAATCGATGATGTCGAAGAAGTTCTCGACCCGATCGATCGCATGATCGTATCGATTCTGAAGACCGATCCTTCCGCTTCCATCGCGAAGATCTCTTCCGAGACAGGCCTTTCAAACAGAATCGTCAGCCATCGTATCGACAAAATGCGCGAGAAAGATATAGTGACAAGAGAGGGCAGCAAGAAGACCGGCAAATGGATCGTCGATGCTAATATCCATAGCAATCGATCGTGCGAGGCTTATTCGCCATTTTATTTGCCAATGTAATGGCATATAAATTGGCGAATTAAGTCCTGTTGAATGTGCTAGTGCGGGAATTTAGACAATCGCTACAGATTATCAATCATCGAAATTCATACCCTAAATAATTGTATAACATTCTCATCCAGGTTATAATAGAGGTAGGTTATGGTAAACGAATCGAAGGATGATTCTTCTGAATCAGATACGATGTGTGTGGATTTGAAAAGAGCTATAGGCTCTGGTCAAATAAATTATCTTTTTTGAAGAACAACGGCATGGACGATTTCGAACTCATCTGCTTCTTAGTGGTGAGATGATGTTCGACCTTCCCTCCAGTACGGACGTTCGCAAGGTGATACCGAAGGAGGCTTTCTTCTCCAGCAAGGGCATCAAAGGCAAGGAAAAATCATCCTTCGATTCCCAGGTCCATAGCATGATCATCAGGTCCATCATCTCTCCTGATACTGTGAATCTTCCCGGAGGCAGGATCTCAGCCGTCTATGTAATGGAGGTCCAGCTCAATCAATCCGATCTGAAGGATTCCAATCTGATGCTGCTGAACAAGCTGGGCCATAAGGCCGTGTATGTCCTCACTTGTCCGGATAAAGCACAGATAGCCGTTGTGGAGAACCTCATTTTCCGTACCGATTTCATCCCAATATCCGATGTTTCCATCCATCTCGAAGGCCTTGATATCGACAAGATCTGGGAGATATCGTGCGTTCTGTCGCTGTGGATCTCTCCACAGATATGCCGTTGAAAAATGCCATCATCGAGTACAAACGCGTGTCCGACATCGATCGTGAAATCCAGCGTCTGGAAAAGAAGTTCAGATCAACTAAACAAAATCATGAGCAACGCGAGATATACAAGCAGATACAAAAGCTCAAGACGGAGAGGGATACCGCCTGTTATCGACCCACTCGCTTTCCGATAGCACCGTTTTTCAATAATCTGAGTGGTGGTAGTGGTGGACAAGGCGTGATTCGAACACGCGACTTCTGCCTTGCGAAGGCAGCGATCTACCGGTCTGATCTACTTGCCCGTTACAATTCCGGTATTTCCCCCGATTTATCTCTTGAATATAAAGATTCGCACAGCCCGAATCGCATCCAAATACATCCAACCGCGACATCGATTTATCGAATCCCCGCGATTCGACAAAGCATGAACAGGAGCAGCCGTCGCCCGATACCGAAGCCCATGGAGGTCTGGAGCGCAGACGTCTCTTTCGACGACCGCGACGGCTCCAAGGACAGGCCCGTGGTGATCCTGGGATGCAGCGGCAGGACCTTCGACGTCATGATGTCCACCACTCACCCGCATCCCGATCGCGCGGCCTACATGCGTCCAATGGAACCCTACGAGGCCGGACTCGACAGCAGGTCCCATATCCGCACCGACAAGCTCTACAGAGTGACCTCGGACGATCTGAACGAACTCATCGGCGAGCTGGGCGAGGACGACGCCGCCGTCCTGGAAGCGAAGTACTCGCGCATGAGGAGGAAGGATGCCGGAAGAGGAAGCGGCCATCGAGATCCTGTCCTCGTCGGCCAGCAGGCTGTGCCTCGACATGAGGTATCTCACCGAGGCCGTCCTCTCATTGAACCGGGAGGTCTCTCCGGGAATCGGCCTCCCGAGATGCGATGGGAAGACCGTCGTCTTCCGCACGGATTCCGTGATCGCCGACTATCGGAGCGATCCGTGCATGGTCTCCAGAAGACTGGCCCACTGCATCCTGCACTGCGTCCTGGGACACACCGCCGCAGGCAGGGACGAGCAGTTGGCCCAGGACATGATCGTGGAGTACGTCATGGACTCCCTCGATCCGCCCTCCGTCTCCGTCCCGGGTCGCGACGACCGCATGTACGCTTGCGAGAAGCTGTTCAAGCGCGCGGGCGGCCCGGTATCCCCCCTCATGGCGCCCGAGATCGCCTCCCTCTCCACTTGGCAGAGGTCCCTGTACGAGAGGATGTTCGTCCTCGACGACGACACGGCTCATCCGATAGAGGACGACGGGAGATGGAAGGAGATCTCGCAGCAGATCATGGTGGAGCTGGAGGGATTCGTCAGGGATCCGAATGTGCACAGCGACGCCCTCGTCTCCATCCTGAGGATAAGGAACGCGAGACGCCAGGACCATCGTGCGTTCCTCCGCAGATTCATGTCCCGCCGCCCGGCCGTCAAAGAGAACCTGGAGGAGTTCGATCCCGTGTACTACAGCTACGGTCTGCAGACCTACGGCAACATACCGCTGGTGGACTCCCTCGAGACATCGGATTCCCCGAGGGTCGAGAGCCTGGTGATCGCCGTCGATACATCGGGTTCGACTATGAAGGGGCCTGTGGAGGCGTTCATAGAGGAGGCGTTCTCCATGCTGGGGCAGGCAGGCATGGGTCGCTCGACATGCGTCCATATCGTCCAATGCGACGAGATCGTGAGACGCGACGACGTCGTGACATCGGAGGGGGATCTCCGCAGGCTCATGTCCTCCTTCGAGCTGGAAGGAGGCGGAGGGACGGATTTCCGTCCGGTGTTCACCTATGTCGACAGGCTCATCGACGAAGGAAGGCTCGTACATCTGCGCGGACTGCTGTACTTCACGGACGGCATGGGGACCTTTCCCGACAGGCGCCCGCGCTATGACACGGCGTTCGTGTTCTGCGACGAGGGATGCAGGGAGCACAGCGTCCCGCCATGGGCCATGAAACTCGAGATCAGGACATCGGATCTTATGAAGAAGGGATCGGAATGAACATCCAGGAGGCGAAGGACTGCATCGAGGACGCCGTCAAGGCGTACCTCGAGAAGGATGCGGGAGGAAGCTACGTGGTTCCCCGGAACAGGCAGAGGCCTCTGGTGGTCATGGGACCTCCGGGCCTCGGAAAGACGGCCATCATGTCGCAGATAGCGTCCGAGCTGGGAATCGGATACGTCGGATACGCGATAACGCACCACACCCGCCAGTCCGCGATAGGCCTTCCGATGATCGACAAGGCGGTATACGGGGGAGTGGAGACGAGCATCACCAGGTACACCATGAGCGAGATCATCGCCTCCGTATACGATACAATGGAATCGAAAGGGAAGACCGAAGGGATACTGTTCATCGACGAGGTGAACTGCGTCTCGGAGACCCTCTCGGCGGCCATGCTCGACCTCCTCCAGAACAAGAAGTTCGGACCTCACAGGATCCCCGACGGCTGGGTTCTCGTCGCCGCGGGGAATCCTCCGGAGTTCAACTCCTCCGCCAGGGAGCTGGACATCGCCACCCTCGACAGGGTGCGTCTCATAAGCGTCGAACCGGATGCGAAGGTCTGGATCCGCTACGCGATGAGCGCGGGGATCCATCCCGCCATAACCTACTACCTCCAGACCAAGCCTCAGAACCTGCTCTCCGTGGAGAACACGCCTTCCGGCCCGGAATTCGTCACGCCGCGCGCCTGGGAGGACCTTTCCGTGATGATGCGCAGATGCGACGGCCTCGGACTCTCGATCGACTCCAATCTCATAACGCAGTACGTCCGCAGCCCCGGGATCGCCGCCGAGTTCAAGCGCTATCTCGATTTCCACAGGAAGTACAGCACGGAGAACGACGTAGGAGCCGTGCTCGAAGGAAGCGTCTCGGAACCGCGCCTGAAGGGTGCCGGGCCCGAGGAGAGGCTGTCGGTCATAGCCGTGATGATAGGAACGATAAACGGAGACGCCGAGCACGGCATCGATTCCGAGGCGGCTCTCGAGGACGCGATCGCCCTGTCCGAAGGACGGACTGATGTCGAGAGCCTGAGGAGATCGCTGTCCGGGAAAGGGGACAGGACCGCGCGCTACCGCATCTCGGCCCTTTCGGAATACGACGGGACGGAGGATTGGACCGCGTCGCACCTCCCGCTCTGCAGAAGAGAGGCCTCCGAATCACGCGATGCGTTCGAGAAGCATCTGCGCAACGCCGTCGAATACCTGAGGACGTGCTTCGGGAACGGACAGGAGATCGTCTCCCTGCTCTCAGGACTCCTCGGATGCCTTCCCGTCGTCATGTACTCCCGTCCGGGCGGCGCCCTCTACGGCTACAACGACGAGCTGCTGTCGCGCGGACGCGACCGTCGCATCGAGAGCCTTCTGGAGGCGTCGGAATGAACGGCAGGATCGCATACGAGGCGTGTTCCGGCGGGATTCGCATCACGCGTATGAATTCGGTCGACAAGACGATAGAGGTGCCGTCATCGGTAGACGGATTGCCTGTGACGGCCATAGGGCCGTCGTTCCTTTCCGGTTCGCCCGGAAAAGGCTCCAGGACCCTCGTCATCCCGTCGTCCGTCGTGGATATGGATCCGGAGATGCTCGACGGCATCGCGAGCATAACGGAGATCGACTACGATGG
>DATC01000011.1:6765-10300 GCA_002504495.1 Methanomassiliicoccaceae archaeon UBA537
GACTACGATGGGGATCTCTCGGTGTTCCAGAGATCCAAGGTCGTCGCGTGCAGCGACTGCACCCTGAGATGCCGCGACTGCGGAGAGGAGTTCGACTTCGACTTCTTCGCAGGTCAGCCCATGAGCTTCCCGGAGTTCGACGACCTGATCCTCTCGCTGTGCCTGCGCCTCACTCCGGAGATCGCGCTGAAGAGGCTGACGCATCCGGTGGGACTGACGCCGGAGAACCGCGAGAGGTACAGGAGGTTCCTCTCCGGAAGGATCATGCCGAAGGCCGAGCAATGCGTCGTGGGCGGGGATATAGAAGGCCTGATCGGACTCTTCGACTCGGACATGCTGTCCGACGACGACATGAGGAGGCTCCTCAGACGCTCCGTCGAATCCGGAAGGACCGCCGTCACCAGCACGCTGATGTCGGAGATCGGGAGGAGGTCGTCCCCGCGACGGCTCCTCCCTCGCCCCCTCATCGCTGAGCGGGCTCCCACTTGCAGCGGACCGGAGAGACGATCGCGCCTTCGGCCTTCAGCTCCTTGAAGGCCTTGTCGATCTCCTTCCTGTCGATCCCCGTGGCCTTCTCGACCTCGCCTGCGCTCATGGGCCTGCCGGCCTCTTTCATGGCCTTGATGACGTCATCCTTGACTGCCATTGCTTCACCTGGTACCCTGTAACACCGTTAAGTAGAAAAACCGTTCGGATTCCGCTTCGGGATCGCAGGAGAAGCATCCAAGCGGCGACGAGAACGACGATCATCGCGATGTTCAGAACGGTGAAGAGAACGAGATACGATCCCGTTTCGGCATCCTTCTCCTGCGAATAGATCCTGAACGTGATGACGCTCGCCATCGATGCGATGAGCGTGCCGAAGCCGCCGATGTTGATGCCGACGAGCATGGACCGCCAATCTGCCGTGAATCCGGACAGCATCACGGCCGCAGGGACGTTGCTCATGATCTGGCTCACGGCTATCCCTCCCAGGACGGGTTCGGATGCCATTACGGACGCCAACAGCTCGTGCACCGATCCGATGGACGACATGTTCCCCGCGAACACGAAAAGCAGCACGAAAGTCGCCAGAAGCCCGTAGTCCACCTGCAGCAGGACCCTTGGTCTGAAGACGGCGATCGACAGGACGACCGCGATGAGGCACAGCGGATACGGGACGATGCGAAGGACCGCGGCGACCGAGATGATGAAGAGCACTGTCATGAAGACCGCCGTCGGACGGTCCACAGGATGCTTCTCCGCTTCTCCCGGAGAGGATCTCAGATGGGAGTCCCTGCGAAAGAACACGAGGATCGCCAGAAGAACGAAGCCGGCAGCCGCCAGAGGAAGGGTGACCGACATGAATCCCGCAAGGCCGGGGGAGTAGAACGAATCGATGAAGATGTTGTGGGGGCTTCCGAACGGCAGCACCATGCATCCGAGGTTCGCCGCGAGGGTCTGGAGAACCAGAACCCATGCGATCAGATCCCTCCTGCCGATGGAGTCCAGCGTGAATACCGCGAACGGCACGAAGGTCAGCAGCGCCACGTCGTTGGTGACGAACATGGAGAAGACGGCGGGAAGCAGCACCAGGATGGCGCACACGTCCCTGGTGCCGTGGACGCGTTCCAGCATCCGGGACGCGACGGCTTCGAACACGCCGCTGGACCTGATGCCCGCGACGCAGGCCATGAAGCAGAAGAGGATGGACAGCGTGCGCCAATCGATGTAGTCCGCGTATCCGCTGTTCGGCGGGACGACGAGGGCCGAGGCGACCGCCAGGACGAGGGATGCCAGGAGGACCTCCCTCCCCCTGACGATGCCCCCTGCCCTCTTCCGGAGATCAGCGCTTTCCGGCATCGGGCCTGTACGCCTTCAGATACTTCAGGACGGCCTGGTCGTCCTCTGAATCGGACCACTGGGGCGTGTATCCGCCCTTCATGTACTCGTCGTACCATGCCGTGCAGCGGTCCATGTACTCGTCCATATCCAGGCGGTCCTTCACGACGACGAAGGTGTTGCTCGGAGAGGGGACCCATTGGGCGGGACGGTCGTAGTCGGGGTCCTCGAGGAAGCCGACTACGAACACTATGCGGTCGAGATTGGAGAGCCTGGCGTATAGCGAGGCCTGGAGCATGTACGCCATGGGGACCTGCGTGTATCCGCCGTCGGAATCGAGCCACTTGGTCCTGTCGCTGGCGGTCTTGATCTCGAGGATCGCGCTGCGCTTCCCGTCGATGCGCACATATCCGTCGACCATACCTCCGAAGACCTTCTCGTTGTGGAAATGGTCGTAGCCGCAGAGCTCCTTCGCGACCGGCTCCTCGATGTCGATGCTCTCGCCGTCGGGGACGGAGAGCGGAGCGCGGATCAGCCCGTCGCAGTCCTTGGAGACGTAGTCGCGTATGACGGGCTCCAGTATGTTCCCGGCATCGATGTACTTGTTCGCCTTGTCGCCGGGATACAGTCCGGCGAGCTCGCAGGCGACCTTGAAGGGCGTCGCGTGCTCGCTCATCCCGAGGATGGGAGCCACCCTGGTGCCGGTTATCTTCTTGAGCTTGTATGTATCGAACTCGACGACCCTGTCCTGATCGTCGATGGAGATGATGGCGGCCCTTCCGTCCATCTTCTTCCTGGGGCCCTTCTGGCTGTTGAATCTCATGCGACCCGGAAACGGTTGGTCCGTCATATCGTTGACGGATGGATACCGCCGAAACCCACAGGATCCCTCCGGGACCCGTATCCGTCCTGACATCCTCGGGACGGAATCCGCAGGAGGCGAGAAGGTTGCGGAGACGCGTCTCATCCATATCCGTGTACCACCTGCCTTCGCGGATCCCTTCGAATGAGCCTTTCTTGAACGAACAGTAGAACGCGCCTCCGGACCTGAGCGCCCGATGGACCGCGTCCAAGGCTCCGGGAAGCTCATCCGGATGCAGGTGGAGGAGGCTTGCCGATGCCCAGACCCCGTCGAACTCCTCGTCGAAGGCCATGTCCAGGAATCCGAACGGAAGGACATCGATCCCCAGACGCTCCGATGCTATCCTCCTCATCCCCTCGGAAGGATCCGTCGGAACGACCTCGAAGCCCATCTCCCGGAATGCCACTGTGTCCCTGCAGGATCCGCTTCCCGCATCCAGTATCCTCGCGCCCGGTTTCAGAAGACGCGCGAGGCGGCTCCTTTCGCCCGACATGTCGTAAGGGAACGTCTTCTCGAAATAGGCGTCCGCGCAGCCGTCGTAGAAATCGGAGGTCTCCGAGCCGTTCATAAGGTGACATAGCGGAACCGGCGATAACGGTTGACCCTAGGCCCCCATTATAAGACCGCACCGCGATTCCCCATCATGGACAGAAGCGAGTTCAGGATAGCCTCCACCAGGGGGGATGCGGAGCTTAGATGCGTCGAATGGAAGGCGGAGCACGAGAGGGCCGTCCTCCAGATATCGCACGGAATGATCGAGCATATAGAGCGCTACGAGCCGTTCGCACTGTTCCTCAACGACCACGGCATCACGGTGTACGGCCACGACCACCTCGGACACGGGATGACATC
>DATC01000100.1:0-21803 GCA_002504495.1 Methanomassiliicoccaceae archaeon UBA537
TTGCCGACGGTGATCTGGTTGATTCCCTTCCTCTTGGCCCTGCGTCCGGTGACGATGGCCCTCTTCTGGAAGGATCCCTTTCTGACCCTGGCCCTGACAACGACGTAGCCCTGCTTCGCCTTGTATCCGAGAGCCCTTGCCCTGTCGAGCCTGGTAGGGCGCTCGATGCGGAGGAAGTTCTCCTCTTTGCGCCACTGGATCCTGCGCTCGTAGTTCAGGGCCTTGACGTACGTCTTCTCGGGCGTGTCCCAGGCCTTGCCGATGTAGTAGTACATGCTCTTCCCGTTGACCGGGCGTGTCTCCTGTTCCTGAGTTTCTTCGCTCATTGGAATCACCTTTACGGATTCACCGTTGCCGGCACATCTCCGTCTGCGGGCGAAAATCCCGCTGAATCCCTCTATAGCCGTGTCGTATATAAACGGAACCTGAAGATAACTTAGATTACTGAAATTACAGAAGTATCGATTATTACAATGATAACAATTTACAGTTTAATTATCCGAAGAGGGTTGTTGCTTCCGGTGCATGGATGGCATCTGTCAGACAGGGTTTCAGAAGGGCGGGGAAGATGGATCCCGTCGTCCGTGAGAACAAGATCGAGTGGGTGAGGGGACTCATCCGCAGTACGGAGAATCGGGAGCCGGAAGGCTGTCCGTTCTGCAGCGGTGAACACATAGTGAAATACGGGCGCACCGGGAAGGGATCGTTCCGGTTCAGATGCAGGGAATGCGGAAAGACGTTCTCCACCTCGGGGATCATTTCGAGATCCAGATTGAGCGAGGCTCAGTGGATGGCATTCGCGGAGTGCTATGTGGATGGAGCCTCTTTGGAGAGGACGGCTTCCTGTTGCGACATCTCCAAGACCACCGTCCGCAGGATGAGGGAGGTCGTCGACGGGTTGAAGGACAGCGCATTGAGCGAACCGGCGCCTTACTGCGACGAATCGATGCTGCTCTGCGTCCTCAAGAGTCCGATGCAATCGTTCTCCTGAGGGAACGAAGCGTGTGTATTTCGGCTGGATCGGTAGAGGCAGGACGGAAAAGACAGTGAACGAGTTCGGAATTGAGCGACGATCGGGAATCACTCGATTCTGCACGGATGGAACAAAGAGAGCATATGGTGATGGATATGGATGAGGAATTGGAGAGATGCACTGCATGGATGGTGAACTGGTTCACGTGCGAGGGCGAGACGCCAATGAGGATAGGTTCCTATTCCACGAAGGAGGAAGCCGAGAAGGTCTTGGCGAGATACGGCGAAGACCACGAGGGGCATGGGCAGGCCTTCAAGTACTACACATGTTGCCCCGGCATGCGTCGAGGCTGGACAGACGGATCGGATTCGGCAAGGTTCCGATGCACGTATCGATATCGCTCTGATGAGAGCGGTAGCGCCGAGGGGGGTGCTCAATCCCTCCTTCGGCTAATTTCAAACCTGATTTATATTATAATTTCTGTGTTATATCCATGAGCCATACTGTGAAGGTCAATCAGCGTACCTGCGGAAGGACCACATTCGTCACCGCATCGCTGTGCGATGACGGCAATTCCCTGAGGATCGACATCGAATCCGACTGTCCCAACGTGAAGGAGTATGCGAACAGGCTGAAGGATATCTCGGTAGACGATGTCGTCGTGTTCGAAGGAAGCAAGGTGGAGGATCCAATCGTCAGGGCAACCCTCTCGGTGCCGTGCATGGTCCCCAACGGGGTGTTCAATGCCGCATGGCTGGAGCTCGGGATGCTGTCGCCCAACACTGCGAAGAGGGCGGTCTCCAACGACAACGAGTTCGTATGGGACGGATTCAGGCAGGAGCGAGGACAGCATCGGAAGAAGTCGTCCAGGCTCCTGACCTTCGATTTCGGTTTGGCGGGGGCTGGCGGCACGATTCCCTTCTTGGCCTCGTCTCCTGATCCGAAGGATCCTCCGTCGAGCAGGGTGGCCTGCTGGCTCCCCATCATCAGATCCTTCTCGCCCCAACCGAACACCTCGGTGATCATGCCGGCCATCCTGGACAGCCTTTCCGCGTAGTATCTGTAGTCCGGTTTGGCGGAGAACGGCTTCCCGCTTATCCACGGCTCCACCTTCATGGGGGACGACTTGGCATCGGTGACTATCCAGGATACCTTCATCCCCGGGATGAACTCGTATCCCATGGCTATCAGCTTCTTGGCCGCCTGGACGTTGGCCATGCTGTCGGGATTCGCATAGGCGTCGAGCCCCTTGCATCCCTTGGAGATCACCAGCTCCTCCTTGGAGATCTTCCCTGCGATGGTGTCCTGGATCGTGCGTCTGGCGAGGGCGAGGGCCTCCTCGCTCTTCTCGTCCAGTATGCAGTCGAACATCTCGGTCTGGAGCTTGTCCTGGAGGTCGAACGAATCGGTCCTCCTGCTCTCGTATCCTCTGATCAGAAGCTCGTCCTGAGCTACAGGCCAGACCACGCGTCCGACGTACCTCTTCTTCCTGCCGTGGGTGAAGAGGGGCTCCAGGATCTTCTCGAATTCGAGGGTCCCGCCGTCGCGGGAGTACGTATCCGCCTTAGACGTCCCGAACTCCACCGCCTCCTCCAGAGTGGATCCCGGGGATTGCACGAACACGGAGTCGGTGTCCGAATAGACCACGCCGTGCCCCTCGTTCTGAAGGTCCTTAATGATCCCGGTGATGTTGGCCCTGGCGAACGATGTTATGGCGGCGCCGATGCTCTTATCGGTGAATCTGTAGAACGACGATGCGAAGACTCCGTAGAAAGTGTTCATGAGGACCTTCACAGCCGCCTGAAGACCGTCGAGATAGCGCTTCTCATGTGGATCCGCCGTCGCCTTCATCCTCTTCTTGATGTCGTCCCTCTGGTCCATAAGGCCCTGTAGGATCGTCGGAAGCAGTCCGACGCGGACGTCCTTGGACAGGAAGGCGGTTCCTGAAGGTGCCACAATCGTTCCGGAGGGGTCCAGCGTGGTGAAGCAGATGTTCTTCGCTATGATCGTCGAAGGATACATCGACTTGAAATCGAGCACGCACACCCAATGGTACAGGCCCGGCTTCAGGTCGTGCACGTATCCTCCCTCGATCTGGTCTCCGTCGCGGATGCGTCTGCCCATCTGCGGGACGGCGACGTGCGCACGGTCTGCCGCACGTATGAGCAGGGAGTCCGCCAGCTGGGACGATCCGGATGTGAGGACGTCCTCCAACGAGAGCTTGGAGACGGCGGCGAGGTCCATGCCCTTCCTGAGGGTCTCGACGGCGAGCAGGATCCTGAGCGCGAGCTCGGCGTCCTTGGTGCAGTATCTCATGACCTTGCCGCTGTCGCTCTTCCATTCATCGTCGATATGGCGGGGGTCGACATCCAGCTTGGTCTCTCCCAGTACCTGCATAGATACCGCGTTGAGCGTCTCCTGCTTCGGCCTCAGCTCCTTCCTGGCGGCCATCCACGCGTCGCAGATTATCCTGCCCTTGACCCTCCAGTACTTCTCGCTCCTGAGCTTCGGCTGTCCGCCGTCCCGGCCCCAGGGCATGGTATCCTTCATGCGGTTCCGCTTCGCCCTCTCCTCGATCTTGCGGATATCGTAGTTGTCGATGTTGTATCCGGTGATGACGTCGGGATCCTCCTTGCGGATCAGCTCGGAGAATCCGGCGATGATATCCTTCTCGGTGCCGTGCAGCGGAGCGCAGGCCTTGATGCCGTCGCCGTCCGAGATCACGGCGCAGATGCAGTAGATGTTCTCGCGGAGGATGCTGTTCTCGATGTCGAACGACAGGATCTTGAGTCCCGGGTCGAACGGCTCCATGTTCTCGAAGCCGTCCATCAGGATGGTCACATCCGTCAGGTATCCTCTGTCCACAGGTTCGCCGGTCACCCTGATGCACGACGCCATGTCGGTGTCGTAGACGTAGCGGTGGTTGAACGGGATGTCGGACGCCAGGACCTCCACTCCGGCGTTCCTGAGGCGGTTGCGGTAGTCCGAGATCTTCCACGGATCCTTGATCGTGATCCTCGATGCCGGGACGCTTCTTCCGCGGTACAGCAGCTCCGTGTGCTCCACGGAAAGGGTCTGCGGGTCCTCCAGGAGGTCCTTTTCCAGATTTTCCGGCATCTGCACGCCGTAGAGGTACGGACGGAATCCCTTCGCCAGGGCGGTGACGGACCTCCCGTCGCGCGCCTTGCCGAATATCTCCACGTACGGCTCGCCCTCGAAGTCGGTGTACGACGTGCTGAGGATCCTGATCTCGGCCGTCTCGGTCATTCCCGCCTCACTTGTTGGCGACGATCCTTATGACGTCCCCGTCCTGCAGCTCGTAGTCCGCGCCGACGGTCCTCTTGGTCTTCGCGTTGATGGCCCGGATGAACTTGTCCCCCAGGTCGGAGTGGACCCTGTACGCGAGGTCGCGGGCGGTGCTGCCCCTGGGGACGAGGAACGCATCCGGAAGGACCCTTCCGAAGTGGTCCGTGAACTTGTTCTCGTCCTCGACGGGATAGACGCAGATGAGGTCGAGCATCTTGAACGCCGCGTCCTCGATGCAGGTCTGGACGCCGGTGCCGCCGATCCTCTCCATGTTCTCCTTCATGTACTCCAGGGCTTTCCTCTGACCTTCGTTGACATGTGCCCCTTCGGCTATCGTGAAGCTCCTGTCGCCGGGGGTGTACTCCACCAGTCCCGCGGCATGGGCCTTCTTCAGGGCGAGCTCTGTCTCGGCCATGGTGGGCACGCAATGCGGATTGAGCTCCCTGATCTCCTCGAACGCTCCCTTCATGGCGATGTCCGCCTTGTTCATGGCGACGATCATGGGTTTGGACTGCTCGCGGATGGCGGAGCACAGCGCCAGGAGCATGTCGTCGTCCCATTTGGTGGGATCGTCGGGGAGAGGCGCCTTCCTCAGAGCCTCCTTGATCTGCCCTTCGGTGACCTTCAGTCCCTGGAGCCTCTCGGCCAGGATGGTCTCGGGCTTGGCGCCCTGCATCTTGGCCTGGCGGGCGATCTTGGAGAATCCGTTCTTTATGATCTCGCGCATCCAGCATTCTATCTCCCTGCGGAGGAACAGGATGTCCTCCTTGGGGTCGTGGCTGCCCGCATCGACGGGGTTCCCCTCGATGTCCGTGGAACCGCTGGCGTCGACCACGTTTATGAGGGCGTCCGCCTGCCTGAGGTCGTCCAGGAACTTGTTCCCCAGACCCTTTCCCTCCCAGGCGTCGGGGACCAGCCCGGCCACGTCCAGAAGCTCGACGGGCACCATGCGGGTGCCGTCCACGCATAGCGAGTTGTGCGGAGTGCACTTGACGCCCAGCTCCTTGCAGGGGCAGGGGGTGCGGACGTACGCGACCCCCTTGTTGGGCTCGATTGTTGTGAAGGGATAGTTGGCTATCTCGACGGGCGCCATGGTGGCCGCTCCGAAGAATGTCGACTTGCCGACGTTCGGCTTCCCTACGATTCCGATCTGCATGTGATCGCTCTCGCTATGGGGTCCTCGCGTTAAAATATTGGGAGCGTCGGCGGGCTCGTCGGAGCGGTTCATCGTCCCCGACGTTGGCCAGGATGCGCCCGAGCATATCGTCCAGGGCCTCCAGTTCCTCCTCGGTCAGCCCGTTCAGGGCGTGGGAGTTGACGGAGACTCCCAGGCCGAGATAGGCCTTCAGCGATTCCTCGCCGGCAGACGTCAATGCGAGCCTCTTGGCCCTGGCATCGTCCTCGTCCACCGCGATGTCCACAAGTCCCTTCGCCGCCAGCCGGTCGGCGATCCCGCAAGCCGCCTGATGGGATGCCCCCATGTGGTCGCGCAGGTCCTTGATCCTGCATCCTCCGCATCTTCCGATGAAATAGAGCGCATCCGCCTGTCCCGAGGTCAGTCCTATGCGGGAAGCGTTGACGTCCCTTTCGCGGGTGACGGTGTTGCCTACGATCCTGAGCTTCCTGGCGATGTCCAGGATCCTCTCGTCGCTGTCCATCGCTCCCCCTGGTTCTAGCGACCCTGCTCAGGTCGGTCCCCGGAACGAGGATCTCCGTCAGTCTCGGGAACCATGCGATGTATCTTCTGGATACGAATCCCGTCAGCACGCAGCACATCACGGAGCCGATGCCGACTCCGCCCAGGGTGCCCATGGCGGCGATGCCTATGGCCGCGGCGACGATCACCATGGTCGTATCGGAGCATATGCGGACGATCCCCACATCCTTCCTTATGCGGAGCGTCAGGGAGTACACGAATCCGTCTCCGGGAAGCATGACCGCTCCGGCCACGATCTGCAGGTACACGCCCATCGCCAGGATGACGATGCCTATCAGGACGCAGAGCACCTGGACGGGGAGCGAGTCGGGACTGAGGCCGTCGAACAGCGCCATGGACAGGTCCACGAGGTATCCGAAGAGGAAGCACACGACCACCTCGACGGCCAGATCGGCCTTGGCGGACGGATCCGCCTTCTTCCAATCGGTCAATGCGGCCTGGAATGCTATGAGCATGAGATTGAACGCGGCGACGTACACGCCCATGCTCAGCTCCGGGAATGCGAGTTCGAGGCTGTACGGGATCGCCGTGATGGGCGATGTCCCGAGGTCGGCTTTCGTGATGAATCCGACCGCGAACGATATGAGCGTCAGACCCGCCAGGAAGACCAGATAGCGTCTGACGATATGGGTCTTCATGCGGATTCATACAACATGTTGTATATCAATCCGTTCACGCCGGGCCGGAGCGGGAGGCATAGACCGCGTCGGAGAGCTCTCCGATCCTATCGGGAGAGAGCCTCTCGATGCGCTCGTCGGCGTAGGGGATCCCTTCGGTCGAGGAGATCATTCCCGCGACCTTGAGCGATGTGCCGATCTTCTTCCTGCGATGGTTGAAGCACACCTCCGTCACTTTGAAGAAGGTGCGCTCGTCGGTCACATCGAACGGAGCTTTCCGCGGAGTGATCCTCACGACGGCGGAGTCCACCTTGGGGCGGGGATCGAATCTCGATGCGGGGACGGGCTCCATCATCTCGCATTGGGCGCGATAGAACAGGTTGACCGTCAGCCTGGAGTAGTCCTGCGTGCCGACGGGCGCCACCATCCTGTCCGCGAACTCCTTCTGGACCATGACCACGGCAGTGCGGAACCTCTGCTCCAGGAGCTTGAATATGATGGGAGTCGAGACGCTGTACGGGAGGTTGCTGACGAACGCGTCGAACT
The DNA here is from genome assembly GCA_002504495.1 of Methanomassiliicoccaceae archaeon UBA537. Classification (GTDB taxonomy): domain Archaea; phylum Thermoplasmatota; class Thermoplasmata; order Methanomassiliicoccales; family Methanomethylophilaceae; genus Methanoprimaticola. The sequence continues at coordinate 7,160 of DATC01000100.1, forward strand.
CCGGGAAGGGCACCTTCACGGCATCCCCCTCGATCAGCGACACCGAATCCCCGTACGTGGTGCGGATATACGATGCGAGCTTCGCATCTAGCTCGATGCAGGTCAGCGAGGACCCGAGATGCGCAAGGCGGTCGGTGAGGACGCCGAATCCGGGCCCGACCTCGAGTATCCGTTCGTCCGGACCTATCTCCGCGTATCCCACGATGCGATCGGCGACACGGTCGTCGATGAGAAAATTCTGGCCCTTGCTGCGCTTGGGGACGACCCCCGCAGCCGCCATGAGGTCGCGGGCGGTGCTCATCTCGAGACGAAGATGTAGCGCTTCCTGTTCGGATCCGAGATCTCGAGGAGGATGCGTGCGGAAACGAACTTCTCCGGGTTCTTGATCCCGGTGCGCTCGGACAGGTCCGCGAAATCCTTGAAGTCGCCTTTCTTCCTCTCGTCGAGGATGGAGGTCATCAGCTTCTTCCCCAGTCCGGGGAGCTCCTCGAGCATGTGCTTGCGGAGGCTGATGCCTTCGGCTTCGTTGAAGAACCTGATGAATCTGGTCTGGTTCGCCTGCACGATCTCGTCGATCGCATACTTGAGCTCGCTCTGAGCGTTGCTGGTGAGCTCTTCGTATCCGACGCGTCTCTTGACGTGGTCGATGACGTCCCTTTTCGCGGTCGCGGTGTCCTTGCCGATGTAGGTCCTTGTCCCTATGTCGACCTGGACTCCGGGCTTCGCCACAAGTTCGAAGAGCTTGAACTCCTCGTCCCCCACGGCGTAGACCACGGGTTCGCGCCTGGCGTGTCCTCCGGTCGCGGAGCCGATCGGCAGGAAGTCGAGGATGTAGGCGTAGTCTTCCACGTAGGTCCCTCAGTAGTGGTTGCGGACGATCTCGAGGACTTCCTCGATCTGCTCCGCAGTCAGCGTGACCCTCTCCTTGGAGAAGATCGCGCGGACGTCCTCCGGATACTCCGGCAGGAGGTCGGCGATCTTCGCCGCGGTGTACTCGGTCACGAAATCCAGCTGCATCGCCTCGTCGACGATGGCCTGGGCCTGCTCTTTGGAGATGGGGCACGTCTTCTGAGCGTGGTCGAGGGCGGACTTCTGCGAGGCGAGAAGGAAGTCGTAGCCGCCACGGGCGTCGACCTCGGCCTCGAGGAGCTCTTTGACCTCAGCTACAGTAACGTACTTCTCCATAGGAGCTCACTCCGCGTTTCTGACGAGGTGCTCGGGGCGTGCGACGACGGTCTTGGTCTTGTTGCCGTCCTTCACGCTGACTTCGTAGGCTTCTCCCCTGGCGGCGATGACGACGCCGGTGAGGCCGTGGAATCTGGAGAAGGGCATTCCCTTGTGGACGCTGGGGTCGATGATGATGTTGACCTTGTCGCCCGACTCGAAGGTCTGGAGTCCTTTCGTGATCGGGGACAGTCCGCGTGCCCTGGGAGCCTTCTTCAGAAGGTTGCGGGTCTTTGTCCTGGTTCCTCTGGATGCCTGCATTGTGAATCCCTCGTGGTTCGTGATAGTCAATCGCCAATACGTCGAGCGCTGCGACGACGCACTTCGTTCCGAGCCTCTCGGAGAAGCTCGGCTCGGTGCGACCGTCGTCCCCGGAGACGAACTCCTTCACATAGGTTCCGGAATCGGTCTCCATCTCGAGATCGAACCCGTCGCCGTCGAAGTTGTCCGCTTTGACCCAATAGATCCTCCGGTGCCTCACCAGGTCGGCCCTTCTGTGCTCGACGCGGCGTGGTGTCCTCTGATCTATATCGGCGTCCTTGAACGATAAGGCGACCTCAACTACTGTTTCTTTATTAATTTTACCGTCCGCTTTAACGTGCGCGCGATAGGTCTTCCTCGCAGCTGCGCCCTTGTAGCGTTCGACGGCCTCCCTCTGCACGAAATGGAGCGAGTTGAACGCGGCCATCTCGCCGGCGCTGGACCTCCTCTCGAGCTCGTCCAGGTCTATGAAGCGCTTCTTGGGCTCGCTTATCTCGAGGACGAACGGCCTTCCGTCTCCGAGCATGCACGCGTCTATGTCCTCTCTGCCCATGCCGTGGAAGAAGTGCTCCTTCCCTTCGGCCATCTCCAGGGCGATGTCCCCGATGATCTCCTGGACGGAGGTCTCGTACATCTTGCCCTTTCCGTGGCAGTGGGGGCAGCCCTTTCCGTGGCACTCCCTGCAGGGCCAGATGGTCTGCGGGATCTCGCGGCTGTACTTGTTGTAGCGTCCGGCGATGAACAGGGGGGCGATGTCGAGCTTGACGTCCCCGAAGCGGGTGTCCACGAGGGCCACGACCTGGGGGTTCTTGAACTCCACCCTGCGGTTGATCATGGGGAGCGCGATTTTCCCGATCTCGCGGTTGAGCTCGGACTTGATGGCCTCTGCGTTCTCGAGGCCGTGCTTCTCCCAGAGGGCCTTCTCGTTGGCGGCAATCGCCGGTTCGATCCTCGTTCCGATCAGGAAGTTCTCGGATTCGACCGAGTTGACGGCCTCCGCGGCGATCCCCGCGAAGCGGGGCATGAGGTCGAAGACCCCCTCGCACACGGGGCATGTCTCGGCGGGTTCCGGTGCGGATCCGTCGGCCTCGGCCAGCCCTTCGCGTATGAGCCTTCCGCGGACGTCGTTGGTCATGCCGGTGCCGATCTTTCCGAACATGCGTCCGAGGCAGCGGTCGCAGAGTCCCTCGTCCGCGAGGGCGCGGGCCGTGTCCAGGATCTCGGGTATCCAGTCCTCCATGCTCTCGCCTCAGATGTCGAATCCCATCTCGGCTATCCTGAGCCGGGGGCGCTGGCTTTCGAGGTAGTGGTACACGGTGGCGTGCTCGCTTCCCTGGAGGATCAGCTCCACGGCGTGCTTCGCCACGGGGAGGGTGACCGAGTTGCCGATGAGTCCCACGGTGTTGCCGTAGATCACCATGTCCACTCCGGTCAGGTCCTCGATGATGCGGCGGGTCTTCCCGTCCTTCCCGATGAGCCTTCCGCGGATCCTCTGGAGCTGGTTCTTGCGGTCTCCGACGAACTCGCTGAGGTCCACGACCTCTAGGTACTCGTCGTCCTCGAAGAGCCTCATGGCCTTCTCGGGGTTGAATCCCCTTCCCACGGCCTTGATGACGTCCATGAGCTGGAGCGCTTTCAGCGGATCCTCGAGCTCCACGTCGTCGTGCATGACGACCTCGCCCTCCTCGGTGTCGATGTCGATCTTGATGCCGGATATGTCCTCCAGGGCGGTCTTGATCTCGCCCTTCTTGCCGATGAGCGTCCCGATCCTGTCCTGGGGGACTCTAGTTGATCTCATTCCTCCTCTTCCTCCTCCGACTTCCCGTTTACGGTCTCGTCGATGATCGTGGCGTCGTCTATGACGTCCGCCCCCCTCTTCCTGAAGAACGCGTTTATGTTCCGGACGTCCCTTTCGAGCAGGTCCTTCGCGTTGTAGTTGTCGGTGGTCATGGCCTGCCCGACGTCTATCATGATCGGCTGGCCGTCCTGCATGAGGATGTTGTACTCGCTCAGGTCTCCATGGACCAGGTGGGCTTCCTGCCAGCCGTCTATTATGAAGGAGACGACCTCGTCGTAGGTGTCCGTCGGGTCCTCGAGCACCACGTCCTTGAGCTGGGGCGCGGGACCGTTCTCGTCGCCTATGAACTCCATGAGCAGGCAGTTGTGCTGGAACGTTATCGCCTCCGGCACCGGTATGCCAGCATCGGCGTACCTCACGAGGTTCTTGAACTCCTTGTTGACCCAGGTGTAGATCATCTTCCACCTGTTCCCGGTCACGCCTCTGAACCGGGGGTCGCCTTCGATGTACTTCGCCACCCTCTTGAAGGTGGAGGTGGACGTCCTGAATATCTTGAGGGCCATGCCGTCCCCGTCCTCGTCGGTGGCGAAGAAGACGTTCCCCTCCTTGCCGGTGGAGACGGGGTAATGCACGGCGTCGATGTAGCCCGACGTCATAAGGTCGTAGATCGTCATCAGGGTCTTCCTGTCGAAGACCTCCGCGTCGGTCTGCCTCTCGTCGCCGGTCTTGTTGGTCTTGAGGGCGTCCACATGCCTCTCGAGGTACGCGTACGCCTCCTCGTAGGAGGTCATGGAGGCGGGTCCCCTCAGAATATGTCGAGGTTCTTGGGAACCTTGCCCCTCTTGCTGAGGTTGACGGCCTGGGTGCGGGTGTATCTGAAGCGGACGTCGCACTTGTCCGGCTGGAAGTCCCATACGGATACGATGAGGAGGTCTCCCTCTCTGATCCACATCCTCTTCTTGATCTTGCCAGGGATGCGTCCCACGCGGGACACTCCGTCCTCGCACATGACCTTGATCTTCGATGCTCCGAGAAGCTGATCGGCTATCCCGAACATCTCGTTCTCTTTGATATTCGGCAGACGGACGCGGGTCACATCCGCATCCGGACTCTCCAACGGCTGGTCGACCATGATATCACTGTCACGGCCCATGAAGAATACTATAAAAAGGGTTTTGCCCGGAAGAGCCCCTGCGGAGCCGCGTCGGGCGGTTCCGGTCCTTCCGGGAGCTCCTCGGATTCAGGCCATCGACCTGAGCGCCTCGAGGGATCCGACAATGATGCTTCTTGCGGCATCGGTATCGAATGCGTCGGTCAGTCCGGCCGCCTTCACGGCCTCCACGTATCCGTCGATATCCCTTTGCCCGACGAGGGCGATGTATCTCCTCTCGGCCTCGGCATGGTCGGATGCCGCGAGCACGAACAGGTCCACGGCGCCGATCTCCGACGTCACGTACGAGACGTAGTACATAGGGGACTCGAACAGATGAGGGACGTTGACCCAGTAGAGGCCGTCGCAGTCCGATCCGAACACGAGCCCGGCGGAGTTAAGCAGCCTTTCGAACTCCTTCTGGAGCATGTCCACGGTGAGCGTCCCCGTCTCCGCTTCGGTCTCGTAGGCGTACAGCTCGATCTCCGTGAACAGGATCCCGGTGACGATTGCGGACATGCTCGAGTACAGGAGCTCCGCGGACATCGCGGCTCCTGCACCTCTGAGGGTGGACGCTCCGGACGTGGCGAACAGCGCCTCCAGGCCGTTGGAGTGGATCTCCTTGACGTCCATGCAGGACGTCAGATCCCGGTTCAGGCACATGGCGGACGCGTGTCCGAACTCGTGGGTCATCGTCATGACGCTGCTCGATCCGGAATATCCGTTGGCGAATATGTAGGCGCTCTCCTTCATGGAGAGCGGGCTGGTGTACGCCTGCCCTTTCACGCCTTTCTCCGCCTCGTTCAGGTAGATCAGATGGCATCTCTGCATGTAGTCCATGAGGTCGGCGTACCTGTCGGCGATGCCGTCCGTGTATCCGGCCACGACCTCCAGCACCCCCTTGGTGTCGAGCTCCGACATCCATTCCAGCGCGGACGAGCTGTATGTTGGGGTGGCCTGCAGCACCTGCACCGTGAACATGACCTTCCCGGCATCGGGAAGGAGGGCCGTCAGCTTCTCCGCGTCCTCCGGAGTATAGTCGCGTCCGTACACGGATTCGTAGGCGTAGTCCGGATAGTCGTCGTATCCGCCGAGCTGCGCCAGGTCGTTGTTCGCCTGCACCAGCTGGACGTAGATCTGCGCCGCGGAGGTCCACGTGGCGGTCTCGTCGGCGTGCTCGCCGTTCATCAGAGCGTCATAGCGCGTCACTAGTTCGCTGATCCTCGAGTTGAGCTGCTTCTCGGCCTCCGTCGCCTCGTCGTACTCGCGGAACATCTCGGGATCGGCGTCGGCGGACTTCAGAGCCTCTTCGACCCTGTCTCCGCAGGGTCCGTTCAGACCCGCCTTCACCGTGGAGAAGTACGAGTCGGTGGCGTCCCGGTCGAGCTCGACCCAGTCCTGGTAGGTCTCGGCCATGGCGGCAGGGTCGGAGTAGTAGCTCAGCGACACCCATGCGTTCCAGTCCCTGATGTGCAGCAGGTCCTCGGCGAGGTCGTTGATGGATCCTATCATGTCCGTCGGCGATGCCCCCGAGTCGGACAGCATGTCGGCGGTCTTCTTCTGCTGAGTCTCGAAGTCGGCGCGGGTGGCCGAGGCCTCCGGATAGCGCTTGTCGTCTTCGGTGACATCTTCGGGGAAGTCCCATCCGTCGTCGTCTCCGGGCAGGGAGATGACCGCGAAGGCCGCCACGACAACGACGGCTATCGCGGTCAGCAGGACGATCGTTCTGCGTTCCATGTCAGGGTGAGCCTGATCGGAGGATAAAAGGGGCGAGGGAGGATTCGCGATCCTCCGGCGCGTTCAGTCGCCGCGGGAGTATTCTTCCGCTACTTCCGTCCAGCTGTTTCCATGCCGCAATGCGCGCCATAGGCGTCCTTCGCCCCGGAGCAGGAGGTTGTTCCGATCCAACGGGGTATTGCCTGTGATGACATCGATGGTCTCCAGCAGAATCATGATGACCTGCGCGTTCTCGCACATGAACTTCTCCTGTATCGGATGGTCCTTGCCGAGTTCTCCGTTCCAGCCCTTGACCATCAGGGAGTACATCTCCTCCAGATCCAGGTCTTCCTCGTTGTCCTTCATCGACAGATAGGCGGCGATTAGTATCGCCTGGATGCCGTTCTGGCTTGTCCATGATATCGCCTCTCTTCCGATACCGAGGCCGTTGAGGTATGCCACGAACGGAAGCTTCTCCGTCAGCGTGTACCTGCCGGTTCCGAAGAACTCCTCGAGAATAGGATAATCGTGTTCCGTGACCCAGAAGCAAATGGGATCGTTCCTGCAGACGCGTGCCGCCTTGGAATAGAAGGTGTAGCGCGCCCTGCGCAGGAGCGTCGAGACGGCTTCCGTGAACATCGCGCTGATCTCCAGGGTGTCCTCGGGAGATACATAGACCTTTATCAGCTCCGACTGCGAGATGAAGCCCTCTTCCGCCGCCTCGCTCTTGACCCACACCCAGTAGTCGTCCTTCGAGATGTCCACTCTCTTCCATTCGCCGTCCTCTTTGGGACATCTGTCCGGCAGCTCGCGCAGGGCGGAGACCGCCTCTTCGGTCCAGTCGGTCCTCTTCGTCCTATCGACTCCTTGGAACCAGCGGTAGATCTCTTCCATCTCGGCGTTCTTTCCGAATCTTCTGTACAGCTCGCGCAGCAGCTCCTCGCGCGTCCTGTATCCGTCGGAATCCTTCGGAAGCGTGATGTCGTGCGCTTCCAGATTGTGCGACAGCCTCAGCACCTCTGCAGGAAGACGGGCTTCTGCAGGATTCGATATATTGTCGTCCATGTCTGTTCCTCCGATCGATGATGCGAAAAGGCATCCGCCGTACATCATGGCTTCATCGGTCAAATCAGCTTCGGAACCTGCAGGCGTGCATCCATCCATGGATAAAATCAAATCCGGAACGGCTCTACGGAGCTCCGCCGTAAGGCGGGAAGTCCCGTACTAGTCGCGACTTCCACTCGCGGCCAGTCGGGAACCGTCCCGGTAGGAGGTGTTTAGGATCTTTTCGATCCGCATCGAATACCGTCCGACGTGTATTCGGCTGGTGATCGAGACCGATGAGTTCTCGATCACTATCGACATTTCATAAGCATGGAATGTCGAAGGTGCGATGCGCCTTAAGCATCCGGTCCTGCAAGGGGCCGTCACCACGTATCAAGGAACGGCGAGCTCCCTTATGAATTGTGCGGTTGGCATATTCGCCGAATAGCTTAAGAACTGGATACGGAATGGGTGGCGCAAGCTCCGGTAGTGTAGCGGCCAATCATTCGGCCCTTTCGAGGCCGACACACGGGTTCGAATCCCGTCCGGAGCACCAATCTCATATGGACGTGACGGGCAGGGCGTACACGTCCTTTTTCAGCGGGTACATCCTCTCCGTCAGACACATCAGGCAGGACGGTCCGATTTCGAGCAGCGAATGGTCCAGTCTGTCGAACGCCTTCACGTCTTTCGCGCTGTATGTCATCCCCGATTTGCATTCGATCAACGTCAGGACTCCGCCGTATGTCATCACCAGGTCGATCTCGTTCCCCTGGTCGCGGAAATAGTGGAATCCCGTGTTCCTTCCGTTGTTGGAATGACTCTTCATGATCTCGTTGACGATGTACGTCTCGACCATCGGTCCTCTCAGATAACCCGCCTTGAGCGACGCCGCATCCGCGACCTTGGCCAGATGGCATGCCAGCCCCGTGTCCCAGAAGTATATCTTCGGACGCTTGGTCATCCTTCTCACGGGCGACCTGTCGGTGTACGGTCTGAGAAGATGGATTATCCCGCTTCTCTCCAGCACGCCGATCCACGATTTCGCGGTCTTTCCGTCGATGCCGATCGCATCGGATATGCTCTCGTACACCAACTCCTGTCCCGTCAGAGATGCGGTCAGCTCCATGAACTCCTCGAACTTCAGCATGTCGCGGATGTTGATGATCTGCGATACGTCCTTTTCGATGTACGTGGAGACATAATCCGAATAGAGCATGGATGCGGGCATATCGGGTTTGGCGTACAGTTCAGGGAACGAGCCGCGGACCAGCCTTTCGTAGAAGGAGTCCACAGTGAACTGTAGTTCCGTTGATCTGCGGCTATCCGTTTCCGGATCCACGGCGAACGGGATCTCCTCGCGTTCCGCTATTTCGCTTTGGCTCAGAGGAACCATGTCCACTATGCCTATTCTTCCGGCCATGGATTGGGTGGCGCCCTCCATGAGCTTGAACACCTGGCTTCCGGTAAGGACGTACATGCCTGCGCAATCTCTTCCTTCGAACAGAAGGCGGTCCACGATCTCCTCGAGGGCCTGGAAGAGTTCGGGTGCATACTGGACCTCGTCGATTATCAGCGGTGCAGGATGCATCTTCAGGAACAGCTCCGGATCGAGTTCAGCGCTCCTGCGTTCGGTCCTGTCCGCCAGGGTGACATAGCTCATTCCATATTTTTCGGAGATGAGCTTGCACAGGGTGGTTTTGCCGCACTGACGGGCGCCCGTTATGAGCGTGACCGGTTTGAACTTCAGGTGCTGTTCTATGGCGGGCAGGATGGTACGGGGGATCACGATATGCCATCGAAGATGATGTTTAAGAATTTTCGGAATTGAATTCCGATTTTTCATAAGTTTATCGGACCCTCTCGTCGGTCGAGCGTTTCGGATGCGGGAGGTTCCGCCTGCGACGCCTCTTTTCACAGCAATTGCACGGGGCGGACGTTCCTCTCCGACAGTATGCGCTTCCTGAAGTCCTCGCTCCTCTTCGCCACCGCATCCACGTTCCCGCGGTCCACCACGACGACTTCGGGAAGCCTGCGCGGATTGTTCTCCAGCATCCTGTCCAGGAGGGCCCTGTCCGGGAACTCGCATTTTCTCAGGTACTGGCGGTTCCAGTTGGAGACGAGGTCCATGATCGCCTCCAGTCCGCGGTCGTAGAACAGGGCGGCTATGACCGCCCCGACGGTGGCGTCGCGGGACATCACGGCTATGTTGCATCCCCTGACCGCGAAGTCGCTGCCGTTGAACGACACGGCCACCCCCGAAGCGTCCTTGACGAGGTCCAGGCACTGGAAGTCGGTATCCTCTCCGCCGATGTACATGGTGCTGTCCAGGTCGATCCCGGAGTTCTTCCTTATGTCCAGGAGCTGGTAGGCCTTCTTGTGCGAGGTGACGGGGGACGCCGATTCCATGAGTCCCATGGACGGGAGGCTCGGAAGCTGCTTCTGGACGATGTCGTCCATCGTCTTCAGGATCGCCACGTCCAGGGGGTCGACCTCCATCGGGACGTTGAGCTCGTAGACCGTCTTGGGAATGCGCAGGGATGCTATGCTTCCGCACATGTCCCGTATGAGCCTGGAGTCCGATCTTCCGAACGTCGCATGGTCCAGGTCCATCTCGGACGTGTATGCCTCGCACATCGGGCGGTCGAGCATCTCCCACAGCGTCATCCATCCATGGGAGTAGAGGGACGTGGTCACGAACGTGGGCATGGTGCGGCATATGTATCCGAACGCCTCGGGCGCCCCGGGCATGAGGGTCAGCGTGTCCATGTAGGCCTTGAACACGTCCTGGTCCGTCGCTCCGTTGGCCTTCAGAAACGGAAGGACCCATTTCACGGTGCTCCCCGGACTGGCATCCTCCCTTCCCAGCACGTATGCGGTCAGGGCGTCGTATCTCTCCAGGACGTCGTACACGTGGGCGCCGTTGCGGATGAATCTGGCGCAGACGTCCCTCAGGGGGCGGTTCTTCAGGATGAAGCCGCTGAGGTTCGTGATCAGCATCCTGTCCGGGAACAGCCCCAGCTCCTCGGACGGATTGTACTCGTCAGGCATCGCTGTCCCTCCAGGGAGGCGTCCACCATGTCGGAGAGGTCGTAGGCTCTGTCCAGGACCTTTCCGTCCACGACGAGCCTCTTGTCGACGATCGAGACCCTTCCGTCCGCGAAGGCGGCGATGGTCTCGCAGATCAGCGGGAGCTCCCTGGCGGCGCCGTCCTCCCTTATCTTCTTGAAGAGCGGAAGGTCCAGGCGGTGCTCCATCTCGATGTCGTCGATGCTCTCGTTCTCGAGAAGGCCGTCGAGCTCCTTCCAGAGCGGATCGTATTCTTCTCCTCTGATGGGGAATCCGCAGTAGGTGATGGCGGCTCCGCGGTCCCACTCCTCGGTGCAGAGGTGCATCATCGCGCCCTGGCGGTCTGCGCGCTCTCTTATGAGCGTCCATATTACCTCCTGCCAGGTGCCCTTGGGTCCGTCCGGGAGGGCGGGATGGAGGTTCAGCATGTCGAACTCCCTGCAGGTGTCGTCGTCCATCCAGAGCATGTAGCCCGCGAGGATCCCGAGATCGAATCCGTACGGCTCGACGGAGGCGCGGAGGGCCTTCCCGTACTCGATACGCCAGGCCGCCTCGTCGCTCTCGCGGAGCTCCGGCATGAACTCCTTCCAGGAGACGGTGACGAGAGGGATGCCGTATCCCTCCACCATGTCGAAGAACTCCTTCCTTTGCTCGCGACGCGGGTTGTCCTCCTCCTCGTTGGACCAGTTGCAGAACACGAACGAGATCTCCACGTCGAGGTCGCCTGAGATCTTGCGGTCCATTACGGATCTGAGGAGGTTGCGGGATCCGGGACCTCTTCCTGTGGAGAACCATCCGAGTCTTAGCATGATGGGCGGTGATGGGCGGATATATTCAATAATATTATCCGACGCTCTCGCACGTCGAACAGCACGGTCACGGAAGGCTCGGTGCGATCTATATCCATCATATGATAGGTCACGGCCTTCACCTCGGATCTTATCCTGTGCCTGCCCAGGTCGAGCTTCTCCCCCGACGCTCTGCAGACGACGTCGTCCCCTTCGAACGACACCTCGAACTCCTTGAGGATCAGGTTGTCCGCGTCCTCGATGTAGAGGAGCTCCGACAGGAAGGAGAACAGTCTGTCCTCGTCGTCGATACCGGAGACCCTGATCTCCGTCTGCTCCTTCGCCTCCACGGTGGAGAGGTCGACGGTCTGGTCGAACAGGGCGAACGCCGCATTGGCGAAGCACTCCTCGAGGCTGCTTCCGTAGGCCTTCACCATCATGTCCGCGGTGTGGTCGACGAGCTCGTATCTCTTCATGATAGGCGCATGGGCCTGCTGGTATCTATCCGGTTCCATCGTTATTTCCTATTGTTATGTAGGAAATAGTACTTTCCGAGGCCGGAGGAAGGCGCGATTCCGATGCGCATTCGAGGGGAAAAACCCAGAATCATGCTTATTCGACATGGATATCAGCGATAATTCCGTTGAAATATTCTGATAATCATATTTTATCCATTTCATACAGGAATAGTAGGATTTATATATCGCACAACCATACATCTGTTCAGACAAAGGTGAAAGCCATGACCGACAACATACCCAAGGGACCGTACAACGCGAAAGGAGAGAGATTCGAGACCCTCCAGCTCCATGTGGGGCAGGAGCAGCCCGACCCCGTCACCGACGCCAGGGCGGTTCCGATCTACCTGACCACGTCCTACGTCTTCCACAACGCGCAGCATGCCGCCGACCGTTTCGCTCTCAAGGACGCCGGGAACATCTACGGCCGTCTGACCAACACGACCCAGGAGGTCTTCGAGAAGAGGATCGCCGCCCTCGAGGGAGGAAGCTCCGCTCTCGCCGTCGCATCCGGGGCCGCGGCCGTCACCTACACCATACTCAACCTCGCCAAGGCCGGGGACAACGTCGTCGCCTCCAAGACCATCTACGGCGGAACCTACAACCTGCTCGATCACACCCTAGCCGACTACGGCATCAAGACCACGTTCGTCGACCCCGACGACTACGAGGCCTACGAGAAGGCGATCGACGAGAACACCAAGGCCGTCTTCATCGAGACCCTGGGCAACCCCAACTCCAACATCATCGACTTCTCGAAGGTGTCGGCGATCGCCCACAAGAACGGCATCCCGCTCGTGGTGGACAACACGTTCGCCACCCCTTACCTGTTCAGGCCTCTCGAGCACGGCGCCGACATCGTCGTGGAGTCCGCCACCAAGTTCATCGGCGGACACGGGACCGTCCTCGGAGGAGTCATCATCGAGGGAGACAAGTTCGACTGGGGCAACGGCAAGTTCCCCGGCCTTTCGGAGCCCGACCCCTCCTACCACGGGATCAGCTTCTGGAAGGCCCTCGGGCATGCGGCGTTCACCACCAGGATAAGGGCCATCCTCCTCAGGGACACCGGCGCCGTCATCTCTCCCGTGTCCGCCTTCGTGCTGCTCCAGGGACTCGAGACCCTGTCCCTCCGTGTCGACAGGCACATCGAGAACACCCTGAAGGTCATCGACTTCCTCAAGTCCAACCCGAAGGTCAGGAGCGTCAGCCACCCGTCCCTGCCGGACCATCCCAGCCACGCGCTCTATCAGGAGTACTTCCCCGACGGAGCCGGATCCATCTTCACGATCGAGATCGACGGGGACCAGGAGAAGACCCTGAAGTTCATCGACAGCCTCCAGCTGTTCTCCCTCCTCGCCAACGTCGCCGACGTGAAGTCCCTGGTGATCCACCCCGCGACCACCACCCACTCCCAGCTGACCGAGGCCGAGCTCAAGGAGCAGGGCATCACTCCCTCCACCGTCAGGCTCTCCATCGGAACCGAGAACGTGAACGACATCATCGCGGACCTGAAGCAGGCCCTGGACAAGATCTGAAGCCGGGCATCCGCTCCCGGAGGCATCGCCGTCTCCGGGAGCAAAACGTCTCAAGGGTCTCCGGACGTCCCGAACGCCCGCATGAAATCACAAGGAGTCATCTGAAATGCCGATACACACGAACGTCACCGAACTCGTCGGACACACCCCCCTCCTGGAGCTCACCAAGCTGGAGAAGAAGTACGGCCTCAAAGCCAGGCTCGTCGTCAAGCTGGAGCTCTTCAACCCCGCCGGAAGCGTCAAGGACAGGATCGCCAAAGGGATGATCGAGGCCGCCGAGGCCCAGGGCCTCCTGAAGCCCGACTCCGTCATCATCGAGCCCACGTCAGGGAACACCGGGATCGGTCTCGCATCCATCGCCGCCGCCAAGGGATACAGGATCATCCTCACCATGCCCGAGACCATGAGCATCGAGCGCAGGAAGATCCTCAAGGCCTATGGAGCGGAGCTCGTGCTCACCGAGGGAGCCAAGGGAATGAAGGGGGCCATCGAGAAGGCGAACCAGCTCGCCGCCGAGATCCCCAACAGCTTCATCCCCGGGCAGTTCATCAACAGGATCAATCCGATCGTACACAACGCCACCACCGGGCCCGAGATCTGGAACGACGCCGACGGCCACGTCGATGCGTTCGTCGCGGGAATCGGAACCGGCGGGACCATCACCGGGACCGGGCACTTCCTCAAGTCCATGAATCCCGACATCAAGGTCTTCGCGGTGGAGCCCGCGGGATCGCCCGTGCTGTCCCAGGGACACGGCGGCCCCCACAAGATCCAGGGCATCGGAGCCGGATTCGTTCCCGACGTTCTCGACACGAAGGTGTACGACGAGGTCATCACCGTCAAGGACGAGGACGCCTTCGAGACCGGACGCGAGATCGCCAGGAGGGAGGGAGTCCTCGTGGGCATCTCCTCCGGAGCCGCCGTGTGGGCTGCGATCCAGCTCGCCAAGAGGCCCGAGAACGAGGGCAAGACCATCGTCNNGGGCATCGGAGCCGGATTCGTCCCGGACGTCCTGGACACCAAGGTCTACGACGAGATCATCGACGTCGCCGACGAGGATGCGTTCGAGCTCGGACGCGAGATCGCCAGGACCGAGGGGGTCCTCGTGGGGATCTCCTCCGGAGCGGCTCTCTGGGCGGCCATCCAGGTCGCGAAGAGGCCCGAGTTCGAGGGCAAGACCGTCGTAGCCCTCCTCGCCGATACCGGCGAGAGGTACCTCTCCTCCGCGATGTTCGCAGAGGAGTGAGAAAAGGCGCCCGCCCCCTCCGTTCCCATGGAGAGGGCGGGCCGGATTCTTCGGGAACCGGGGTATCCTCCGCCCCGGCCCCCTCCCGCTCATCTCGACCACTTGGGTCTGATGAGGGATGCGAGCAGGATCGCGATGGTCAATCCTGCGATGACGAAGCACACCGTGGCGAACAGCGTCGCGGATCCGTTGGGCGCGCTGACATCCAGATAGTACGAGACGTCGTAGTAGAGCGCCGTGTCGTTCCAATACGGGTCCAGGGCGTATGCGCGCCCCTCCTGTGCCACGAACGATG
>DATC01000100.1:21822-24125 GCA_002504495.1 Methanomassiliicoccaceae archaeon UBA537
AATGTCGTCATCCCCTTGTACATGTTGGATTCGCATGCCCAGGAGTTCGACTCTTCTGTGTAGTTGAGATACACGTTGGTCGACTCCTTCCCTTCGTTGCTGACGGCCTCGTTGAAGCGGATCTTCACAACGTCGTCGCTCTTCGCGGGAATGGGGATGCCGTACGATTCGAGGACGCGAGTGACATGCACGGGCTTGTCCTGGAACCACACATCCGTTTCTGTCATATCGTAAGCGGTCCGATAGTACAGGTGGATCGTCTTCCCTATGCTTTCGGGAATCAGCGAAAAATCATCTCCGGCCACGCATCCGTTGAGCGGATCTGCAATGTAGGCTTCCATGGCTCTGTGATTCTCTGAGCCTTCGACCATTACATACATGGAATCGTCGCTGAAGGCGCTACTGTCTTCGAGAACGGTGATTCCTTCCAGCACGTTGCACGATGTCGTCCTGCCTTCCATCACGGAGCCTGCCGAGGAATCCTCTGTCATCAGACCCGGTGCGATCAGCATGGCTACCGCGACGACGGCCGCGAGCATCATCGTCGTTCTTCCCATCACATCTCCCTCCTCGTCATCTTGATTGCTCCCAGAACGAACGCCGCGATCCCCCATACGAGGCTGATGCCTGCGATCGTCCATATGTTGTCCGTGATGTACAGAGTGTCGAAGAAGGGCATCAGCTGCCCTCCGAACGTGGACAGCTGAGCACCCAGGGTCCCGACCACGGCCTCAGGCAGGAAGCACGGCAGCAGCTGGATCCATTCGCAGTCCTCCCTGATCGAGAGGGCGATGAACGGCAGGACGACGAGCATGAGCAGCATGGGGATCAGGGCGGATCCCCTTCTCATGAACGCCCCGACACAGAACGCGGTGGCGGAGTAGGCGAATATCGCCACCACGGTTCCTGCCACGGCCTTGGCGATCTGATCGCTGAAGAACGTGTCGAACTCGGACATCGCCAGGACTATGGCGAATCCGAACGCCATGAGGAACACTCCCAGGCAGAGCACGAACCCCGCCAGGTACTTCCCGACGTAGAATTCCAGCCTGGTCATGGGCAGGGGCATGCTCATGTACGCGGTCCTGTCGCTGAACTCGCGGGGGATCTGAGTGCCGCAGAGGACGGCCGTGAAGAACGCCATCATCAGCCCCAGGAGGGACAGCAGCGTGCCGATGTAGGCCGTGGATCCGGGGGATATGCTCAGGATGAAATCATTGATTTCCGGGCTGCAGATCACGACCGCGGGCATCAGGAGCGCCGTGAACATGAGGGTGACGACCCATCTGCTCTTCGCGAACAGCTTCATCTGGTTCATGAAGACGGCGAACGTCCTCTTGACATGGGACGATCCCTCGTACACGACGTTCCTGTGCGCCTCCTCGTCGGTGGCGGAGTATCCGGTGTCCGCCCATGTGCCCAGACGGTCCTCCTCTGGAGGCTCCGTCGTCTTCCTTCCGAACGGTCTCATCTGACCTCGTCCTCCTTCGTGAGCTCCATGTACATGGATTCAAGGTTCACGCCCTTCTCGTTCATGGCGAGTATCCCGAGCCCGCTGCGGAACAGCGTGTCGGCGACATGCGCCTGCTGCTCGGGGGTGCCCGAGAACGAGACCTTGACCGCATGTCCGCCCATCCTCTCGGTCCCTCTGACTCCGTCGCATCCCTCCACGTCCCTGATGACCTCCGAGGTCAGCTCTCCGACGGTCCTCACCTCGAGGGTGACGGTCGATCCGCCGGACCCGTGTATCAGCTCCGATACATCGCCCTGGACGACCACGCGGCCGTCGCGGATCATGGTGACCGATCCGCACAGCTCCGACACCTCGGAGAGGATATGGGTGCTTATCAGCAGGCTCCTGTCGCGGCTCTTCAGCTCCGAAAGGGTCTGCCTGATCTCTATCATGCCTCTGGGGTCGAGCCCCGACGTGGGCTCGTCGAGGATGATCGTGTCGGGGTTCGGGAGCAGGGCCTGGGCGAGCACGATCCTCTGCCTCATCCCCTTCGAGAATCCGCCGACCTTCTTGTCGCGCCAGTCCCACATCTTCACCGTCTCGAGGGCGTCGCGCGAACGGATCGCGATCTCGCGGGAATCCATCCCGTACATCCTGCCGACGTACTCCATGATCTCCGCGGGCGTGAATCCCGGGTAGGGTTCGGGCGTCTCGATCACGCACCCGACGTGCTGCATGGCGCGGGAATGGTCCTTGACGTCCACTCCGGCTATCCTCACGGTTCCGGATGTGGGTATCAGCAATCCGGTGATCGCCTTCAGCGTGGTGCTCTTGCCGGCGCCGTTGGGAC
>DATC01000013.1:0-4892 GCA_002504495.1 Methanomassiliicoccaceae archaeon UBA537
CCCAGGGTCTATGCCGAAGGTGTCGTCCTCGACCTTGTACGGCACGGCGAATCCCGCCTCGGAGACGTCGTCCATGCAGTTGACGGTCTTGGGGCCCTTCTTGGTCTGGGTGGTGAAGTTGATATCGCCGTAGACGTGGGCCCCGGACTCCTCCGGCCTCAGCTTGAAGTCCTCCCTCATGCAGCCGGTGACGGTCTCCAGGTCCTCGGCCAGGAGGTTGCCCTCGTCCTGGGTGTGGAACTTGGCGTTGTGCCATCCCTCGGAGATGTAGTACATCTCCCTCAAGGTGGACGACTTGCTCTCGCGGATCATCTCGTTGATGAAGTCCGTGGTGTACACGGTGCGGAGCATCATCACCGCTCCGTTCACGGTCTTCGCGGTACGGGACGTCTTCAGGTCCCCGTACTTCCACACGTTGTGCTGCGGATCGAACTCTATGTTCTTCTTGGATCTCAGAGGGAGCTCCATCGAGGGGATCTCCCCCGCGTCCATCTGCCCGTACAGGCTCTCCACGATCCCGGTGAGGCTCTCGAGGGCCTCCTTCTGTCTGTCAGTCCTCGCCAAGGTCCTCTACCTCCTCCTTCTCCTCTTCCTCGTCGTCTTCCACGTAGTCGTCCGTCTGGACGATCTCCATCCCCTTTATGCCCCAGTCTCCCGGGAGCTGCTCCGCGCCCATCACCATCGCCGGGTTCAGTCCGGAGAAGTAGATGTCGTCGGCATCGAAGGTGTCCGCCATGTCGCCGACGAGCTCGAAGGTCACCTTCACGTGCTCCGAGGGCTGCAGGTCGTCGATCCTCCAGTTGGCCTTCCCCTCGTCGTTCATGCCCTCGAAGCAGTCGTGGCCGAACAGCGTGAGGTTGGTGGCCTCCTTGGGGAGGTGCGCGTGCAGCATGAACGTCCTGGGGAGGACGGTGTAGTTGTAGACGGTGTACGAGATCTCGCGGGTCTTCTTGTCGATCTTCCTCACGTTCGGCTCGACCCAGACCACGTTCATGATCTTCGTGATCGTCCTGTCGAGGTTGGGAACGGGCCTTCCGAGCTGGACGGCCGCCTTCTGTGCCATGTCCGGGAGGATCTCCTGTACGATTTCGAACTTGGCATGCGTCTTCTTCTTCCTCTCCATCTTGTTCAGATGGCTCTTGAGGTTCCTGGCGCACAGCCTGAGCGCGAGGCCGATCTCCGAGAGGATCTCGGGGAGGCTCGCGATGGCCTCCTTGCCTTCGGATGTGAACGGCACCTTGGTGGACGCCACGTGGACCAGGATGATCGCGGGTCCGAAGGGTATGCCCTTCCCTCCGCGCTGCTCCAGCCCGTACCTCCTCCAGTCCAGGTCGGCTATCGCCTTGGTTATGGCGTCGGCCCCCTGCTGGTACAGCAGCGGGACGCGGTTCGCGAACCTGAGGATCTGGACCTGTCCGTCGGAGGGGATGTCGCCTCCGTACACTATCCCCGCCTCCACGATGAACGGATTCCCGTTCACGGCCTTGGGGGACCTGGTGACAGGGGTCGCGTAGTATTCGGGCCTGAGGCCGTCGAGGACGTGCATGAGGCCCTTCTTGATCAGCGTCTCCCCTATGGGGGAGAGGCAGTCGGTGGGAGGGGCCATGATCTTGGTGTCGGCTATCGCCTTCAGCATGGCGATCGCGTCCTCCCTGTCGATCTTCGTCGGGGACTTGTCCGGCTTGACCCCGGACTTCTCGCAGATCTCCGTGGCTATCCTGTCGGTTATCCTGGAGAAGTCGTTCTTGAGGAAGGCCTTCACGGTCTTCTGCTGGGAGTTGGACGAGTACTTCAGGAGGTCTCCGATCTCCATACCCTCGGGATGGGGCTTGATCTCCTTGGGCCTCGGAGGCATGATGTCCGTGGCCCTCTCGAACACGTATCCCTTGCCCTCGGGGTCCCTGAAAGATATCTGCGCGTGGGGGTTCACGATGGCGGTGTCCCTGAGGTACTCGTAGACGGACTGCTTCCCGGTTATGTACCTGCCCTTGATCGTGTACTGTATGCTCGTCCCGTGGGGCCTGTCCCAGGACTGGGCCTTGTCGTTGGTGACCACGGGGCGGTTCGTCTTCGTGTCGATGACGATGTCCATGCCCCATGCCGGCTCGTCCTCGTCCTCGATCTTGGATATCACGTGGGCGGGCTTCCCGGTGGATATGTTCCCGTACATCACGGTGGCCGAGATCCCTATCCCCTGCTGCCCTCTCGACTGCCTCAGGGCGTGGAACCTCGATCCGTAGAGGAGCCTCCCGAACACGTTCGGCATCATCCTGTGCACGATACCGGGACCGTTGTCCTCCACGGTTATGCGGTAGTCCTCGTCGTTGAGCCTCTCTATCCTCACCGAGACCTCCGGCAGGATGTTGGCTTCCTCGCACGCGTCCAGGGCGTTGTCCACCGCCTCCTTGATCCCCATGAGCAGGGATTTGGAGCGCGAGTCGAAGCCGAGGATCTGCTTGTTCTTCTCGAAGAACTCCGTGACGGAGATCTCCTGCTGCTTCGCGGCAAGCTTGACCGCCGTGGCGGGCTTCTTCGCGCCGTCGGCGGATTTCTTCGTATCGTTGTCTGAAGAGGGCATCCGAGGGGGACATGCCCGTCCGACGTTTAAAATCGCGTACCGTCCGCCGATGGCTTATTACGTCCGTCGCGGTTGGGGCGTTCCATGGGAGAGAAGGAAGCCGAGAAGGCCGCCGCCAACATATGGAAGGAGCTGCACCCGAAGGCGATCGTGTCCTACGACGGAGGGGAGGCCCTCCTCGTGGTGGAGGAGTCCGGCATATCCTCCCGCGCCCAGAGGGCGGAGATGGCCCTCCGCGCCGCCGGAAGGCCGGGCAGGTCCCTGGAGATAAGGTGCCTCTCCCCCGGGGAGATGGAGGAGCTGGGGATGATGGAGGGATCCGACATCCCGCGCATCCTAGCGACCGGCAGGGTCATCAGGGGATCCCTCCGAACCGCGAGCGCGTCCGTCTCGCATCGCCTCTTCTCACACTTCAAATACTCCTCCTGTATCCCCTCCGACGATACGAATGGTCGACGAACAAGCCATAAAGGCAGCGCAGGAGAAGTACGGGCAGCTCCTCAGGAAGCAGCTCGAGAGGGTCGAGCGCCTCAAGAACGAGGGCGACTGGATCGACTACTCCAAGCTCGACAAGCTCATAGTCGGCGTATGCGGAGGGGACGGCATCGGTCCGTACATCTGCGCATCCGCCCAGAAGGTCATGGAGTTCCTCCTCGCCGACAGGATCAAGGCCGGCAAGGCGGAGATCAGGCAGATCGACGGGCTCACCATCGAGAGGCGCGCGGAGGTCATGAAGGCCATCCCCGACGACACCCTCGAGGAGCTGAAGAAGTGCCATGTCATCCTCAAGGGGCCCACCACCACCCCTGCCAAGGGAGACCCGTGGCCCAACATCGAGAGCGCCAACGTCGCCATGAGGAAGGAGCTCGACCTGTTCGCCAACGTGCGCCCCGTCTCCGTCCCGGAGCTCGGCATCGATTGGGTCTTCTACAGGGAGAACACCGAGGGCTCCTACGCTCTCGGTTCCGACGGCTTCTTCGTCACGCCCGATCTCGCGATGGACTACTGCGTCGCGACCCGTCAGGGAACGGAGAGGATCATCCGCGCCGGATTCGAGCACGCCAAGAAGACCGGCAAGAACTACGTCTCGATCATCGTCAAGGCCAACATCATCAAGACCACCGACGGACTGTTCGTGGACCTCGCCGACGAGATCGGCAAGGAGTACCCCGAGGTCAAGCACGACGTGTGGTTCATAGACATCACCACCGCCAAGCTGATCGATCCCGCCCGCAGGTCCCAGTTCAAGGTGTTCGTCCTGCCCAACCTCTACGGCGACATCATCACCGACGAGGCCGCCCAGATCCAGGGAGGAGTCGGCACAGCCGGATCCGCCAACATCGGGAAGCGCTACGCCATGTTCGAGGCCATCCACGGATCCGCCCCCAGGATGGTCCAGGAGGGTCGCGCCCAGTACGCCGATCCCTGCAGCATGATCAAGGCCGTCGCCATGATGATGGAGCACATCGGCGAGCCCGAGAAGGCCAGAAGGCTCAACATGGCCCTCGACGTCTGCTGCCAGTTCGAGAAGAAGCTGGTCATGACCGGAAGGGACACCGGAGCCACCGGGGACGAGTTCGCCCAGTACGTCATGGACACCATGCAGAGGGACGATCTTGAGTCCGTCTGGCAGGGATACATCGACGCCGCGATCGCCAAGGCCGGCAACTGATTATTCCGACGCTCCGTCGAGTCCGTTCGCGGAGCGTCAAACCTATTCCATCATATTTTCGCTCATTTGCACGTGTCTTGTCAGGACGATAAATTCCATAGAAATGTTCAAATATAGAACATCGAAAATGCAATATAATGTATGATAATATACATCAAATATATTTTCGCTCATTTTCATTCGTTCATCCATAGCCTTTAAACGGTCTGAGTCGATGGTGATTCGTAGATTATCAGAGTCTGATTAGAACACTCGTGTCCAGGGAAGGAGGTCCTTGTCTTGGACTTCCCGCACTCTTTTCATTTCGTTGGGTATTTTCCGAAGAGCCGCCGACGCGCTTATGGTGAAGGGGTGAACAGTTACTCCAGCGGAATGCTGTTGTACGGATCATCGTAATCGGAAGCTGCTTTCCTAAAGCGAGGGCGATGCTGTCGAAGGATATAGATGATATAGGTTCGGGAAGCATATCAGCGAACGCGGAGGGCGAAAGATGATATCCGATGGGAATACAAGGCATCCCGCTATGATCGGCAACAGCGATTTCAAGAAACTGCGCGACGAAGACGGATACTACGTGGACAAGACACCCCTCATCGACGCCATGCGCAGGAAGAAGAGGAGTGTCTACCTCTTCACCCGCCC
>DATC01000013.1:4991-5636 GCA_002504495.1 Methanomassiliicoccaceae archaeon UBA537
GCGTACTTCAACGAGAAGTACGCGGGGAACGCGTGGTTCGACGGCCTGAGGATATCGGAGCTCATCCCGGATGATCCGAGGAAGAACTCCTGCACCGTGATCTTCCTCAGCATGAAGGACCTGAGGTCCGAGACGTACGAGGGATTCCTCGAGATGATAGGATGGAAGATGGGTGACATCTACGGATCGTTCCCGGAACTGAGGGGGTCTGCGAGACTGGACGACAGCCAGAAGATGGCCTATCATGATGTATGGATGAGGTCCGCCGGCGAGACTGCATTGAAAAACTCTCTCAGCAACCTTGCGAAGATGCTCACAGCCGAGCACGGACGCAGAGCCGTCCTGCTGATCGACGAGTACGACAACGCCGTCAACGAGGCGGAATCGGACGAGCTGAGAAGGAAGATCCTCGGATTCATGTCAACGTTCCTGTCGTCCGCGCTCAAAGACAGTTCATCGCTCGACTTCGCCGTCGTCACGGGCGTGATGCAGATCGCCAAGGCCAGCATCTTCTCCGGCGTGAACAACCTGTACGTGAACAGCGTCTTCGACAGCGGATTCGACGAGTTCTGGGGATTCACCGAGGACGAGGTCCGCGCACTCTGCGCGGACTTCGGGGACGCGTCCAAATTCGAGGAGGCGAAG
>DATC01000013.1:5776-5920 GCA_002504495.1 Methanomassiliicoccaceae archaeon UBA537
ACCAGCACCAACAGCATCCTGGGAAAAATGTACAGGAGCATAGACACGGACAACTTCGCTCAGATCCTCAGCCTTCTATCCGGAGAATCGTTCCGTACCATTCTACGCACATCGTTCACCTATGAGGATGCCATGGACGACAGG
>DATC01000009.1:0-2326 GCA_002504495.1 Methanomassiliicoccaceae archaeon UBA537
CGCTCTTTAGCTTTGAGGGTTGAAGACGTCGCGCAAACCGAGCTACCAGGAAAAGAGTATCATCGATTGTTGGAGGGCGAATCCCGCCTCTTTCAAAGTCTTCATGGCATGGGATTGGCACGAACAGGTATTGAAGAAGTACGGCATCACCGGAGGTTGTCCAGACCAAGAGGTGAGCCGCATCTCCAAGAACCGGTGCCGTATAGATAATGCTGTTGCAGACACGCGTTCGGCCCTCGAATTCGATTCCGAGACGATGATCAGATTCGTCTTCGGCATAGAGGAGCCGTGGGCCCTGTCGTCGTTCACGGCAGGGCTCTACGAGGAAGGCGATCCTGCGGCCGGAAGACTGAGAGGAGAGGTGCAGATCTGCGTGGACGTGCCTTCGGGCATGTATCCATGCCCGAGATGCGGAGTGTTCTGCAGGATACATCAGAGGAAGGACAGATACTACAGCCATCCTCCGATCTGCGATATGGGGCTCGTCATAAGGGCCAGGGTACCGAAATTGAGATGCGACCTGTGCGACGAGTGGCCACAGATGGATGTGCCCTGGGCAAGGCCCAGGGTCACCTACACCAAGATGATGGAGAGGTTCATCTTCAGCCTGCTCGAGGACATGCCGGTGAGCTCCGCAGGCGAACGGACCGGAGTGACGATGTTCGCGATTTGGGACATGATCAGATTCAGAGTGGGCCGGGCCCTGGAGCGTATGGATCTGTCCGGGGTGCGGATGCTGTATATCGACGAGACCTCGTCGAAGAAGGGGCACAACTACATCACAGTGGTCAGCGACCAGGACAAGAGGATCGTGTTCATCTGCGAAGGGAAGGGATCCAACACGATGGACGCTCTGAAGGAGTGGCTGATCGCGCATAACGGGGACCCTGACAAGATACGCGTGGTGAGCTGCGATCTCGGCGAAGCCTATCCTGCGGGAGTCAGGCGCAATTTCGAGTCGGCGGTCGTGGTATACGACCGCTTCCATGCGGTGAAGCTGGCCAACGAGGCCATGGACGACGTGGTCAGAAGGTACATGCGCGACCACAAGACTCTGAGGGGAGTACGCAAAAAGCTGATGATGAACCCCTCCTCGCTGAGCGCCGACGAGTACGACCGGACCATGAGGCTCGTCTCGGACTTCAAGGACGTATCGGAATGCTATCGTCTGAAGAACGTCCTGGCCAGCATCTACGACTACGGCGACAGGGAGGCCGCATCGAAAGTTCTGGACCTGTGGCACGAGGCCTGTATCGATTCCGGTATACAGGATATGGCCCGTCTTGCCGAGACGATCCGTTCCAGACGTGAGGGGATCCTCGCATGGTACGACCATCCGGTGAGCAACGGATATGCCGAAGGCCTGAATTCGCTCATCCAGACCACCAAGAGGGTGGCAAGGGGATACGGCAATATCGAGAACTTCATCGCGATGGTCTACCTCCGCAACGGGAACCTCGTTATCGCCTTCGACCGACGACCTGGCGATCATCCTTATGCGAGCGGAGCGAGCCGAACAGGGCGAGTCGATGGGGCTGGCGGAGGCGCCCCGGAGACGAGCCCGCCCTTTCCTTCTTTCTACGGAATCGAGCCTTTTCCAGGTCTCGATATCCGTCACTGAACGGTGCGTCCGAGCACGCGAAGCGGCGCAGGACGCACCGCTTCCAGAGCATTACTCAAATTTTGGTTGATGTGCTTTCAACGTTGTTAATCCGGTCTAGAGGTTAACAATGTTTCAACCCTTAAAGCTAAAGAACCAAACGGAATGTACGCCCGGTCGCTCGACGACGATCTCCTCGAACGATGCGGCGGAATCCTTGCCGTAGAAGCAGAGTCCCCACAGGAGGATCCTCCCCTTCATCGAGCGGAAGTACCTCCGCTCCCTGATCTGCGCCAGAGCCTCGGCGGAGCGCTTCTCCAGGACCTCCCTCTTAGCGGAGCGGGTCCTCTTCAGCTCCAGGACGATGTCGGGACGGCCCGGACGGTTGGACCTCATGACGATATCGGCCCTGCCGTTGCCGCTCTCCTTCTCCAAGGACACGGTGTATCTCCCGAGGCAGGCCATGGCGGCGGCTCCGATGATGAGCTCATAGTCGGATTCTTTAGTCAAGAGGATGAACGGGATGTTGTCGTCCAGTATGCCGTCGAACGCCTTCTCGACACCCCTGATGTCCCCATTCTCCAGAGCCGAGAAGAGGTCCATGAAGGCGAGCTCCGCATCGGAGTGGATCCTCCTGAGCATCATGGACGCGAACACGCTCCTCATCTCGACGTTCGGGACGGAGAGCTCGTACCCTCCTCCGGAGGGCACGGCCTTCAGATATCC
>DATC01000009.1:2492-10455 GCA_002504495.1 Methanomassiliicoccaceae archaeon UBA537
CCGATGATCTCGTTCCCGCTGGTGCCCGCCCAGTACGGGGCGGGCCTGAACCCGTCCTGGATGTAGTTGAGGAGGCTCCAGGGATTGTAGATCTCCGCATCTCCGAAACGGTATCCGTCGTACCATTCCTTCGCTTCCTCGAACCTCTCCGGATGACCGTATTCGGTGCACAGGTCGAGGACCTCCTCTGGAGTGAATCCGAACCTCTCGTCCGACATGACGGAGAAGACGTTGTTCACCTTGAGATTGTTCACGCAGGATTGCATAGACTCTTTGGCGGCCTGCATCACACCTGTGATCACCGCAAACTGGAGATTCTTGTTCCCCTTGAGCGTGCTTGAGTACAGCCCTCCCATGAACTCTGTGATGCCGTCGTACGTGTCCTTTCCGAAGGCCCTGTTTATCGGGCTGTCGTACTCGTCGATGAGCACGATGGGCTTGACACCATGGAATCTCTCCAGACGCTTGCAAAGGAAAGACAGGCTCCTCTGAAGAAGAACGGAGTCCAGATTTCTTTCCAAGATGCCTTGGAATATCGATCTCTCGTCCGGCTCCATATCTCCCTTGAGGAGGTATCTGAAATCATCGAACGTCTGAGCCAAAGCGGATCTCATGCCTTTCAGAAACGTATCATGACTGCTTGCCATAACAGCCTTCATATCCAGCATTATCACGGGGAACGCGTTCCTGTAGGAATCGAACTCGTGATGATCGGAGATCTCGAGGCCGTCGAACCACGTATTGCCCGTGTAGTTCAGATTGAAGAAGGCATCCAGCATGGAGAGGTTGAGAGACTTCCCGAACCTCCTCGGACGGGTGAAAAGGAAAACACCGCTACTATTGGTGTTGATGATGTCGGAGATGAGCATGGACTTGTCCACATAGCACATATCTTCTTCACGGATGCTCCTGAAGGACTGCCCGCCGACATCGATCTGCCTCATGTCAGACGGATGGTCCGCCGAAGAAAATAACACTTGCTACGAGCCGTCGGGCTGCATACTGCGGTACGGGAAACGCTTATCCTCCGATTCGATAATCCATCATCCATGAACACGAAGGAAGAGATCATCGATGCCATGAACGGGGAGAGGCGCGAGCTTCCTCCTCCTGCGCTGTTCACGCAGACCGGCACCGTCGAGCAGATGGATGCCTGCGGATGCCGCTGGCCCGAAGCGAACTTCGATGCCGATCGGATGGTCCGCCTTGCTCTGCAACCGTCCGATCTCTTCGGATTCGCCACCGTGCGCATCCCCTTCTCAATCGCCGTCGAGGCGCACGCCCTCGGATGCACTCTGGACGAAGGCACGTGCTCTACGCAGCCTGCCGTATCCGGATCCCCGTACAGGACCGGAGGCGATATCGCCGAGGTCCCCCCGATGCCGTCTCCCGAAGAATTCCTGGAGGATTCTTGGATCTCATCGGTGCTGGAGGCGGCCGAAACCCTGTCGAGCAGAGAAGAGCTGTTCTCCACCGGCGCCATGATCGGCCCCCTCGGAGTCGTGAACTTCCTCGCCGGCTTCGAGGAGGTCATCATGGGCACCTTGTTGGAGCCGGAATTGGTGGAGAAGTGGCTGTCCGCCGTGACTCCCCTCCAAGAGGCCTACGCGTCCTGTCTGTCGGAGCTGTGCGACAACGTCATGATCATCGAAGAGGCTGACATCGAGATGTTCTCGCCCGACTTCTTCAAGGAGACGACCTCAGAGCACCTGAGGCCCGTAATACGTGCCGCCGGCTCGGGATCGTTCAGCACCCTCCACTGCTGCGGCGACACCATGGAGATAGCCGGAGACCTGTCCTCCCTCGGAGAGGACTGCCTGTCGCCCGAGGCATCCAGGAACATGAAGGGCTATGTCGACGCGGTCGGCGGAAGATGCAGGCTGATCGGCGCGATCGATCCTGTGAGAGTGCTCCTTCAGGGCTCCGAATCCGACATGCTCGCAAGCATTCGCGCCTCCGTTGATGCGGGATTCGATCTGATAGGTCCGGAATGCGGGGTGCCGCCGATGACCCCGAACAGGAAGCTGGAGATTCTGGCAGGATACAGGGACATGCTGCGATCGCACGTCCTCTATGCCGGTCTGCGTGATGCGGTAGTAGACCGATCTGCCTTCTGGAAGGCTGCGATGCTTGACGATGACGGCCTTGCGCCTGCCGTTCTCGAGCTTCTCCATCCGGATGATGGTCTTGGCATTGTGCTTGAGCGCATGTCCCCCCAGGAACTCGACTCCGCCGGAATTGAGATTGGAATACACCTGGGAGGTCACCACGACGGCGACATCGAACTTCCTCGCCATCTCCTGGAGCATCTCTATCTCCTTGATGAGATCGCTGCGGGCCTTCGGATCCTCGTATCTGAGACGGTAGAACATGGTCAGGGAGTCGATGATGACCATGGAGACCGCCTTGTTCTCGGCGAGCTTCCCGACCTTCTCGACGCGATCCGTCTGCTCTTCCAGTGAATGCACCTGGAAGATCAAGAGATTCTTCACATCCTCCTCCCTGCCTTCGAAGACCTGTCCGAGCCTCTCGTAGGAGAGTCCCTCGGTGTCTATGTAGGCTACACGCGAGCCCTGCGATGTGACCGTGCGGGCCGCCTGCAGGCAGACGTTCGTCTTCCCGGCACCGGCCTCGCCGTAGAACAGGGTGACGCAGCCGGTCTCGATCCCGCCTCCCAGGAGACGGTCGATGTTCTTGCAGGAGATGGGTATCCGCATCGCGGAAGGCTCATCGCAGAACTGGATTAATAGATATCCTGAACCGCATCCGTCAGGTCGGGCGTCGCTCAAAATGTATACGCGGAATCCAATCGGGAACGCATGTCCGACGAACCGGAGGCCATGGGCGCGGAGGCGTGCATAATCGCCACCTCGTTCCTGGGAAGGGATGCGCTCGAGAAGATCCGCCCCGAGAAGTCCTATCGCATACCGGAGCTCGATGCGCATATCAGGTCTATGCGCACGAGGAGCGAGGCGCGCATAATGCATGAATCCCGTGAGGCGGGAGTCCGGACGCCCTGCATCTACGACATCGACCTCGCGAGGTGCGCCATAACGATGGAGAGGGTCGGCGGATGCACCGTCAAGAGCTATCTGGACGCCCATCCGGAAGATGCCGAGGAGGTCTGCAGGGAGATCGGAAGGACAGTCGCGCGCCTGCATTCCGCCAGGATCTGCCACGGAGACCTCACGACGTCCAACATGATCCGCGAGGACGACGGCAGGATATGCCTGATAGACATGTCAATGGGAAGGACCCTGGCCGAGCTGGAGGACATCGGAGTGGACCTGAGGCTCCTCGAAAGGGGATTCGCATCGGCCCATGTCGATCTCGCGGATGCGTTCGATGCCCTGATGGAGGAGTACTACGCGCACGTGTCCGATCCGAAGGCCGTCGCCAAGAAGCTGGAGGACATCAGGAACAGAGGAAGATACACATGAGGATCAGCGTCATCACATCCAATCCGGGAAAGGTCAGGGAATACCAGAAGGAGCTGTCCGACTACGGGATAGAGATGGTCCATCTCCGCCATCCCTACGACGAGGTTCAGACATCCAGGCTGGAGGAGGTCGTGGAGAAGGGCATGGACGCCCTTTACGCGGAAGGTCTCCGCGACTACATCATAGACGACTCCGGGATGTTCGTCGACGCCCTGAAGGGATTCCCGGGAGTATGGTCCGCTTATGCCCAGAAGACCATCGGGAACAGCGGGATCCTGAAGCTCATGGACGGAGTCGAGGACAGAGGCGCCGTGTTCAGATGCTGCATAGGATGCGACATCGGCGGAGAGAGGACCATCGTCACCGGGGAGTGCAGAGGAGTCATCGCCTGTGCGGAGAAGGGGACGGACGGGTTCGGCTACGATCCGATCTTCTCTCCTGACGGAGAGAGGACGTTCGCGGAGATGCCGCTGGACGAGAAGAACGCGATCTCCCATCGCGGAGACGCTGTGAGAAGGCTGATCGAGGCCCTGAAAGCCAAAGGCCTCATTTGAAGGATGCCGCCGGCCCCTTCCGGGGGACCGGCCGGACATCTCAGATGACGAAAGGCTCGTTCGTGAGAAGGATGCAGATACCGAGGGCGAGCACGAGGAACAGCAGATAGTTCCCGGCCATGGACTTGGATTCGACCATGTCCATCCTGAATCCGACGGCGGACAGCAGCTTCCCGAGGCTGGCGCAGATCGCGAACGACACGAGCGTAGCGACTATCCAGCCGTAATCGGCGATATGGTCCGTGAGGAAGGCGCCTATGACGCCGGCGACGAGGGCGAACGCCATCACGACGACGAAGATCTTCGTCATGTACAGGTCCTTGAGTATGAACTCCCTCTCGTTGAACTCGGTGGGAGTGAACTCGTACTCCTCCTCCGCCTCTTCGGTTATGCGCCTCTTCTTCTTGGCCATCGGTATCCCCATTCCCACGACGTAATTAACCTTTGTTTCGGAGACTTCGCTCCTTCCTGCTCTCCATGGAGTGCTTCAGGGCCTCCACGACCGGCAGGGGCTTCCCCAGCAGGAACGTCTCCAGGGCTCCGCCGCCCGTGCTGACGTAGGAGAACCTGTCCGCGAGGTCGAACCTCTCGGCGGCCCCTCCGGTGTGGCCTCCCCCTATGACGGACTGGCCGCCGCTGTCCACCATGGCGGACATTATGATGCGGGTGCCGACCTCGAAGCCGTCCTTCTCGATCATGCCGGCGGGACCGGACATGAAGCTGGTCCTGGAGGACAGGACGACCTTCCTGAACTTCTCGGCGGACGCGTCCCCTATGTCGAGCGCGGGCTCGGCGGTGGGGAGGTCGCCTATGTTGACGGATACCCTCCTTCCGTCCCTCTCGACGGCGACGTCCACGGGCAGAAGGACCCTCTGGCCGTACTTCGCCATGATGTCCTTGGCCGCCTGGAGGTTCTCGGGCGTGAGCTCGTCCTGGAGGACGGCCCTGCTGGCGTCCCCGATGTCGACGTCGCGCGCGAGGAGATACGCGTTGCCCACGAGGCCCACGAGGATCACCGTGTCGGCCATCCCGCTTCCGAGGACCCTGTCGATCATCTCGGAGACGTCCCCGAACTTCGCTCCTCCGAGGATGAAGACGGAGGGCCTGCGGGGATGCCCGAAGATGGCCTCCAGAGCGTGGAGCTCCTTCGCCATGAGCCTTCCGGAGGCGGATGGGAGCCTAGCCTCGAATCCCACGAGGGAGCACTGGGAGCGGTGGGCGGCGCCGAACGCGTCGCACACGTAGTAGTCGGCGAGCGGAGCCAGAGCCTTGACGATCTCTCCGTCCGCGTGGAACTCCATATCGCCCTTGGCGGTCTCGCTGTCCAGGGACCTGACGTTCCCCAGGAGGAGGACGCTTCCGGACTCGAGTCCGGCCACGGCGCTCTTCGCCTCCTCTCCGATCACATCGTCCACGTACCTGACGGGCATCCCGAGATGCTTGGACAGGAGCTCGGCATGCTGGTCCAGGGGGATGAAGTCCCACTTGCCCTTCCTGCTCTGATGGGCCAGCATGACGACCTTCGCATGCTTCCCGACGAGCTCGCGGACGGTGGGTATTATCCTCCTGATCCTGGAGTCGTTGACGATCCTGAGCGTCTCCTTGTCGAGGGGACAGTTGATGTCCACCCTCAGGATGACCGTCCTGTCCCTGAAGTCGAAGTCCTCGAGGGCGTTGAACTGCTTCTCCACTTGAACCGCCTCGCAGCCTTCCGATGCCCATGGCGGCATCGGTCATGGCCCTGGACTCCTGGGGGTCCTGGACCGCCTTGCACATCGACCTGATGCAGTCGATGTTCTCCGGGACGACGTCCGACTCCTGATGGACGGCCTGGTAGTAGTAGAGGGTGTTGCCGACGACCTTGACGCCGTCCTCCCAGACGACGATCTCGTACATGTCGGAGCGGTCGCGGCCAAGGTCGCGTGCGAGCTCCATGACCTGCGCGGTGGACTTGATCCCGTCGGACGACTTCACGAGCCTGACCCTCGGGGCGCTCCTCAGGATGCCGAGGACCTCCTCGGTGGTTGATTCGGAGGCGAGCTGGGCGACGACGGTCTGCACGTGCATCAGGGTGGTGGAGGCCTTCACGGCCATGGTGTTGATGTTGAGCCAGGGCATGACGCTCTGGACGTCCGGGCCGTGGTGCGTGGGGAGCTTGACGGAGGGCTCCAGCCCGTTGACGGGGCCGCCCTTGCTGTCGCTCGGATCGACGGCGCGCCTGACGATGGTGACGAACGCGTTCTGGATCCTGAGCGCCTTGTCGATGGGATACAGGGTCCTGAGGAGGGCGGTCGTGTTGCATGAGACGACGCGGGAGAGCTGGGCGCCCCAGGACTCCGCGTAGTTGGCGGTGGAGTTGAACGATATGCCCGTGAGGCTGTGGTCCTCCCCGCCCTGGAATATGGCCTTGACGCCGGCGGCCCTGTACATGTCCCTGTAGTACTCCCCGACGGTTCCGGGAGTGCAGTCGACCACGATGTCGACCTTGCCGAGCATGTCCCCGATGGTCCCGTCGATGTGGACCCCGGCCTTGGCGAACGCCTCGACGCTCTCGTCGGGGACGTAGAGGCCGTATCCTTTGGAGAGGGCCTCCTTGGCCTCGAAGTTGGGACGGGTCTTCGTCACTCCGACGAGCTCCATATCGTCCTGCTTGCAGACCGCCGTTGCGACCCTCTTTCCTATCGTGCCGTACCCGTTTACCGCGACCCTGATCTTCGACATGGAATGTACCTTGCCGTCGCAATCGCGGACGCGCTTATTAGCGTTGCCGCACGCCCGCCCATCACGCTTATAACGCGCGCACGGAATCCGGTACCAGAGGGGAACCACATTAGAGGCACTGAAGCGCTCCTGGCCATGCTCGGGGAGAGAGGGGTCGACACGATCTTCGGATACCCGGGCGGAAGCGTCATCTCGATCTACGACGAGCTGCTGGACTCCGACATCAGGCATGTCCTGGTGAGGCACGAGCAGTGCGCGGCCCACATGGCCGACGGATACGCAAGGGCGGGAGGGGTTCCCGGAGTATGCCTCGCCACGAGCGGACCCGGGACGACGAACCTCGTCACCGGCATAGCCACCGCCTACGCCGACTCCTCGCCCATGCTCGCGCTCACCGGCCAGGTGGCGGCGGGCTCGCTGGGGCTCGGAGCGTTCCAGGAGGTCGACGCGTACAGCCTCCTCATGCCGATCACCAAGCACAGCTACAGGGTCCTGGAAGCGGACCGCCTCCCCCATGCGATAGACGAGGGGTGGAAGATATGCCAGTCCGGCAGGAAGGGGCCGGTGCACATAGACCTGCCCGTGGACCAGATGGGCATGGACATCGACCCGCGCCTCCTCCATGAGGACTACGGCATAAAGCCGGTGCGCGAGGACCTGTCCGGCATCCACGAGGCCGTCCAATGGATACGCGAGGCCAGAAGGCCGCTGATCCTGGTGGGCGGCGGAGCCATGGACGCCTCCGCCGAGGTCATGGAGTTCGCATCCGCGATAGGGGCCCCGGTCGCCACCACCCTGATGGGCATGGGCGCGGTGCCGTCGTCGTATCCGATGAACCTCGGGCCGCTGGGGCTCCACGGTAGGCTCGCCGCGGTCGAGATGTCCGCGGATGCCGATCTCATGATCTCCATAGGGAGCAGATTCTCAGACAGGACGTACAGCCCCCACGACCGCATGAGGTCCGGAAGGGTCATCCACATAGACATCGACCCCACCGAGTTCGGGAAGCACGGCCACCAGTGCGTGAACCTCCAGGCCGACGCGGCCAAGGCCCTCAGGGCGCTGATGTGCGCCCTCGGCTCCAGGCCGGTGAGGTTCGACGAATGGTGCGGACGCGCGAAGGAGCTGAAGGCGTCGGCGCGCATCAACACCGACATGGACGCGACGCCCATCAAGCCCCAGAGGGTCATGCAGGAGATCAACGCCCTGCTGGACGAGGACACTATAGTCACCACCGACGTCGGTCAG